>CAJUFK010000043.1 GCA_910585535.1 uncultured Angelakisella sp. | reverse complement strand
CGGCAGAAAAGCTCACTCCGTATGAGAGTATTTCGCCCTCTGCGGAGGGCGACCAGGGACGCTGTCCCTGGACTCTGAGCCCTAACGGGGCTGTGCCCCTTCAGGTCCTCCGGACGTGGGCTGCGCCCAACGTGGGCTACGCCCAACCTTTTGAAAAAGGTGGACGAAAACTTTACTTGGCTCGATTGACCGCTTGTGCTTTGATAAACGCGGTTTGTCTACTCCTAGAGATTTTTCTCCCTGGCGTTTCCAGCTCCGGGTCAAACGCTCTCCCGCACCACCAGGCGGCAGGGCAGGCGGAGCTGAAGCCGTTCGCTGTGTCCCCCGGCGATCCGGTCCAGAAGCAGCTTTACCGCCAGCCGCCCCATATCGTCCTTGGGGATGTGGATGGTCGTCAGCTGGGGGTGGACCATCCCCGCCGGGGCGATGTCGTCCACCGAGATAATCGCCACATCCGCCGGAACCGCCAAACCCTTTTTCCGCAGTCCCCGCACCGCCCCCAGGGCTACGCTGTCGTTGGCGCAGAAGATGGCGGTGGGGGGCTCCTCCAGGGCCATGAGAGCCACCGCCCCCCGTTCCCCGCCCTCGGCGGTTTGGGGCGTTTCCCAAACCAGCTCCCGAAGAAAGGGCAGCCCCTTCTCCCGCAGGGTCTCCCAGTAGCCGCTGTACCGGTTTTCCACCGAGCATTCCCCCAGGTAAGCGATTCTCGTGTGGCCCTGCCCCAGAAGATGCTCCATCGCCATTTGGGCGGCTTCCCGTCCGCTGCAAAGCACCTGGTCGATCTCCGCCTGGCCCGAGGGATTCAGCCCCACGGCGATGGCGGGCCACCGCCGCCCCAGGCGCCGGGCAGCCTCCCCGGAACAGCGGCCCAAAAGGACCAGCCCACTGGGCCGCAGCCGCTCCAGGCGCCGGAAGTTCCGTTCCATCCCCTGCTCCAAGGAAACCGAGGGGAGGAGGGGACAGCCCTGGCGGAGGATCTCCTGGTCCACCGCCTGGGCCAGGGCCTGGAAAAAGGGGTCGCTTTCGGTGTCGGTGACCCGGGCCAGCAAAGTGACCAGACGGGGCGGATCTTTTTTGTCTGTTTCGCCCAAGCGGAGGGCGCGGGCGGCGGGGTTTGGGGTGTAGCCCAGTTCCCGGGCGGCCTCCCAGATCTTCCAGGCGACCTCCGGGGAGGCGGCCTTCTCCCCCATCCCCCCCAGCACCCGGGAGACGGTGGAAACCGACACCCCCGCCTTTTTTGCAATCTCTTTCTGGCTGGCCATGTTATTTCCTCCTGTAGGCAGCGATGATGGTGCGGCCTGCGCCCCGGTCCTCCCCTTTCCTCCGCCGCAGACGGCAGGGGAACCGCTCTTTCCGGCAAACCAATCTGGTACTAAATATACCCTATCGTTTGCTGAAAGTCCATCCCCACGGCCGCTTTATTTTCCGCCGCCTTTGTGGAAGTCCTGCTCTGCCAGCCCAGCTTCTACGGGCTGCTCGATTTGCCGCAATCAGGAGGTATTTTTTCATTTTATCCCGATTTTCTGGCAGATAAATGGGTTTACTCTATATTTAAGTTACTTATCTGTTATATTGCCGAAAACAGATTTTATGATTTTTTCTTTATTTTGGCAATGAAGTGCTATACAAAAACCGCCGCACAGGAAAAATCCTGTACGGCGGCTTGCCGCTGCCGGGCTTCTGACCCCCAAGATCCCCTCCTGCTCCGGGCAGAACTACTTCTTTTCCACCGGCATACAAACCTCGGTGACCCATTGGCTCTCGTCGGCGGTCTGGGCAGGGCCTACGTGGTAGATGTTGAACATGGAGCCGTTGATCTCATAGCCGTTCCCGGCAATCCAGCTTGCCAACACCTGGTTCACCCGCCCCATCTGCTGGTAGCTGCCCTGGACGGTCACCGAGGCGATGGTCTGGGGCTCCGCCGTGAAAAAGCGAACGCTGTCGGTATCCCGATAGCTTCCCTTCACCGCCATCTGGACCTCTACATCCACATTTTCCTCCCGGTACTCCTTGTCGTGAAAGATGGCTATGCTGTAGCAGGGTTCGGCAATCTGAAGGTTCTGGCCGGCGGTCTCTGTCATCATCCGGCCCCACAGTTCCCCCTCCTGCCAATAGCCGGGGATAATGGACCGGAGGCTGGCCACCTGGCGCCGGGGGAGTTCCTTCACCGTAACGTTGTATTTCATAATCATTCCATCCTTTCCCACCCGTTCCAGGGTGGTCTCCAGCAGAGCAAGGCGCTGCCGGGTCTTTTCCAATTCAGCCCGCAGCTCCTCCCTGCGTACCCGGAGGAATTGGCCCAGGGCTTCCGGGTCCTGGTAGGCCCGGAGGATCGCCCCCATGGCCTCCACCCCAAAGCCCATTTCCCGCAGGGCCAAAAGGCGTTCCGCCTCCATCAGCTGGCTCTCGTGGTAATACCGGTATCCGGTGGCGGGGTCCACTTCCCCGGGGGTCAGCAGTCCGTTCTCGTCGTAATAACGAAGCATCCGAATGCTGATCCGGGAAAGCTTGGAAAACAAGCCGATCTTAAGCATCTGTCCTTCCTCCTTCTCTTTTCTGGGCCCGAGTCCAAGTATAAGGTATCTCACGGTGTAAGAGTCAAGGGCTTGCCAGCAATTTTTCTGCCGCTTCAGCTTATTCCGCCGCCCTTATCCCCGGCTGTCCCGCGAAAAAAAAGCCCCCGGAGCCCCAAGGTTCTCCAGAGACTTTTTTTGCAGCAGCGGCTCACTCCGACGCTTCGTCGTTGTCCTCCACCTCGGCGGTGATGTCCACCTGGCCCAGCTTTTTGGGGGCGGCAGCCTTGCCGCCGGGAACCTTTTTCAGCTGATCCCGGTTCTCCATCACCTTCTGGGCCACCTCTTCACAGAACGCCGGGTTGTCCCGGAGGTAATCCCGCACCTTGTCCCGGCCCTGGCCCAATCTTTCCCCGTTGTAGGAGAACCAGGAACCGCTCTTTTGGATGATGTCCAGCTTCACCGCCATGTCCAGCACCTCCCCGTCCCGGGAGATCCCCTGGCCGTAAAGGATGTCGAATTCCGCTTGCTGGAAGGGCGGGGCCACCTTGTTTTTTACCACCTTGACCCGGGTGCGGTTGCCGATGATCTCCCCGCCGTCCTTCAGGGCCTCCACCTTGCGGACGTCCAGACGCACCGAGGAATAGAACTTCAGGGCCC
Organism: uncultured Angelakisella sp.; assembly: GCA_910585535.1. Taxonomy (GTDB): domain Bacteria; phylum Bacillota; class Clostridia; order Oscillospirales; family Ruminococcaceae; genus Angelakisella. The sequence goes on along the minus strand of CAJUFK010000043.1, from coordinate 19,830 downwards.
GGCCGCCGGGGGTGGTCTCCGGGTTGCCGTACATCACGCCGATCTTTTCCCGAAGCTGGTTGATGAAGATGACCACAGCGTTGGATTTGCCGATGGCCCCGGTGAGTTTCCGGAGGGCCTGGGACATAAGCCGGGCCTGGAGGCCAACATGGCTGTCCCCCATCTCCCCTTCGATCTCCGCCTTGGTGACCATGGCCGCCACCGAGTCCACCACCGCCACATCGATGGCGCCGGAACGCACCAGGGCCTCACAGATCTCCAGGGCCTGCTCCCCGGTATCCGGCTGGCTCACCAGAAGGGAGTCGATGTCCACCCCCAGGGCCTTGGCATACACGGGATCCAGGGCGTGTTCCACGTCGATAAAGACGGCATTGCCCCCCAGCTTTTGGGCCTGGGCCACCACATGAAGGGCCACCGTGGTCTTACCGGAGGATTCCGGTCCATAGATCTCGATGATCCGCCCCCGGGGCACGCCGCCGATGCCCAAGGCGATGTCCAGAGAAAGGCTGCCGGTGGGGATGGCCTCCACGTTCATGGTGGCGTTCTGCCCCAGCTTCATCACCGCGCCCTTGCCGAACTGCTTTTCGATCTGGCCCAGGCAGGTGTCCAGCGCCTTCTTTCGCTCGTCCACATCGGTGATAGGGGCGAGTACCTTTACCTTGCTCTCTTTTTCCTTGGCCATGGTGTGTCCTCCTATTCTGCCGCCCCGGCAGGCGGGGCGGGGGTCTTTTCTGCGATGTCTCTATTATAGCGGATTCCGCTGGGGAACGCAAGGCAAAAGAACGTTTTTTCGTCGCTTTGCCTGTGAGTGTCCCGATGGACGGATAGTCAGCCCGGAGCTTTCAGGGCTCCTTCCGATGACACAGTAGGAAATCCCTCCCCTTCAAGTCTCAAAACAGAAGCAAAAGTATAGCGTTCTACTTGTATTTTGCTTTCTTTTGTGGTAAAATAGTTATGCAGAAAGGAGTGACCGACATGGCACAGATCAGCTTGCGCGTTGACGACGACATAAAGCGCCGGGCCGAGGAAGCCCTTGATGACATCGGATTGAGTATGTCCGCTGCCATCAATGTTTTTCTGAAAAAGGTGGCCCGGGAGCGGCGGATCCCCTTTGAATTGTCCGCTGATCCCTTTTATTCCGAAAGCAATCTGCGGTACCTGGAGGGGATCTCCCAGGACATCCGGGAGGGCCGGGCCCATTTTGCGGAGCATGACCTGATCGAGGTGGAGGACTGATGCGCCTGCTTTGGGAGGACCGGGCCTGGGAGGACTACCTTTTCTGGCAGTCCCAGGATAAAAAGACCTTGAAGCGTATCAACGCCGTAATAAAGGAGATGCAGCGGGAGCCCTATTCCGGTATCGGCAAGCCGGAACCCTTAAAGGGAAATCTAAGTGGCTGGTGGAGCCGCCGGATCGACGGGTGCAACCGGATCGTCTACTATATCAAGGATGAGACTCTTCACATCATTTCCTGCCGTGGACACTATGATTTATGAGCGAAAAGGGAGCCCCCGCCTGGAGGGCTCCCCATTTTTTATCCTTCTTGACCCAAAAACCTCTTAACCTCCTCCACCTTCCCCAGGGCATCCTCCCGCCCCAGGTCGTACTGGGCCTGGACCTTCCGGAGGTCCTTCTCCATCCGCTTCACCCCCAGGTCCCGGCTGGGGCGGATGACCAGGGCGCGGCCCTCCTCCTCCAGGCGGCGGAGGTTTACAAGGGAATCGTTGTACTGTAAGTACCGCCGCTCCAGGGCTCGGACAAAATGGGGGTACTGCTGGTAACGGAGCTTTCCCATCAGGGCGCCGGAGGGCCTCTTTTTGTACCCCTCGGGGCGGGTAAGGATCACCACCACCTTTTCACACCCCAGGCGGAGAGCCGCCGTGGCCGGGATGCTGTCGCAGACGCCACCGTCCAAAAGGAGCCGCCCGCCTACTGTCACGATTCGGGAAAGGAAGGGCATAGAGGCCGAAGCCCGGATGGCGTCGATGGCCTCCCCCCGGAGGGTGGAACAGGGAAGGTAAGCGGCCTCCCCTGTCTCCAGGTCGCTGCATACGACGAAAAATTTCGTGGGGGAGGCCTCGAAAGCGTCGTGGTCAAAGGGGTCCAGGCGGTCGGGGATGTCCCGGTAGCAGAACTGCTCCCCCACCACGTCCCCGGTGGTCAGAAGGGACCGAAAGCTCATAAACCGGGGATCCCTGCAATATTTTCGGTAGTAGCGGATGCTCCGCCCATGCTGCCCGGCGACAAAGGAGCAGCCGTGGACCGCTCCGGCAGAGACCCCCATCACCAGCCCGGCAGAGATGCCCTTCTCCAGAAAGACATCCAGAGCTCCGGCGGTGTAGATGCCCCGCATGGCGCCGCCCTCTAAAACAATGCCGTTCATTCTGTCACCTTCCGGATGATGCCCATAGGGGTCTGCTCGTTTTGCTGGCCCAGGGGATTGTCCTTAAGGATACGGACGTAAAGATCGTCGGGGAGATCCCTGGGGTACCGGCCCAGGATGTTCCCTCCCAGGTCGTTGATGTCGGTGATAAGGGTGGGGTGCCCGGTGCGGGCGGAGACCTCCTCCGCCACCTTATCCGGGTCGGCGGGGCCCAGAACGACGTACTCGTTGTAGGGGGGCAGGGTGAAATCGCAGGGGCCGTCAATGGCCCGGGCCTTCTCCCCGGCGATTTGGTAGAACCAGCCCCGGATGCCAAACAGCTTGCCGATGGCGGAGACTGCAGCGGCAAAGAGGATCCGGACCGTCCCGCACTCCCGCAGGGCCATCTCCATGGTCTCGGGCATGGCCAGGCCGATGCCGTAGGGGGTTTTGAGGACGAACTTTGAAAGGAAACGGGCCAGGGGCCGGGGGTGGATGTCCTTTAGGGGGATGGCTCGTTTCTGGGTGCAGGCCACCGCCTTTTCGGTGATGAAGAGGACGTCTCCCTCCTGCATATGGGGGGCGGCGTACTCCATGGCCACGTCAGGGATGCTGTCCCCGTCCTTGATGACGTGGGTTTTGATGCAGAGGCGGCGGTAGCTCACGCCGTCCACGGTGATGATTTCGTTTTTCCCGGGATTGATAACCGGGCTGGCTTCCTTTTCCATCATTCTGTCGCTCCTTTATCTGATTGCGGGGGCTGTCAATCCGCGCCCCTTATGTTGCCGACGGACCAAAGGGTAACGGCGCTAAGGACTATTATACCACCGATGAGGGCAAAAAAACCAGGCTTTTCCCCCAGCACCAGCAGCACCCAAACAGGGTTGAAAAGGGGCTCGATCATCCCGATGAGGGAGCAGGAGAGGGGGGAACAGCGGCGGACGGCAATGGCGTAGAGGATATAGGGGATGCCCAGCTGGAACACCCCCAGGATGAGGATGGCGGAGACAGTCAGGGAACTGATCTCCACCTGGGTGAGAAAGAGGAAGGGCATCCCCGCCAGGGCCGCCGCCGTGTGGCCCACCACCAGGGCGGACATGGAGCTGTCATCGTCCGGCAGCCGCCCCGAGGCGGTGTACATCAGGGCCATGGTGAGACCGCTGAGAAGGGCCAGGACATTGCCCAGCAGCCCCCCGGGGGTAAGCTGGTCCAGGAAGAACAGGGCGATCCCCCCCATGGTGATGGCCACCAAGACGTACTCCCGGCGGCTGTAATGGGCCCGGAAGAAGAGGGCGCTGATGACCATGATATAGAGGGGGGCGGTGGACTGGAGGACGATGGCGTTGGCGCTGGTGGTCAGCTTATTGGCCGAGACAAAGAGGAGCATGGTTCCCATGAGTCCCAGGCCGGCCAGCCAGACCATGGGGTTTTTCAGGGTGAGGCGGTACTTCATTTTTGCCATGTACAGCAGGATGATAAGGGCCGAGATGCCGGAGCGCACCCCGCAGATGGCGGCGGCGTTCCAGGGCAGGAGCTTGATGAACAGGCCGCCGATGCTCCACAGAAAGGCGCAGAGGCACATAAGGAGCATGGCTCTTTTTTGGCTGATCTCCAAGGGCAAGACCTCACTTTGTTGGGATAGGGTCACAGTCCCTCCGCCATGGAGGGAAGGTCGGAGTAGACGCCGCCGGTCCAGGCCCACTGTCCCTTGCGGTCCTTCCCCAGGACCGCCCAGCCCCATTCCCCCTCGTCGAAGATCTCTCCCAGGGTGGTGCCGCAGTAGACCAGCATCCGCCGGGGGATCTCTTCCTCCCCGAAGGCCACCCGCCGAAGGGTGATCTCCCGGAGGACCCGGCAGTTGTACTGGCGGATGAACTCCTGTTCCTCGGGGGTGTAATGGGTGTCAAGGGCGAACTGCATGGGAAACTCCTTTACAGATACCGGTCGATGTGCCAGGTGGTCTCATTGGAATGGTGGTAGTCGATCCTGGCGATGAGCCAACCCTCCGGGCCGGGGCGCAGGGTGAAGCGGTACAGAAGCCGCAGGGAGCCCCGGGGTGCGCTGATGACCACCACCGCCTTTTTGGCGGCCTCCATGGCGAAGGTGATCTGGGGGGCGGGCTCCTCGTCCAGGAAGTGGTACTTGGCGGGGCGTTGGCAGCCGTCCGGGGCCCCCCGCTTCAAAAAGCCGGGGACGCACCGGGGGACCGCCAGCTCCAGATAGCGGCGGCGGTACTCCTCCCCGGCCTGGATACGGCCCGGGGCCGGCTGGCCCGGGGGACCGCCGGCGGCGGTGAACTCCCTTTGGAGCCGGTCGAGGCGGTCCCAGGCCGTCTCCTCCAGGGCCCGGCGCTCCCGCAGGAGGGCCAGCAGGGGCGGGACGATCTCCCCCGCCAGGGGGCGGAACCGGTCCGGGGTGTCCCGGAGGATGATCTCATCCATGGGGCGTTCCTCCATATCTTGACAAGAACCGACAGGGGGAGTAAAATGAAAACGGTTTAACGGCAGTAGACCTATCCTCTCCCCCGGCCCCTTCCCAAAACCCGGGAGGAAAATCCCAGAGAAAAAGGGGAAAGATACCCTTGTAATTATAGGAAAAAAAGGGTATCATTACAAGTGTCTGTAAAAATTTTGTCGAGGAAACTCGAATCCATAGAAATCCAACCCAGGAAGGCGGTCCGTCCATGGTCTTTTCCAATCTGTTCTTCTTGTACATCTTCCTTCCCGCCAATATTATTCTGTACTTTGCCGCCCGAAAAACAAAGACCCGGAACCTTATCATGGTCTGCTTCTCCCTGGTGTTCTACGCCTGGGGGGAGCCGGTGTGGGTGTTTCTCCTAATTGCCACCGCCCTTCTCAACTGGCGGCTGGCCCTCTATATGGAAAGCCGCCGGGAGGATAAGGACGGCCTGAACGCCCGGTACGCCCTCATCGCCGCTGTGGTCCTGGATCTCTCCCTGCTGGTGCTGTTCAAATACACCGGCTTTTTGTACGAAAACATCAACGCCCTGTTCGGTACCAGCTTCGTGGGTCCGGGGCTGGTGCTGCCCATCGGCATCAGCTTTTACACCTTCCAGATCATCTCCTATGTCGCCGACGTCTACCGCAAGGACGTAAAGGCCCAGCCCAGCTTTCTGAAGTTCCTGATGTATGTCACCATGTACCACCAGCTGGTGGCCGGGCCCATCGTCCGTTACCGCTGGATTGCCCAGGAGATCGACCACCGGGAGGTGGATTCCGTGGAGGTGTGGCAGGGACTCTGCCGCTTCTGCGTGGGGCTCTGCAAAAAGGTGGTGGTTGCCAACGCCGCCGGCAAGCTGGCGGGACAGTACCTGGACGGGGATCTCTCCCGGGTGACCACCGCCGGGGCACTGTTTGGGATCCTGATGTTCACCATCCAGATCTATTACGACTTTTCCGCCTACTCGGATATGGCCATCGGCATGGGGCGGATCTTCGGCTTCCACTACATGGAAAACTTCAACTACCCCTACATCGCCCGGTCTGTCACCGATTTCTGGCGGCGGTGGCACATCTCCCTCTCCTCCTTCTTCCGGGATTACGTCTACATCCCCCTGGGGGGCAAGTACCGCCACCAGCTGCGGAACATCTGCGTGGTCTGGCTCCTCACCGGGCTGTGGCACGGGGCCAGCTGGAACTTCGTCCTTTGGGGGGCCTGGTACGGGGCGCTGCTCATCCTGGAAAAGAAGGTCCTCCTGGCCCGGCTGGAAAAGCTCCCCGCCGCCGTGGGGTGGGCCTGGTCCTTCCTCACCGTGCTGGTGGGGTGGAGCATCTTCTACTTCACCGATTTCTCCCGGCTGGCGGCCTTTCTGCCCATCCTTCTGGGGGGGCGGCTGGCCGCCGACCCGGGGCTGTGGGTGACGGTGCAGAACAACCTGTTCTGGCTGTTCCTTTCGGCGGCTTTCTGCGCCCCCATCCTGCCCTTTGTCCGGGACCAGGTGGCAAAGCGGGCGGCAGAGGAAAAACAGCAGGCGGCGGTAGTGGCGGTCCAGGCCGCTGGGTGTTTTCTCCTGGTGATGGCCTCCACCGCCTACCTGGTGGGCCAGAGCTACAACCCGTTTTTGTACTTCCGGTTCTAGCGGGATACACAGACAGGACAGAAAGGGTAGATCATGCAATGAAGGTTTTAGCCTATGATCCACGGGAAGATGAATTTTTTATCGGCGCGTCATTTGCCGAATTTTCGGCTCTGCCGGAAAAGTACATGACAGAAGAAGCCAAGGCGAATATAGAAACCTTTGAGATATTTATTGAGGAAGAAGAAAAAAGGCAAAAAAAGGCTCTGGAACAGAAGGATCCCTTTTATTTTAATTATTTCGACTACATCAAAAATCTTTACGGGACAGATGTTTTTCCGGATATATGTTTTCGTATAGGCCGGGGGGCATCCGTTCTGGAAGTGATGGACTACGATTTTCCATTTCATCATATGTGGAACGCCTATAGTCCATGGGTCAAAATAAAGATCGTGGATATTGACGATCTGGCGGTTTTATCCACCTTGGAGTGCCAAAGGAGGACCGGCCCTAATGTATAATTTGATCTGGTCAAGAAGCAGCCTCACCCGGCAAAAGCTGGGGGCCTTCTGTGAGTATTATGCCAAGATGACGCTGGCCTCCTACGGCATGGACATTTATACCGCCGAAGTGGACGACCACGGCATCGATTTTGTGGCGGAGGGAAAGAACGGATTTCTGAAATTCCAGGTGAAGTCCAGCCGTTCCTTCAACCAGGTTACAATGGAAAAGAACAAGTTCAATATTGATGATGATTCTTTGTTTTTGTTTCTCATGCTCCTGTTTGACGGGGAACATCCCCATAGCTATCTCATCCCTGCAACCGCCTGGCAGCAGGGGGGCAAGCTGCTCGTTTCCCATGACTGTGTTGGGAAAAAATCCAAGCCAAGTCACGATGTCAACATATCCAGGAAAAATATGCCCGAGCTGGAAAAATATCGTTTGGAAACTAGGATCGCTTTTTTGCTGTAAGGAGGGGGTTCGCCTATGTCCACCATGCCCGAGGAAAAACAGGAGAAAAAACCAAACACCGAGGCTTCCCTTTACGTCCGGGCCTGCCAGGGGGCCATGGTCTTTCTGGTGACGGTGCTGGCCCTGGTGGGACTGCTGTCCCTGATTCTGCCCAAGCCCACCGTCTCGGAGTACGAAAAGCGGGAGCTGGCCAAGTTCCCCGCCTTTTCCGCCAAGGCCCTGTGGAGCGGGGAGTGGCTCCGGGACTTTGAGGCCTACTACGCCGACACCTTCCCCGGGCGGGACGGTTTCATCGCCGTTACCGCCGTTCTGGACGACTGGAAGGGAATCCGGGGGAAGGACGACATCAAAATCTACAACACCAACCAAGGGGGAGCCAGCCAGCCCCCTGCCCCGGTGACCCTGCCAGAGACCTCCGCCCCCTCCTCTCCCTCCTCCCTGCCGGAGAGCCAAAGCCCCTCCGGCGGCGAAAGCCAAACCGAGGATCCGTCCGTCTCCTCCCAGCCGGAGAGCAGCAGCGCCTCCTCCACCCCCGACGCCCCCCCGGAGGTCCCCGACGGGTACCTCACCGAGGGCTACTGTATCGTAGGGGACCGGGGGATGACCCTCTTTGGGGGCTACCGCCCGGTGGCGGACCAGTACGCCGATATTCTGACCCGTTTTGCCGGTAAAGTGGCGGGGCAGGCCCAGGTCTACAATATCGTGGTGCCCTGTTCCGGGGAATTCTACCTGCCGGAAAAGTACCAGTCCCTTTCCAACTCCCAAAAGGAGAACATTGAGTACCTGTACTCCAAGATGGGCCCGGAGGTCACCACCGTAGACGCCTACAGCTGGCTGGCCCGGAACACCGAAAAGTACATCTATTTCCGCACCGACCACCACTGGACCGGTTTGGGGGCCTACTACGCATACGTCGCTTTCTGCCGGGCGGCGGAGATTGAAAACGTCAACCTTGACCACCTGGAAAAGCGCACCATCCAGCCCTTTTTAGGCACCGTCTACAACGCCACCCGGGACCCCCGCCTGGAGCAGAACCCGGACTTTGTGGACTACTGGATCACCGCCCCCAATGCCACCGCCAAGCTGTGGCTTAAGGGCCGCAGCGACCCCCTGGAGGTCTACCCCTGGTCGGAAGGCTCCGCCGGAGGCAACAGCTACGGCGTCTTTATCTGGGCGGATAACCCCCTCTTTGCCGTCCACAATCCGGATTTGGCAAACGGCAGAAAGGCCCTGGTCCTCAAGGAGTCCTATGGCAACGCCTTTGCCCCCTGGCTCTTTGCCAACTTCGAGGACGTTTATGTCATTGACTACCGCCATTACGAGAAATCGGTGACCCAGTTCGTCCAGGAAAACGGCATCGACACCGTAATCTTTATCAACAATTCCTTTGCGGCAAACACCGGCTTCCACGCCCAGCGCATCGACTACCTTTGCAATCAGCTGGGATAACAGAAAGGAGGGCCCGCCTATGAGGCGTTTTCTCACCGTCCTGCTTGCCCTCTGTCTTTTGGCGGGCTGTGGTCCCCAGCTGGACCGTTTTCCCCGGGTGGAGACGACTGCTCCCACCTATCCTGCCCAGACCCTGACCATCGACATCCCCCTGGGGGCGGACCAGTTCACCCAGGACGGGGTGGCGCAGCTGGCCGCCGCCGTCCTGGAGCTTTCCGGCGGGGCGGTGACCCTGGAGGCCATCCCTTCCCAGAATCCCGCCGCCGCCCTGAGCAACGGGGCCACCCATCTGGCCCTGCTGGACAACCGCCAGCTTTTGGAGGCGGACCCCTCCATGGTCTTTTTAGACTGGCCCTTTCTCCTGGAGGATGCCGGCCAGTGGCTCACCGTCATGGGGGCGGAGGACGGGGTGGTCCGGGGCAGCGCCTCCCTGCAGAAGGCGCTGAACGGGGAGGTCATCGGCCTTTGGTACGGGGGGCGGGCGGTCCTCCTCTGCCGGGGCAACTTTTACGAAGCGATCAGCTTTGCCGGGACCTCCCTGGGGATGCTGGAGGACCATATGGACACCGGATTTTTCCAGGGCATCGGGGAAGATCTTGGGGCCAAGATTCTTTGTGCCGGCGACCCGGCGGAACTGATGGCGCTGTTTGACCAAAAAGAGATTAAGTACATGGAACTTTTTTTAGATGACCTGGATCCCGACGCTCTGCCGGAGGCGCTGAAATACCTGGAGGACACCACCCACCGGGTAGAGGGTCTGTGGCTGGTTTTGGGGAAGGATGCTGTGGACGGGGAGACCGCCCGTCTCCTTCGGGCCGCCGCGGCCAGTGTTCCCCAGACGGTTTGGGACGCCCGGGCCCGCCAGGAGGAAGACCTCTTCCAGGCCCTGGAGGACCGGGAGGTTGAGGTCCGCCATAGCGGGTACAACTCCCTTCACCGGGCCGCCCGGGACTACTTCCGCCACAACGGGGAACGCCTGGGCTGTACCTCCCGCACCCTGGAGGAGCTTTTGGCCCTGGTCAGGTAGATTGTAAAACAGAAAAAGGCAGGCTCCTTTTCCGGTTGGAAAGGGAGCCTGTCTTTTTTGTTGTTTCGTCACCTACTCGGAAGGGGCGTTCATCCTTTTTATAAACTTTTCATTTCTGCGAAGGGCTTCCTTGGAACCCTTTAGGATGTCCAGCAGAATGCGGATCTCCTCCGGGGAGCAGTCCTCCAGAACTTCTTGGGCTTCCTGGCAGTAAATATGAGTGGAATAAACGACATTATCACAAAGCAGCTGTTCCACCGGCAAGGAGAGAGCGTTGGCGATGCTCATAATTGCGGGAAGGCTCAACTTTGTATTGCCAGTTTCAATATTACTGATATGAGTTGTAGAGAAATTTGTTCGTTCCGCCAATGTTTCCTGGGAGATTCTTGCCCTGATTCGCGCGATTTTGATACGCATTCCGATCGCGTCGTAGTCTACAAGCATATAAGCCACCTATATTTTATCTATTTTTTATATTGTAATATTTTGTATAAATCATTATAATAAATTGAAAAGGTGATTTTCTTTGTCAATTTGTATTATACCTAAATGATTAGGATATACTTTCAAAATTAAGTTAAACCTTTTTACAAGTATAAAACTTTTGCAATTGAAGAAAGGAGTTGTGTAGAAACTATGCAAAAATCCATCTCGAAACCACTGGCTTGCTGCCTCTTTTCCATGAGGCCTATCACCTGTGAATCTCTGCTCCGGTTTGAGCAGGCGGCGACTTTTCTGGTGGAAAAGCAAGGCGTCCGCCGCTTCTATGTCATTTCGGAATACTGCGACACCGGCTATCTGCGGATCCTGGAGCGGCTTTCCAAGTCGGCGGAGATTGAACTGGTTGCTGTCACCCACTACACCGATCCAAACCCGGAGTGGCTGGAGGAACGGACCAAGGACCTGGTTCCGCCCTTTCACCGGGTAGAGAACATCGACACCGGAACGCGCCTGCTGCGGTACAGAATATTGCGAAGGATCAAGGCCATGCTGGATCTTTCGGACTATTGCTTCGTCAACAGTTCCGAATATCCATTGGAGAAAAGCATCCTGGTACATATCAAAAAGCGTTTGGACCTAACGGTGCTGGATCTTGGCGAAGCCATGGCGTAATACCCGAACCGCCGGGGGATGGAGTGAAACCTTGTTTTTTCCGGCCCACCCTAACAAGGGGCGATTTCTACTTTTCTACCTTCCGCCTATTGCCGCTTCTGACTCCAGGCACAACCTAGGTTCCAGCACAACCCTTAGGCGCGGAGCGCCGGGGAGGGGGTGCCTGCGGCCGCAGGGCCGCCGGGGAGGGTCCGCATTTCCTTTCAGAGCCCTTGCTATCTTCCTCTCCCCCGTAGTATAATAGGTACACTACTTTTAGAAAGGAACCCCTGCCATGTTTCGTGATATGATAGACACCATCGGCTTTGTCGCCCAAACCGACCCGGAGGTGGCCTCCGCCATGGACCGGGAGCTGGCCCGCCAGCGGCGCAACCTGGAACTCATCGCCTCGGAAAATATCGTCTCCCCTGCCGTCCTCGCCGCCATGGGCTCTGTCCTCACCAATAAGTACGCCGAAGGTTACCCTGGCAAACGGTACTACGGCGGCTGCTTCCACGTGGACGAGGTGGAGGACCTGGCCCGGGAGCGAGCCAAGAAGCTCTTCGGCGCCCAGCACGCCAACGTCCAGCCCCACTCCGGCGCCCAGGCCAACTTGGCCGTCTACTTCGGTCTTCTGGAGACCGGGGACACCATTATGGGAATGAGCCTGGCCGAGGGCGGACACCTCACCCACGGCAGCCCGGTGAATATGTCCGGCAAACTGTACAACTTTGTTCCCTATGGCGTCTCCGCCGAAACCGGCCGCATCGATTACGACGCCCTCCGGGCCCAGGCCCAGGAGGTAAAGCCCAAGATGATTGTGGCGGGAGCCTCCGCCTACCCCCGGGAGATCGACTTTAAGACCATCGGGGAAATCGCCCACGAGGCAGGCGCCCTGTTTATGGTGGATATGGCCCACATCGCCGGCCTGGTGGCGGCAGGGTGCCATATGAGCCCCGTCCCCTACGCCGATGTCGTAACCACCACCACCCACAAGACCCTTCGGGGACCCCGGGGCGGGATGATCCTCTGCCGGGAGGAGCTGGCAAAGGCCATTGACAAGGCCATCTTCCCCGGCACCCAGGGCGGTCCCCTGGAGCATATCATCGCCGCCAAGGCGGTCTGCTTCGGGGAGGCCCTTCGGCCCGAGTTCAAGGCTTACCAGCAGCAGATCGTCAAAAACGCCGCCGCCCTGGCCCAGGGCCTCTTGGACCGTGGGCTGGATCTGGTCTCCGGCGGCACCGACAACCATATGATGCTCCTGGACCTCCGCAGCGCCGGGGTCACCGGCAAGGAGCTGGAGCGCCGCCTGGACGAGGTGTATATCACCGTCAACAAAAACGCCATCCCCAACGACCCGGAAAAGCCCTTCACCACCAGCGGCATCCGGGTGGGCACCCCCGCCGTCACCACCCGGGGCCTTGTGGAGGCGGACATGGAGATTGTCGCCGGCTGCATCGCCGACGCCGCCAAAGACTTTGACGCCAAGGCCGACAGCATCCGGGAGCGGGTGAACGCCCTCTGCGCCCGGTATCCCCTCTATGAGTAACTGCCCCCTTTGCCAGGGCCTCCGGCAGACCAAGGCTTTCTCTTCCCCGGAGGAGTACCGGGCCGCCCTGTCCGCCTTGACGGGGGGAAGGGTATCAGCCCCTTGGGGCGGACAGCTTCCAGGCCCGATACCGCTGTAACAGCTGCGGGAAGGTCTGGCTGCTGGCATCCCCGGATTTCCCCCTGCGGGGCTATCTTTTGCAGCAAGCGCCATAAAAACACCGCCCGCCCTCAGCCGTGGGGGCGGGCTTTTGAATGACGGAAAGGAGAGTCCCTATGTCCACACCGCTGGCCGACCGCATCCGTCCCCGCTCCCTGGAGGAGATGGTGGGGCAGGAGCATCTTCTGGGGGAGGGAGCCCTCCTCCGGCGCATCGCCCAGGGGAAAAACATCCCCAACATGATCTTTTACGGGCCCTCCGGGGTGGGCAAGACCACCGCCGCCCGGATCATCGCCGCGTCAGCGGGGAAAAAGCTGGAACGCCTCAACGGCACCACCGCTTCCACCGGGGACATCAAGGCCATCATCGCCGGACGAGAGGGCTTTGACGCCCTGGACGGGGTGCTTTTGTACCTGGACGAGATCCAGTACCTGAACAAAAAGCAGCAGCAGACCCTTTTGGAGTTCATCGAGGACGGATCTATCACTCTGATTGCCTCCACCACCGAAAATCCCTATTTCTACGTCTACAACGCCATTTTAAGCCGCAGCACCGTCTTTGAGTTTAAGCCGGTCACCGCCGGGGAGATCCAAAAGAGCCTCCGGCGAGCCCTGGACCTGATCCGGGAGGAGGACCCGGCGATAGCGTTGGAGGAAGGGGTCCTGGAGCATATCGCCGCCACCTGCGGCGGGGACGTTCGCAAGGCGGTAAACGCCCTGGAGCTGGTCTGGCTGGGAGCCTCCGCCCGGGAGGGGACGGAAAACCGCCTGTTGACCCTGGAGGACGCCAGAGCCGCCAGCCAGCGCAGCGCCATGCGGTACGACCGGGAGGGGGACGAGCATTACGACCTTCTCTCCGCCCTGCAAAAATCCATCCGGGGCAGCGACCCGGACGCGGGGCTCCACTACCTGGGCCGGCTGCTGGAGGCGGGGGACCTCCTCTCCCCCTGCCGGCGGCTGCTGGTCATCGCCGCCGAGGATGTGGGGCTGGCCTACCCCCTGGCCATGGCGGTGGTCAAGGCCTGTGTGGACTCCGCCCTACAACTGGGGCTCCCGGAAGCCCAGATCCCCCTGGCGGAGGCGGTGGTCCTTATGGCCACGGCTCCCAAGTCCAACTCCGCCAACGCAGGGATCGAGGCGGCCATGGCGGACATCCGGGCGGGAAAAGGGGGACCCATCCCCCGCTGTCTCCAGAACCGGCATTACGACGGGGCGGACGCAAAGGTGAAGGGACAGTTTTACCGGTATCCCCACGATTTCCCGGGGCACTGGCTGGAACAGCAGTATCTGCCGGATGCCTTGGCAGGGACCGTCTACTACCGCTACGGGGAGAACAAGACGGAACAGGCGGCCCGGTCCTACTGGGAGGCTGTTAAGGCAAAGGTCCGGGGCTCCGGGCAGAACCCGCGGTAAGAACCGCCCGGCTGCGCCGTCCCCGGAGAAAAACGGGCCAGGCGGGATGTCCGCTTACGCAATCGTTTGGGTAATTTTTTGGGCATCCCGGCCCCATCCTTTGGTACAATAGGGTTGTACCGGGGCGGGGATGGTTTCTCCCCCCATTGGAAGAACAGAAAGGATGGTCCGCTATGAAGTACATCTTTCTCAACCTGAAACGGTTTGACATCCCCCCGGAGCTGGGGGGCGTCAACCGCCTGGCCCCTATGCCCAAGTGGGGGGCCGCTGTGGTCACCGGCGTCCAGGAAAGGCTCTGCCCCCTGGTGGGGGAGTGCCGCTTCCCCATCTTTTTTCCCGAGGCCCACATCCTAAAAGCCGCCGCCGCCCTTATGCCCGATTCCCCGGTGGAGCTGGGGTGCCAGGGGGTGTTCCGTCAGGACACCGCCGTGGGGGGGAACTTTGGGGCCTTCACCACCGGACGGACCGCCCATGCCGCCGCCGTTATGGGGTGCCAGTGGACCATGATCGGACACTGTGAGGAGCGCCGGGACAAGGCCGGCATTCTAGCCGAGGCCGGAGTCCAGGACAGCGCCGCCGTAAACCGGATTCTCAACCAGGAGGTCCGCCGGGCCGCCGAGGCCGGCCTTAACGTCCTGTACTGCATCGGGGAAACCGCCGAGGAATCCCCCCGCCGGGACGAGGTGCTTCGTGAGCAGCTTTCCGTCGGTCTGGATGGCGTCGACACCGCCGGGGGGAAGGTGGTCATCGCCTACGAGCCGGTGTGGGCCATCGGCCCCGGAAAGACCCCTCCGGGAAAGGAGTTCATCCAGGAGGTGGCCCAGGTCATCAAAGGGATCACCGGGGGGCTGCCGGTGGTCTACGGCGGTGGCCTCAAAACCGACAACGCCGCCATGCTGGCCTCCATCCCGGAGATGGACGGCGGCCTCATCGCCCTCACCCGGTTCACCGGGGAGATCGGCTTCTACCCCAAGGAGTACATCGAGATCATCCACACTTATTTTGGTCGAGAATAAAGGAGGACGCCACCCATGAAAGAGTTTCAGTTTGAGTACGGCAACGGCATGATGAACGCCCAGCTGCCCGATTCCACCGAAGTCTTTATCCCCGGGGAGACGGTCCCCGACCCCGCCTGCCTGCCCCAGGATTGGGACAGCCTTTACAACGCCACCCTGGAGAGCATCCGCAATCCCATTGGGATGCCCGCCCTGAAGGAGCTGGCCGGCCCCGGCAAAACGGTGGTCTTTGTCATCCCCGACATTGTCAAGGGGGGCAACCAGCCCACCAGCCACCGCAAGGTTGCCATTCGGGCCTGCCTGGACGAACTGTACGCCGCCGGGGTGGCAAAGAAGGACATCCTCCTCCTCTTCTCCAACGGCCTCCATCCCCGCGCCACCGTGCCGGAGATGAAGACCATCCTAGGGGAGGAGCTGTTCGGGGAGTTCTACCCCTCCGGCCAGATCACCAGCCACGACAGCGAGGATTACGACCATTTGGTGGATCTGGGCTTCACCGCCGCCGGGGACCACGTCATCATGAACAAGTACGTCTTTGACGCAGACATCGCCATCCTCATCGGCCATACCCAGGGAAATCCCTACGGCGGATATTCCGGCGGGTACAAGCACTGCGCCACCGGCATCACCCATTGGCGTTCCATCTCCTCCCACCATGTCCCCCAGGTGATGCACCAGCCCGACTTTGTCCCTGTCTCCACCAAAAGCGTCATGCGGGGCAAGTTCGACCAGCACGGGATGCTCATGGAAGAAAAGATGGGCAAAAAGTTCTTCTGCTGTGACGCCGTTTTGGACACCAAATCCCGGCAGATCGCCATTTTCTCCGGCTGGGCCAAGGAGATGCAGCCCCTTAGCTGGGAGATTGCCGACAAGCGGACCTATGTCCATTGGGCCGAGAAGAAATACGACATCATCGTCTTTGGGATGCCCACTAACTTCCACTACGGCAACGGCATGGGCACCAACCCCATCCAGATGATGCAGGCCCTTTCCGCCCAGGTCATCCGCCACAAGCGGATCATGTCCGACCGGTGCGTCTTTATTGTCTCCTCCATCTGCGACGGGTGGTTCCACGAGGAGCGGTGGCCCTATCTCCGGGAGCTGTACGAGATGTTCCAGCACGACTCCATGAACATCCTTCCCGACATGAACCGGTACGGGGAATACTTCGCCACCAAGGAGGAGTACATCCGCAAGTACCGCTTTGCCAACGCCTTCCATCCCTTCCACGGGTTCTCCATGATGAGCTGCGGCCATCTGGCGGAGGAACACACCAGCGCCATCTACATCGTGGGGGCCCGGGAGCCGGGCATCGCCCGGGGGATGGGCCTCAAGACCCGTGCCACCGTGGAGGAGGCCCTGGCCGACGCCATGAAGAAGTTCACAGGGCCGAACCCCAACATCCTTGCCCTGCCCAAGACCTTCACCACCGCCGCCGTCCACCTTTGCATGAAGGACGGGAAGTAAGCCGCCATGGAACTGTTTGCCTTTCTCATCAGCCTGGGGGCTACCACCGCCGGGGCTATCTCCGGCATTGGCGGCGGGGTCATCATCAAGCCGGTTCTGGACGCGGTGTCCGGCCTGCCGGTGTCCACCATCAGCTTTCTTTCCGGCTGCACCGTCTTAGCCATGTCCGTTGTTTCCCTGCTGCGGAACACCGGGGCCAAAATCGACCGGGCCTCCTCCACCCCCCTGGCCCTGGGGGCCGCCCTGGGGGGGCTGCTGGGGAAATGGGTTTTTGACCTGGTGCGGGCCGGCTTCCCCGCCGGGGTGGTAGGGGTGGTCCAGTCCACCCTGCTCCTCCTGATGCTGCTGGCGGTGTTCCTCTTTATGAAGGGCAAGGGGAAAATCCCGACATACCAGGTGAAAAATCTGGCGGTAACGGCATTGGCCGGGCTCTCCCTGGGGATGCTCTCCGCCTTTCTGGGGATCGGCGGCGGGCCGCTGAATATCGCCCTGCTGGCCTTTCTCTTCTCCATGGATTCCAAGACCTGCGCGGTAAACTCCATCTATATCATCCTCTTTTCCCAAACCGCCAGCTTCCTTTCCACCCTGCTGGGGGGACGGGTGCCGGAGTTTTCCCCGGTGATGCTGGGGCTGATGATTGCCGGAGGGGTAGGGGGCGGCTTCCTGGGAAGCGCCCTGGTAAAAAAGATGGACAACACCAAGGTGGACCGCTTTTTCACCTGGATGCTGGCCTTTCTGGCGGTTATCTCCGGGTGGAATCTCTGGCGGTTCCTGGGGATGGTCTGACCACTTCCAAGCTAAGAAGCCGTATTCACAACCGTAAAGGCTGGACTGCGTTTTTATGCCTTGCAGGACGGAAACCCCCCGCCCATCTGGCATCCCCCGGTTATGAATACAGATTCTAAAAGCGTTCCCCCGGCGGTCCGGACAGGACCAGGGGGAACGCTTTTGCCCTTTAGCTCTTCTTTCTCAGCACCCGCTCGTAGACCACCAGGGTGCGCTCCGCCAGCTCCCGGGCGCCGTTCTCCCGAATGGAGTCGATCACCGACTGCTTAAAGCCCTGGAGGACCTCCGGGTCCATGGACTGGATCTGCCGGAGCTTCTGGATCATCTCCTCCGGGGAGTTAAAGTTAAAGCCATTCTTACCGTCACGGACCTGATCGGCGTTAAGGGGATCGGTGCGCTGCAGCACCGGCAGGCCGGAACACATCCCCTCCAGCATGGAGATGGAGTTGGTATCCGACAGGGAGGCGGTGACATAGACGTCGCAAAGGGCATAGTAGGGGGGCAGGTCCTCATGCTCCACCTTTCCGGTGAAGGTCACCATCTCCCCCAGGCCCAGCTCCTCGGCCTGGCGCTCCAGCTCCGGGCGCACCGGACCATCCCCAATGACCACCAGGTGGATGTTATCCCCTGGGCTGACGGCTTCCTTCCAGTAATCCAGCAAAACGTCCACGCTCTTTTCCCGCCCCAGGCGGCCTACAAAGCAGGCCACCATGGAGCCGGGCCGGATGCCGCACTTTTCCCGCAGCTCCTCCTTAACCGAGTCCTCCACCTTCCGGGGGGAGAACTGGTCCACCTCCACCGCGTTGGGAATGACATTGACGTCCTTCTTGAGGCCGGTGAGGCGGAAATACTCCTGGCACTTCTGGGAGGGGCCGGTGAGGGCGTTGGAATGCTTGGCGATAAACTTAAAGTAGTGATGGGATACGTCGGTAGCCGCCTTTACAAAGGGCTTTGGCGCGACGTAGTAAATGTAGTCATCGTACATGGTATGGAGGGTATAAACAAGGGGCACCCGGAGGATCTTGGCGCAGAGGAGCCCCGACATTCCAATGCCGAATTCGTTGTGGATGTGGATGATGTCCGGGGCAAACTCCCGCACCAGCCGCAGGCGGGAGTTGCTGATTGGCAGGCTGAGGCTGTAGTTGTAGAATTTCCGGGAGGTGTGGGCAGGGCAATGGAGGATGCCGTCCTCCACATAATGGCGCCGGGCGTCGGCATCAGCGGTGACCACCAGCACCTCATGCCCCAGCTGGATCAGGCCGTCCCGGAGAATCTTCACATGGGTGACCACCCCATTGATATGGGGCAGGTAAGTTTCGGTAAACAGAGCAACGCGCATGACAAGTGCCTCCTCACAAACGCTTTCCCAAGGGTTCTCCATATATACGTTTAGTATATCACATTCTTGGACAGGTTACAATTCCCAGAAAAAAGAAAATGCGGGCTAGCGCCCGCAGGCACACCCTCCCCGCCGCTCCGCGCCTAAGGGTTGTGCTGGGACTTGGGTTGTGCCTGGAGTCCTGGGTTGTGGCTGTAAAGGCTCTTGCCAAGGCGGCTTTCACCAAAACGATGAAAGCCCCGCTAATGGTCGGAAACATATTCGTCAATTCGTTCTCTATGCTCATCCAACAGCAAATCTGTCTCTTTAAGAAAAAGCCGGAGTTTCTCCCATTCTTCTAAAAGACAAAGTGCAGCAGCAATACAGCACCCGCCGCCCTTGCCTTGCTTACCGGTTCGCACACTGAATTTCATACCGGTACCTTCTTTTAACATCTGGTCAAAAGAAGCTTCCAGTTTGCTTAACGTATTAAACTGCTCAAAAAAAGGAATTGCATAAAGCCGGAAATCATTTGCAACCATTTCTACAAATTGTTCAAGAGGTTCCTCAAAGTAATATTTGTATTTCAATATAGGCTGTCCAGGAACAACTGCATAAAAAGGTTTTAATCCGGTAGACATCAGCTTGTCGTACTCTTCCCCAAGAAACCGGGCCGTAAGTTTGTCTACCTCCGGAAAAGAAAACATTAAATTACCTGTCAGACTACAACCATTTGAAAACCGCATTCCGGTAAAATAAAAAACGAAAAATTGCTGGCAGCCGTTTTCTCTTCTAATCAATCGTCCAATTCGCTTCTTGGAAAAGCCCGTATCTGCCAGCAGGCCGTCCAGCAGAATTGTCATGGACTTATTCAATTCTTTTGGTGTCACGATGTACCACCTCCCTGTGCGGACGCCGGCTGCATTCCAGGCAACACAGATCTTACCCGAAGTATAAGAACCTATATTCATAAAGGCTGGACTGCGTTTTTGTGCCTTGCAGGACGGAAAATCCCTCGCCCATCTGGCATCTTCCGGTTATGAATACCGCTTCTAAAAGTTTCGCTCAAGCCTTTGAAAAGGCTTGGATTCCATCCTGGGGAATGGCAGCGGTTGATGGCTCAACGGCGCTTGCCCTTCCGGCGGACCTCCTTTCTGCCGCGGCAGAAAGGAGGCAAAGAGCGCC
>CAJUFK010000042.1 GCA_910585535.1 uncultured Angelakisella sp. | reverse complement strand
TGGCAGCGGCAAAACCGCCGTGCTGGTGGAACGGGTCATCCAGATGCTCACCCGGGAGGAGGATCCGGTGGACGCCGACCGCCTCTTGGTGGTGACCTTTTCCAACGCCGCCGCCCGGGAGATGAAGCAGCGCATCGCCCGGCGCCTTTGGGAGTTGTCCCGGGAGCGCCCCGGGGATCTGCGCCTGGAGCGGCAGCAGCTTCTCCTGGAGTCGGCCCAGATCAGCACCATCCATGCCTTCTGCATCTCCCTGATCCGGGGGTATTTCCAGCTTTTGGGCATCCCGGCGGAGTTCCATATCGTAGAGGAGCGGGAACTTGACGTGCTGCGGATCCGCACAGTGCGGGAACTCATCGACGAGGAGTATGTCAAAGGGGAGGACCGGTTCTTTGATCTGGTGGAACTCCTCTCCTCCACCCGGGGGGACCAGGGCCTGGAGCGCAATATCCTAAAGCTGTACGACTTTGTTCGCAACCACCCCTTCTATGAGGAGTGGATGGAACGGGTCCTGGCGGAGTACGACGCAGAAAGGCCCCTGGAGGAGACCCAGTGGGCCGCCATCCTGTTGGACCATGCCGCCGACGCCCTGGACTACTGCCTGGAGCTTAACAGAACGGCTTTAAGCCTGATCCGCGGAGACGTGGAGATGGAAAAAGCCTATCTGGGGGCCTTTCTTTCCGATTCGCTCTGCTTAACCTCCTGCCGCAAGGCTCTGGAGAGCCGGGACTGGGATGTTTGCCGCCGGGCCTCGGAGGGGATCGTCTTTGAAAGGCTGGGCACTTTGGGGAAAAAATACCCGGATCCGGAGAAAAAAAAGAAGGTCCAGGCCCTCCGGCAGGAGGTCAAGGACCTGGTGCAGAAGCAGCTTCGGGAGGGTTGCTTCTTTATGGACAGCGCCCAGTACCGCCAGGATATGGAATACCAGGAACCGATGATCCGCAAGCTGTTTGAACTCACCGGGCGCTTTGGGCAGAAACTTTCGGAGGCCAAGCTGGAGCGGAGCCTTTTGGATTTTGGGGACCTAGAGCATTACGCCTTGGAACTCCTTTACCAGCCGGACGGGAGGGGCGGGCACCTCCCCGGCCCGGTGGCCCGGGAGGTCTCCGGGCAGTATCAGGAGATCCTGGTGGATGAGTACCAGGATACCAACGCCGCCCAGGAGATGATCTTCCAGGCGGTGTCCCGGGGCGGAAAAAACCTGTTTATGGTGGGGGATGTAAAGCAGAGCATCTACCGCTTCCGCCAGGCCAGACCGGAGATCTTTCTGGACAAGAAGGAGCAGTTCGCCCCCTGGGACGGCAGGACCTTCCCGGCCAAAATCGCCCTGAACGCCAACTTCCGTACCCGGCGGGAAACCACCGGGCTCATCAACGACCTTTTTTCCGCCGCCATGTGTCCGGCAGTGGGGGAGATGGATTACATGGAAGAGGACAAGCTGGTGGCCAAAGCACAGTACGATTACAGCGTTACCCGGCCGGTGGTCTTTTCCATTGTGGATCCAGGAGAGGAGGAGCGGGAGACCGCCGAGGCGGAGTACATCGCCAGGGAGATCGAGGCCCTTCTGACCCGGGGGGCCACGATGGAAGAGAACGGCCAGCGCCGCCCCATGACCCCTGGGGACATCTGCATCCTTCTGCGCTCCCCCCGGAATAAGGCGGAACGGTACGCCAAGGCCCTGGAGGAACGGAAGATCCGGTTTTGGGCGGAACGGCAAAACGGCTTTTTGGACGCCCGGGAGGTGGCGCCGGTGGTGGCCTTCCTCCGCCTGATGAACAACCCCCTTCTGGATTTGGATCTGGCCCAGGTGCTGCTTTCCCCCCTTTACCGTCACACCTCCGACCAGGTGGCAAGGCTTCGGGCGCGGTGTAAGGGGGAAAGCCTGTACAGTACCCTGACCCGCTGTCAGGAGGCCGGAAAGAACGAGTTTGGGGCTTTCTGGCGGGATTATCACCGGATGCGCGTTCTGGCCAACTCCCTTTCCCCCCAGGAACTGCTGGAGGAATTGTTTGCCATTACCGGGCTGCCGGACAAGGTGCGGGTGATGCCCCAGGGGGAGACCCGGGCCGCCAATCTCCGGCTCCTGCTGGATTATGCCGCTGGCTATCAGCAGCGGGGGGGAGATCTGGGGGACTTTGTAGACTACCTGGATTCCCTCCGGGAGTACAACTGCGACCTTCGCTCCGCCGTTTCCGCCGCCGGGGCCGCTGTTTCCATCATGAGCGTTCACCGGTCCAAGGGGCTGGAGT
Organism: uncultured Angelakisella sp.; assembly: GCA_910585535.1. Classification (GTDB taxonomy): domain Bacteria; phylum Bacillota; class Clostridia; order Oscillospirales; family Ruminococcaceae; genus Angelakisella. The sequence goes on along the minus strand of CAJUFK010000042.1, from coordinate 20,848 downwards.
TCCCGGTGGTTTTTCTGGCGGACACCGCCGCCCGGATGAACCTCCTGGACCTGAACGAGGACGTCCTTCTCAACCCGGAGCTGGGGGCGGCCTGTGTCCTCCGGGACAACCGGAAGCTACGGGAACATGACACCATCGCCCGGCGGGCCATGAAGGAACAGAACCGCCGCGCCCTCCTCTCCGAGGAACTGCGGCTTTTGTACGTGGCCATGACCCGGGCTCGGGAACGGCTCTACCTGGTGGCGGTGGATCCGGGGCTGAAACGGCTCCAGGCCGCTGCGGACCGCCCCTTTTCCGGACGGCTCTCCCCTTGGGTGATGCGCTCTGCCGTCAGCCTCTACGACTGGCTGGCGGGGGCTCTGGTCCACCACCCGGATTTTGACCGGGACCTTTTGGAGTCCCCCTCTGCCGGGCCGAATCTCCCCGACTGCCAGGGGACGCTGCGGGTCCAAAGGATCTTCGCCGCCGCCGGGGCAGGGGAGGAGGAAGCCCTTCCCCCTGCCTCCGGCCGGGTGGACGAGGCCGCCCTGGCCCGGATGGAACGGGCTGCCGCCTTTGTCTACCCCTATGCCGGGGACGTGGCCACCCCATCCAAGCTTTCCGTATCGGAGCTGGTTCGGGATCTGGGCGGGGAGGATCAATACTTCTTCGTCCGGCGGCCCAAGTCCTTGACCCGCCAGACCATGACCCCTGCCGAGCGCGGGGTGGCCGTCCACAAGTTCATGCAGTTTGCCGACCTGGCTGCCGCCAGCCGGGACCCGGAGGGGGAGATCCTCCGCCTGCGGGATCACGGCTTTATCACCGCCGAGGAGGCGGACCAGATGGACCGGGGGACCATCCGGCGGTTCTTTGCCGGGACTGTTGGCCGTCGGATTTTGGGGGCGAAAAAGGTTTACCGGGAGATCCGCTTTCTCCGGGAGTTCACCCGGGAGGAGTTGGCCGCCGTTGCCCCGGAGCTGGGGCTGGGGGGCTCCACCGTAGTTCAGGGGATCGCTGACTGTGTGATCCTGGAGGAGGGCCGGGGGACCATCATTGACTATAAGACTGACCGGGTGGGGACCATGGAGGAACTGCGGGAACGGTACCACAGCCAGCTGGAACTGTACCGGGCCATTCTGGAGGAGTATCTGGGCGTCCCTATCGGGGAGAAGATCCTCTACTCCTTTACCCTGTCAGACTCCATCCTGGTGCCGTAGCGAAAGCCCCGGGTCCTTGGAAAGGACTTGGGGCTGATTTTATCCGCCATATTTGTATCCGTACCGAGGGATGGTGCGGATGAGCCCTTTCCCCTCCGGGTAAGGCTGTAGCCGCTTTCGGATCTGGAATACCGTATTTTCTACCGGATGACAGAAGCCGTTGGCGGGTTGGTGCCATACTGCTTCGTAAAGCTGCACCTGGGTGAAGGCGGTATCCGGATTGGAATAGAGGAGATACAGAAGATCAAACTCTTTGGGGGAGAGGGGAAGTTCCGTCTCCCCCAATTTTGCCAAATGCCGCTGGGCGTCCATAAACAGGGGGGAGCGGGGGAGACTTACCCCGAAGAAAGCCCGGGCGGCGTCACAGTCCCGGCGGATCTGGTCCAGCAGCTGGGAAAAATCCGGAAAGCGCAAAGGAGAGCGCAGACGGTTGAAAAGAAAGATTTCCATTTCCCTGCCATACAGATCTCCGGAGAAGTTGAGCAGGTGGGTCTCCACAGTCACCTCCGGGTCTCGGTCAATGGTGGGCCGGGCCCCCACGTTGGTGACGCCTAGATACTCCCGGTCCTCCAGGAGGACCCGGGTGAGATAGACCCCCACTGGGGGCAGAAGTGTGCCGGGGGCGGGCGCCAGGTTGGCAGTGGGCATCCCCACCAGCTTGCCGATGCCCCGCCCGTGGACCACAACTCCGGTCAGGGAGAAGGTGGGCTTAGGATCCATGGTGTTCCTCCTTTTCAAGAAGTCCGCTCCGATCAAGGGCTTTGGTCAACGGGGGACAGAGCAGAAAGGTCCCCAAGCCGTTTAGCCCCGCCTTGAGAAGGTTAAAGGGGAGAAAGGCGGGAAGCAGCAGCTTTTCCACTGCCTTCCGAGGGTAGCCCATATAGATGGGGGTGACCAGCCAGTTCCACAGCAGCATCGTCCCGGCCATGAGGAGCCCCCCAGCCAGGAGACCCAGGGCCAGCCCCCGGCGGCTCCGGTGCTTCCGGGCCAAAAAAGCGGCGGGGAGGGCAAAGGAGCAGGTGGAGAGGACATTCATCACGCACCCGATGACCCCGTTTTCGCTGATGGTGACCATCTCCAGGAGGGAGACAGCCAGGGACACCCGGAGAACAGCCCCCGGTCCCCATAGGACGCCCCCCAGGGCGATAAGGATGTCCTTGGGGTCGTACTTCAAAAACAGGACCACCGGCACCCGGCCCAGGCAGACGGCGGCGTAGGCCATGGCGGCGGTCATGGCGGTGGCGGTGACAGTTCTGGTATGGTTTTTCATCAAGGTCCCTCCCGGCGGTGTTGTTGGTTCCCATGATACCGCCGGGGAAGGGGGCCTGCAAGACCTTTGGGCCATTTCGGAAGGTATTCGGAACGAACCGGGGAGGGAAGAAAAAATCTCCAGTTTTTCCCAGAAAAAAAGCCCCCCGCCCCCGGGAGACCAAAAAAACAGAAAAAAATTCCCTGAAAACCGGAAAAAGCGGTTGTAATTTAGGGGGAAAGCGTGTATAATGTCGGTAAGGCACAAAAGACAAGTGCAAGCAGGAACGAGGTGTTCGCACCACCTCGTCCCCTGTATACGGAGAAACCCCTCCATACACAACGGCTTACGCCGCACATTGCACCCCTATTATAACTCTTTCTTTTTCCGAAAACAAGCATCCCGATGGCAATAGGGGAATTTTTGTGTAATGTACGAGTTTACAGCGCAAGTGTATGGCATCTTACCCGTACACCGCGCTGTTTTTTGTTGCCTTGCTAGGGAAATAAGGCGGGAGCCATGATGCCACGCATTTGAAAGATTGCTCCTAAAAAGTTTCTATAGGAAATCATTTCGTGCGATGGGGGGTTCCCCCACGGGTACCTTTTCGTCGTGGACTCCCAGCCCTTCCCGATGCAGGCAAAGGAAAAAATAAAATACCGGAGGTGCCGGTGATGAAACGATGGACCGAGAGCCGCATCCTGCCTCTTCTGCTGGCGGCGCTGTTGGCCCTGGCAGGCTGCTAGGGACCGGGGAGGTTGCCCTCCACCGAGCTGTCCTCCATCCCCATGACCCCCGCCGCCGCCACCCTGTACCAGTACGAGACCCGCCAGGTCACCAACCAGGCGGAATTGGACAGCTGGCGGGGGCAGTTTGGCAGGGAATAGGTCCTTCCGTTCACAAAAAATTTACATTCTTACAAATTTTTTATACGCTTATTTAAGAGTATATTGACATCGCAGAAAAACCCTGCTATAATATCCCTCGAAAACAAAGCAGAACTGTCATCTGTTCTCACCTGCCCGCCAAGAGCGCGGTACGGTCAATAGCTTTCCGCCGGTCCCCCGGGACTGGGTGCGGTTTGGCTTATTGTGCGCGGACGGATGAATGCTGTCCGCGCTTTGTTATACCAAAAAATGGAGGTGCTTTGCAATCGCAACCAAAGAGCTTCAGATCAACGAGGAGATCCGGGACAAGGAGATCCGCCTCATCGGGGAGAACGGCGAACAGCTGGGGATCGTTCTGACCCGCAACGCCATGGAGATGGCGGTGGAAAAGAACCTGGACCTTGTAAAGATCGCTCCTCAGGCGGCCCCTCCCGTCTGCCGCATTATGGACTACGGCAAGTACCGCTTCGAGCAGTCCAAGCGCGAGAAAGAGGCGCGGAAAAACCAGAAGGTCACCGAAATCAAGGAGATCCGCCTCTCCCTCAACATCGATACCCACGACTTTGAGACCAAGGTGGGACACGCGAAGCGGTTCCTCACCGGCGGCGACAAGGTCAAGGTCTCTATCCGCTTCCGGGGCCGGGAAATGGCCCATTCCAACCTGGGTCTGGATATTATGAAGCGGTTCGCCGAGGCCTGCTCCGAATTCGGCAGCGTGGAAAAGGTCCCCAAGCTGGAGGGCCGCAGCATGATCATGTTCTTGAACGCAAAGCCTGCAAAGTAAACCCGACTAGGAGGAAACGAAAAATGCCTAAGCTGAAAACACATTCCGGCGCGAAGAAACGCTTCAAGCTCACCAAGACTGGTAAGGTAAAACGGGCTAAGGCCTACAAGAGCCACCTGGCCAACGGTCACGGCAAGACCCCCAAGCGCAAGAGGGGCCTCCGTCAGGCTACCTATGCCGACAAGACCAACCTGGCCGCCCTCAAGCTGCTGATGCCCTACAACTGATTTTTTTCGCTCAGCGGCTTTTCTCTACAACGATGCAACAAGTATGGAGGTAAATAACAATGGCTCGTGTAAAAAGAGCAGTGATGACCCGGAAGAGAAGGAAAAAGGTCCTGAAGCTGGCCAAGGGGTATTTTGGTTCCAAGAGTACCCACTTTAAGATGGCTAAGCAGGCGGTGAAAAAGTCTGGCAACTATGCCTTTGCCGGCCGTAAGCAGAAAAAGCGCGATTTCCGCCGCCTGTGGATCACCCGGATCTCTGCCGCCGCCAAGATGAACGGCATGAACTATTCCCAGCTGATGAACGGTCTCAAAAAGTCTGGCATCGCCCTGAACCGCAAGATGCTTTCCGAACTGGCCATCAACGACGCTCCTGCCTTCACCGCCCTGGTGGAGAAGGCCAAGGCCGCCCTGTAAGCCAATAAAAACGCCCGTGTCTGGCTTTGATGCGGGCGTGTTTTCATGCCGGATCCTATCACCCAGAAAAGGAGGGGCGCCGATGCTCACTTCCCGGGATAACCCCATGGTAAAGCTTTGCCGCCGCCTGCAAACCGGGGCCAAAGCCCGCCGGGAGGAGGGGCTCTTTCTGGCCGAGGGAGTCCGTCTCTGCCGGGAGGCCCTTTCGGCAGGGGAGGTTCGGTCCATCCTGGCCACCCAAGCCGCCCTGGACCAAAACCCTTGGCTTGGTCAGGCGGGGGAAGTAGCGGTCCTCTCGCCAGGGGTGGCCCAAGCCATCTCCGATACCAAGACCCCCCAAGGGGTGTTTTGCCTCTGCGCCCTCCCCAAAGAACGGGAGCCGGTTTTTTTGCCGGAGGGCCGGTACCTCCTCCTGGACCGCCTCCAGGATCCCGGCAACCTGGGGACCATCCTCCGGGGGGCGGAAGCCTTTGGCGTCACCGCTGTGATCCTGGGTCCCGGCTGTCCCGATCCCTTTTCCCCCAAGGTGCTGCGAAGCACCATGGGCAGTGTTTTCCGCCAGCCCTTCTTTTCGGTGGAGGACCTGCCTGGGACCATCCAAAGGATGGAGGAGCTGGGCGTTTCCGTCTATGCCGCCCTCCTGGAGCCTGGGGCCTGCGCCGTCCTGGATCTGCCCGCCGCCGGGGGCCTTGGAGTGGTCATCGGCAACGAGGGCAGCGGGGTCTCCCCGGAGGCCTCCCAAGCCGCCGGGAAAGGGGTGTACATCCCCATGGCCCCGGCCATCGAGTCCCTGAACGCCGCCGCTGCGGCCACCGTCATCATGTGGGAAATGTCCGGCAGGGGCCGGAACTAGCGAAAGGGGGAGAGGATCATGGAGGAACGGCTGGCCTGGATCCGATTTCAGCAGCTCTTCGGCAGCGGCTCTACCCGAAGCCGGAAGATCCTGGACCATTTCGGCCATCCCTCGGCCTTTTTCGCCCAGGCGGGAAAGCGGCCGGATCGAATGGGCCTCACCCAGGGGGAGATCGAGCGCTTCGCCACCGCAGGCAGCGAGGAAACAGCCCAAAAGATCCTGGATCGCTGCGCCGCCATAGGCTGCAGCGTCCTCATCCCCGAAGACCCGGACTACCCCCAGCGCCTGCGGGAGATCTATAACTATCCGGCGGCCCTCTACCTCCGGGGCAGTCTTGCCGGTCTGGACGAAAGTCTTGCTATCGGCATGGTGGGCACCCGGAACTGCACCGATTACGGCAGGCAGGCTGCCCGGCTGATCGCCGGGGAGTTGGCGGAAAAGGGGGTCGTCATTGTCAGCGGTATGGCCCGGGGCATCGATACCGCAAGCCACGAGGCCACCCTCAGGGCCGGGGGAAGGACCATCGCTGTGCTGGGGTGTGGCATCGATGTTGTTTACCCGCCGGAAAACGCCCGGCTGGAGGAACTGATCCTTAGACACGGCGGGGCGGTGGTCTCTGAATATCCCCCTGGAACCAAGCCTTTTCCCAGGCACTTTCCCATCCGGAACCGCATCATCTCCGGCCTGAGCAACGGCATCGTCGTGGTGGAAGGAACCCGGCACAGCGGTTCCCTGATTACGGCAGGTCACGCCTTTGTCCAAAACCGGGAGGTATTCGCAGTCCCCGGCAGCATCTTCTCCGGCGTCTCCGAAGGTCCCAACTACCTCCTGCGCCAAAACGCCAAGGCGGTGGACAGTGTGGAGAGCATCCTGGAGGAGTACCAGTTTCTCATCCAGTGGGAGGTCCCCGGTGAGCCGGAAGAAAAAACTCCGGTTGAAGAATCGGAACAAAAGGGTTATAATGAAAAACAGCGCCTTCCTGCGGAACCCAAAGGGGAGCAGCTGACCCTGCCGGCCTACCTCACCGAAAACCAGCAGAAGATCTACACGGTCTTGGGGGCAGGGGAGGTGGTCACCGCCGACTTCATCGCCGCCCAAAGCGGTGTGCCCCTGCCGGCGGTGCTGTCCGCCCTTACCCAAATGGAGATCTTCGGTTTGGTAAAGATTCATCCGGGGAGACGCTTTTCTCTATAAAACCTGTACTCACAGCGGGGAAATGCCTTTCGGCAGGGAATTTCCATGCTGTGAACACAGGTTTCTCATTACAAATTAGGTGGTAATCAAAAAAATGTCAAAATTGGTTATTGTGGAGTCGCCCGCTAAGGCGACAACGATCCAAAAGTACCTGGGGGCCGGCTACGAGGTCATGGCCTCCATGGGACACGTCCGGGATCTCCCCAAAAGCAAGCTGGGGGTGGATGTGGACCATGATTTTGCCCCGGTCTACGAGAACATCAAGGGCAAAGAGGACCTTATCAAAAAGCTGAAGGCAGCTGCAAAAAAAAGTGAAAGCATCCTCCTGGCCACCGACCCGGACCGGGAAGGGGAGGCCATTTCCTGGCACTTGGCAAATCTCCTGGGGGTGGACATCAGCCAGAACAACCGGATTATCTTTACCGAGATCACCAAAAATGGGGTGAAAAACGGCATCGAGCATCCCCGGAAGATCGATATGCAGCTGGTGGACGCCCAGCAGGCCCGGCGAGTCCTGGATCGCATCGTGGGCTACAAGATCAGTCCCTTTTTGTGGAGGAAGGTCCGCAAGGGTCTTTCCGCCGGTCGTGTCCAGTCGGTGGCTGTCCGGATGGTAGTGGACCGGGAGGAGGAGATCGCCGCCTTCAAACCCGAGGAATACTGGTCCATCGATGCCATGGTGGGCAAGCAGGAGAGCAAAAAGAAAACCGAGAAAAAGCCCTTTCCGGCTAAATTTTACGGCACCGACGGAAAAAAGACCGCCATCAAAAACGAAGAGCAGGCCAAGGCCATCCTGGAGGAACTGCGCTCCGTTCAGTTCATAGTTTCCGGCATCAAGAAAGGGGTCCGCAGGCGTTCCCCTGCGCCGCCCTTTATCACCTCTACCCTCCAGCAGGACGCTTCCCGCCGGCTGGGCTTCCAGGCCAAACGCACCATGAAGGTGGCACAGGAACTTTACGAAGGCGTGGAGGTGGAGGGCCTGGGCGCGGTGGGTCTTATCACCTATATGCGTACCGACTCCCTGCGTATCGCCGACGAGGCCCTGGAGGCGGCGGAAAAGTTCATCCGCCAAACCTTTGGGGACAGCTACGCCCTGGCGAAGCCCCGGACCTTTAAGACCAAGAAAAACGCCCAGGATGCCCACGAGGCCATCCGCCCCACCATGATCGACCTGACCCCGGCCAAGGTAAAGGGCAACCTTACTACCGACCAGTATAAGCTTTATAAGCTCATCTGGGAACGGTTCATCGCAACCCAGATGGCAAATGCCCTTTTGGACACCATTTCGGTGGACATCGCCGCCGGGCGGCACTGTTTCAAAGCCTCTGGGTTCACTGTGAAGTTTGATGGCTTTACAGCTCTTTACGTAGAATCCACCGACACCGACGAGGAAAGCGGCACCCGTTTGCCCCCCCTGGAGCAAGGCGAAGTTCTGGCGGTGGCGGAACTGGCTCCCAACCAGCACTTTACCCAGCCCCCCCCGCGGTTCACCGAGGCGTCCCTTATCAAGGAACTGGAGGAAAACGGCATCGGCCGCCCCAGCACCTACGCTTCCACCCTAAGCACCATCCTTCAGCGGGGCTACGTAGAGCGGGAGCAGAAGGCGCTGAAGCCCACCGCCCTGGGGGAAGTGACCACCAAGCTGATGAAAGAACAGTTTAAGAACATCGTGGATCTGGACTTTACCGCCGGCATGGAACAGCGCCTGGACGAGGTGGAGGTCGGCAGCATCAAGTGGGAAGGGGTCATCTCCCACTTCTACGAGGATTTTTCCGCCACCCTCAAAGAGGCAGAGAAGAACATGGAAGGAACCCGGATGAAGGTGCCTGACGAGGAGACCGACGTGGTTTGCGAACTTTGCGGTAGGAAAATGGTCATCAAGCATGGCCGCTACGGCAAGTTTCTGGCCTGCCCCGGCTTCCCGGAGTGCCGGAACACCAAAAAGCTGGTCCAGGAGACCCCGGGGTCCTGCCCTGTCTGCGGCAAAAAGGTGGTGGCCAAAAAGACCAAAAAAGGTCGGATCTTCTACGGCTGTTCCGGCTATCCCGACTGCACCTTTATGACCTGGGACCTTCCCCTGGAGGACACCTGCCCCAAGTGCGGCAGCACCCTGTTTCGGGCCACCGGAAAGGCAAAGCGAATCCACTGCCTCAAGGAGGGGTGCGGCTTCGAGAAGGCTGTCACCGATCAGAAGGGAAGCGGCGGCGATGAGTAAGGCGGTGGTCATCGGCGGCGGCCTCGCCGGCTGTGAGGCCGCCTGGGCCCTGGCCAATGCAGGGCATTCCGTGACCCTCTACGAGATGAAGCCGGAGCGGTACTCCCCAGCCCATAAAAACCCGAACTTGGCGGAACTGGTCTGCTCCAACTCCTTTAAGTCCACCCGGCCCATTTCGGCGGCGGGCCTGCTCAAAGAGGAGATGGCCCTTTTGGGCTCCCTGGTGCTGGAAGCGGCAGAGGAGACAGCGGTTTCCGCCGGAGGAGCCCTGGCAGTGGATCGGGACCTTTTCGCCGCCGCGGTGACCAAGCGGGTCCTGGCCCATCCGAACATCCAAACGGTGGCCGGACGGGAGATCACAGAGATCCCTCAAGGGAACGCCGTCATCGCCACCGGGCCCCTGACTTCCCAGGCCATGTCCGACGCCATCGGGACGCTGTGCGGGGAAAGGTACCTCAGCTTTTACGACGCCTCCGCCCCCATTGTGGCCTATGACACCATCGACCACCAGCGGACCTTCTTCGCCACCCGGTATGGACGGGGGGAGGCGGATTACATCAACTGCCCCTTTTCCCAGCCGGAGTACGACGCCTTTTATGACGCCCTGGTCAGCGCCCAGTCGGTGGAACTGGCCCCCTTTGAACGGGATTACTTTAAGGTATACGAGGGCTGTATGCCCATCGAGGTGATGGCAAAAAGGGGGCGGGATACCCTGCGGTTCGGACCTATGCGCCCAGTGGGGATCAAGGTTCCCTGGACCGGTCACCGCCCCTGGGCCAATATCCAGCTGCGAAAGGACAACGCCGACGGGAGCCTTTACAACATCGTGGGCTTCCAGACCAACCTTCGGTTTGGAGAGCAGGAGCGGGTTTTCCGGATGATCCCGGGGCTGGAAAACGCCCAGTTTTTCCGTTTTGGGGTGATGCACCGGAATACATTCCTGGATTCTCCCCGGCTGCTGGACGGCTGCTTCCGGCTGAAAAAGAGGACAGGCCTCTACTTTGCCGGGCAGCTCACCGGGGTGGAAGGCTATATTGAGTCCGCAGCCAGCGGCATCGCAGCAGGGCGGAACCTGGCCCGGGAACTTTCCGGCAGGGAACCAAGGCCCCTCCCGGAGGACACCATGCTGGGAGCCCTCTCCCGGTATATCAGTGACCCCACGGTTACCGATTTCCAGCCGATGGGCTGTAATATGGGTATCCTGCCGCCCCTGGAAAAGCAGGAACGGAACAAGGAACTGAGGTACACAAAGATGGCCCAGCGGGCGGTGGCCTCGCTGCATCGGTATTTGGAGGAGGAAAAGAGATGAAAATTATCATCGACGCCTTTGGCGGGGACAACGCCCCAGCTGCGGTGCTGGAGGGCTGCGATCTGGCAAAAAAGACCTTGATGGGATACGATCTCCACCTTGTCCTTACCGGAGACGAGGAAAAGATCAAGGAGACAGCCCGGGAAAAAGGAATCAATCTTACCGGTGTAGAAGTCGTCCATGCGCCTACGGTGATCCCGGTTTGTGAGGAACCCACCCAGATCCGCCGGAAGTATAAGGACTGCTCCATGGCGGTGGGGCTTCGGATGCTGGCGAATGGGGAAGGGGACGCCTTCATCACCGCCGGAAGCACCGGGGCCATGGTGGTAGGGGCCACTTTAATCGCCAAACGGATCAAAGGGGTCAAGCGGGCCGCCATCGCCACTCCTGTCCCCAATGCCAAGGGGCGGTATCTGCTCCTGGACTCCGGGGCCAACGAGGAGTGCCGCCCGGAGATGCTCCGCCAGTTTGGGGTGATGGGGGCGGTGTACGCTGAAAAGGTCATGGGGATCCAAAACCCTCGGGTGGGCCTTGTCAATATCGGCACCGAGGACAGCAAAGGCACCGACACCCAGGTGGAGGCCAATAAGCTCCTCCGGGAGACGGACCTCAACTACGTAGGCAACGTGGAGGCCCGGGAACTCCCCCTGGGGGGCTGCGACGTAGCGGTGGCCGACGGCTTTACCGGCAATGTGGCGCTGAAGCTTACCGAGGGGATGGGGAAGTTCTTTTCCGCCGAACTGAAGAAGATGCTTTTCGCCACCCCGCTGACCAAGATGGGGGCGGTGCTGCTCTCGGGCCAGATCAAGAACTTCAAAAAACGGATGGACGCCAAAGAGGTGGGAGGAGCCCTTTTGCTGGGGATCCGCCGCCCAGTCATCAAAGCCCATGGCAACTCCGATGGCCGGGCGATGATGAATGCCATTCACCAGGCTGCCATCTGCTGCAAAAACGACGTGGTAGGCCAGATCACCGCCAGTCTTGGGGAACTTTCCGCCGTTGACGGCGAGGAGGAATAAAGGAGGCGAAGCCATGACTTTGGAAGAACGTATCGGGTATCAGTTCAAAAATAAGAAATACCTTCGCCGGGCGCTGACCCATTCCTCCTACTCCAACGAATCCCGGGAGAAGCCGGAGAGCAACGAGCGGATGGAGTTTTTAGGGGACGCAGTCCTTTCTTTAGTGGTGTCCAACTACATCTTCCACCGGTTCCATCTGGACGAGGGGGACTTGACCAAGATCCGGGCCTCCATGGTCTGTGAAAAGTCCCTTTTCCGTTTTGCCCAGGAGATCGGGCTGGGTGAGGAACTGTACCTGGGCCGGGGCGAAGAGCAGATGGGAGGGCGGACCCGGCCTTCCATCGTCTCCGACGCCTTTGAGGCCCTGATCGCCGCCATCTTCTTGGATGGCGGGCTGGAGGCCGCCGGGAAGTTCATCCTCCGGTTTGTCCGGGAGGAACTGGACACCGGGGAACGGGGTGCCTTTGTGGATTATAAGACCATGCTCCAGGAGATCGTCCAAAAAAACCCGGAGGAGAAGGTCAGCTACGTTTTGGTGGGGGAGAACGGCCCCGACCACGACAAGCATTTTGTGGTGGAGGTACGCCTGAACAGCAACGTCATCGGCAAAGGGGAATCCCGGAGCAAAAAGGGAGCCGAACAGCTGGCCGCCAAAGAGGCCCTGGAGCTGATGGGGGAGTGAAGGGCCGGTACTTCCACGCCAATATCCCCATCTTTGTTCCCCACAAGGGCTGTCCCCACCGGTGCAGCTTCTGCGACCAGCGGACCATCGCCGGGACCGGGGAGGCGCCTTCCCCGGCGGAAGCGGCAGATCTGTGCCGGTCCGCCTTTTTGGGGTTGCCCCCCAGATTTCAAAAGGCGGAGATCGCCTTTTTCGGGGGCAGCTTTACCGCCATCCCCCGGGAGGAAATGACAGCCCTTCTGGAGGCGGTACAGCCGTTTCGGGAGGATCCCCGCTTCGGCGGGATCCGGGTTTCCACCCGCCCCGACGCCATCAACGAAGAAATTTTGCAGATCCTGGAAAACTACGGGGTCAGGGCTATTGAGCTTGGGGCCCAATCCCTGTATAATGAAGTATTAGAAGCCAACGGCAGAGGCCACAAAGCGGAGGAGGTCCGACAGGCGGCGGAGCTGATCCGGGGAAAGGGTTTTTCCCTGGGGCTCCAGATGATGACCGGGCTGTTCCAAAGCACACCGGAACGGGACTGGAATACCGGCCTGGGCCTTGCGGCCCTGGCGCCGGATACGGTCCGCATTTATCCCACGGTGGTTTTTCCCGGAACAGAGCTGGCCCGGCTGATGGAGACCGGGGCGTATCAGCCCCCTGGCCTGCCGGAGACGGTGGAACTCTGCGCCCGGCTGCTGGGGATGTTTGAGGGGCGGGGGATCCGGGTGATCCGCCTGGGCCTCCACGGAGAGCCCGGCGTGGACCAGAGGGCTTTGGGAGGCTGCTTTCATCCCGCCCTGGGGGAACTCTGCTGCAGCCGTCTTTTTCTGGAACGGATCCTCCGGCGGCTGGAAACAGAGGGGAAAAAAGAAACGCCTGTGGTTTTGGTGCCCCCCAGGCTCCTGTCCCAGGCCTTGGGGCAAAAACGGAAAAATTTGACGGAACTTCAGCGGCGCTGGCCGGGACTTACCATCCGGGCCGACGCCGGAATCAAGGAGGACTTTTTGATCTTGTATCGCGACGAAGAAAGGGAAGAGAAACAGGGAGGTGTTGTATGCGGCTGAGAGGGATCGAGTTACAGGGCTTCAAATCCTTTGCCGACCGCACCAAGCTGACCTTTGACGACGGCATCACCGCCGTGGTGGGGCCCAACGGCAGCGGGAAAAGCAACATCAGTGACGCCATCAAGTGGGTGTTCGGGGAGCAGTCCAGCAAATCCCTGCGTGGCACCAAAATGGAGGACGTCATCTTTGGCGGGACCAAAAACAGGAATCCCCAGGGGTATGCCTGGGTCTCCCTGTTTATCGATAACACCGACCGCAGCATCGACGTGGACAGCGATGAGGTGATTATCACCCGGAAGCTGTACCGCAGCGGGGAGAGTGAGTACCGGATCAACAACAATCCGGTGCGCCTCAAGGACATCAACGAGATCTTTATGGACACCGGCCTTGGCCGGGATGGTTATTCCATCATCGAGCAGGGAAAGATCGGGGACATTGTAGGGGCCAAAAGCACCCAGCGCCGGGAGATCTTTGAGGAGGCGGCTGGGATTTCCAAGTTCCGGTACCGCAAGGGGGAGGCGGAACGCCGCCTTTCCCAGGCGGAGGAAAACCTCATCCGCCTCCGGGACATCATGGGGGAACTGGAGGGCCGGGTGGGCCCTCTGAAAGCGCAGTCGGAGAAGGCCCAGCAGTTTTTGGTCCTTTCCGAGGAGAAAAAGACCCTGGAGATCTCCCTCTGGCTGGAACGGCTGGAGAAGCTGCGCCAGGACCTTCACAACCAGGAGGATAAGATCTTGGTCTGCAAAAACGACCGGGGCAGCACCCAGGCCCGTTTGGACCAGCTGGAAGAGGAAATCGCCAGCCTGCGGCAGAGGATCCAGGACTGCGCCATCTTTATCGACGACAAGCGCCAGGAGATCAAAACGGTAGAGGAAGCGGTCTCCTCCGCCCAGACGAAGATCGCGGTAAAAGAAAACGATATGGGCCACAACCGGACAAGCATCCAGTCCCTGGAGAAGCGCCTGGCGGACAGCGCCAGCGACCGGGAGACCCTGGCCGGCCGGATTCAGGAGGCGAGGTCCGCCGCTACAGACCATGCCCGGCAGGTCAAAGCTGAGGCGGAGGGGATCCGCGCAGCCCAAGAGCAGCTTTCTGCCATCCGCGGGGAGCAGGAACGGCTGACTGCGGTCCAGACTTCCTTGGGGATGCAGCGGGAAACCCTTCAGGGGGAGATTGCCAGCGCCCGGGTCTCCAGTGAAACCTCCGCCACCCTCATCGGGGAGACGGTGGCCCGGCTGGACGCCTTGCGGGATCAGGCCAAGCAGAAGGACCAGCGGCTTTTGCAGCTTCGGGAGGAACAAAAGAGCTGCAGGGCCTTTGTGGAAGAACTTACCGAACGGTTGGAAGGCCTTGCCAACACCAAAAATGGGTACCTCTACAAGCAGAAAGGCCGGCAGGAGAAGCTGGCCCAAATGGAGGAGGAACAGCGGGCCCTGGACCGCGCCGCAGGGGAAAAACTTCAGCGGGCCCAGCTGCTTTCCGATATGGAGCGAAACCTGGAGGGCTTCCAGAACAGCGTCAAAACGGTGATGAAGCACGCCGCCGCAGGTTCCCTTCGAGGGGTGGTGGGGCCGGTGTCCGAACTGATCCGGGTGGAAAAGGAATATGTCACCGCCGTTGAGATTGCCCTGGGCGCCGCCATGCAGAACATCGTTGTGGAGGATGAGGGGGTGGCCAAACGGGCCATTCGCATCCTTATGGACGCCAAGGCGGGGCGGTGTACCTTCCTTCCCTTGACCGCGGTCCAGGGGCGGCTCCTCACCGAGCAGGGACTGGAGAGCTGCTCCGGTTATCGCGGCATCGCTTCGGAGCTGGTGGGATATGACAGCCGCTTTGCCGGGATCGTTCGGAACCTTTTGGGCCGAACTGTCATCGTCGAGGACCTGGACGCCGCCGTGGTCATTGCCAAGCGGTACAGCCACCGCTTCCGGGTGGTCACCCTGGACGGTCAGGTGGTCAACGCCGGCGGTTCCATGACGGGCGGTTTTGTTGGGAAGAATGCCAGCATCCTCAGCCGCAGGACCGAGATCGAAAAACTGCAAAAGGAAGCTAAGGAACTTACCAATAGATCCAAGGAGCTGGAAGGAGGTCTTTCCGCCCTTCGCCAGGAAACTGCCGCCATCAACGCTTTGGTGGAGGGGGTGGAAGGGGAGACCCGAACCGCCGGGGAAGATCTGGCGGCAGCCAACGCCGAACTCCGCCGGCTGACCATCAGCGTTGGGGAGGCGGAAGAGCTGGGGGAGCAGGCCCTTCGGGAATTCGACGCTCTTACAGCCCGGGTAGAGGAGCTGCGCGGCCAGGAGCTTACCTCTGGGGAACTGGTGGAAAAGCTTACCGCCAGCCTGGAGGAGGTGGAGCAGCAGCTCCAAAAAGCCGTAGAAAACCAACAAAATACAGCTGAAAAGGTAGAGCGCTTTACAGGAGAAATCTCCCAAAAACAGATCGCTTTTGCTGCTATGGAGAAGGACCAGGAGGCAATGGAACTGGTTCTCCGAAACCTCCTGGAAAACCAGGAGGGAAGCGAGGTGCAGCAGGAGGAATACCGGCAGCAGATCGCCGAATTGGAACAGCAAAACGCCAGCCTGAAGGCCGAGGTTGAGGGGATCCTATGTACGGTTTCCGGCAGCCGGGAACACATTCAGAGCCTGGGGGAGGAGATCGCCCAAAAAACCCAGGAAAGGGACCGGTGTGAAGGGGAGACCACACAGCTGCGCCAGGAGGAAAAGGCCCTCAGCGCAAAAAGGGAATCCCTTTCCGGGGAGCTGGCCCGGCTGGAGGAGCGATATAGCACCATGTCCGGGGAGAGCGAGAACATCCTCACCAAGATGTGGGACGAGTACGAGATCACCAAGACCGAAGCCGCCGCCCTGGCCATCCCTCTCACCGATCCCCAGGCCGCCCAGCGGAGGCTGGGGGAGCTGAAAAACCGCATCCGCAGCCTGGGTGCGGTAAACGTAGCCGCCATTGAGGAGTACAAGGAGGTGGCGGAGCGGTACAACTTCTACCGGACCCAGATCGACGATGTGGAGCGCTCCAAGGAGGAGCTGGGGAAACTTATCAGGGACCTTTCGGAGGAGATGAGCCGCATCTTCCTGGAGAAGTTTGCCGCCATCAACTACCACTTCGGCGTTATCTTTACCGAACTGTTCGGCGGTGGGCGGGGGGAACTGAAGCTCACCGATCCCACACTCCCTCTGGAGACGGGCATCGACATCTTCGTCCAGCCCTCGGGGAAGATGGTGGGACTCTCCCTCCTTTCCGGCGGGGAGAAGGCCATCGTGGCCATCTGCATCTACTTTGCCATCCTCAAGGTGAACCCCGCCCCCTTTGTTCTTATTGACGAAATCGAGGCGGCTCTGGACGATGTAAACGTCAACCGCTTTGTCGCCTATATGCGGCGGATGACTGATAAAACCCAGTTTATCGCTATCACCCACCGCCGTGGCACCATGGAGGGGGCCGACGTCCTCTACGGGGTGACCATGGAGGAGGAGGGGGTCAGCAAGCTGCTGAAGCTGGATATTGGGGAGCTGGAACAGAAGCTGAACCTGAAAGCATAAGCATCGCATCCCCGAAGAAGAAAAACCGACTGGTAACAGGGAAAGGAAAAGGCCCATGGGATTTCTGGATTTCCTCACACGAGGACTGAAAAAGACGCGAAACAACCTGGTGGTCCAGGTGGACGGCATCTCCGGCAAGCTGACCCCCGAGACATTGGAGGAACTGGAGGAGATCCTCATTCTCTCCGATGTGGGGGTGCGGACCGCTGGCAAGATCTGCTCCAACCTGGCCGCCCGGGTGGGGCGGCGCTCCCTGGGGGACGGGGAGCTGCGCCGGGAACTGAGGGAGGTCCTGGTGGATCTGCTCTCCCCGGATGAAGGGCTGGATCTTTCCTCCAAGCCGGCGGTGATCCTGGTGGTTGGGGTCAACGGGGTGGGCAAAACCACTACCATTGGCAAATTGACCAACCACCTTATGGGGGAGGGAAAGACGGTCCTTCTGGGGGCTGCCGATACCTTCCGGGCCGCCGCTTCGGAGCAGCTGGAGGTTTGGGCCAAGCGGTGCGGGGCCCAAATCATCCGCCACCAGGAGGGCGCCGATCCCGCCGCTGTGGTATTCGACAGCATCACAGCCGGAAAGGCCCGGGGGGCGGACGTCATCCTTTGCGACACCGCCGGGAGGCTCCACAATAAGAAGAACCTTATGGACGAGCTGTCCAAGATCGACCGGATCATCACCCGGGAGGCCCCGGGGAGCAGCCGGGAGGTGCTTTTGGTGCTGGATGCTACCACCGGCCAGAACGGCCTCAACCAGGCCCGGGAGTTTGCTTCGGCCTGCGGGGTCACCGGCGTGGTCCTTACCAAGCTGGACGGCACCGCCAAGGGCGGCGTGGTGGTGAGTATCAAGGACCAGCTGGGCCTGCCCATTAAGTTTGTAGGGGTGGGGGAGCAGATCAACGACCTGCGGCCCTTTTCTGCCCGGGATTACGCCACAGCACTGCTCTTTGACGAGGGAGAGGAGGAAACCCTGTGAAGGTGATTGCCGCAACGCGAAACGCCCACAAGCTGACAGAGCTTTCCCGCATCCTGGAGCCTATGGGGTACCAGGTGGTGAGCCAGGAGGAGGTCTGCCCCGGCATCGAAGTGGAGGAGGATGGAACTACCTTTCTGGAGAACGCCCGAAAGAAGGCGGTGGAGATCTTCCGCCGCACCGGCCTGCCCACCATCGCCGACGATTCCGGCCTTTGCGTAGACGCCCTGGACGGGGCTCCGGGGGTGTATTCCGCCCGGTATGCTGACGACGAGGGTTTCAGCCATAACGACAAGGCCAACAACCGAAAGATCCTCCGGAAACTGGAAGGGCTCCCTATAGAGAAGCGTACCGCCAGGTTCGTCTCCGCCATCTCCTTTGTTCTTGGGGAGGGGGACCTTGTGGAGTGTCAGGGGACCTGTGAAGGGCACATCGCCTTTGAGGAGCAGGGGGACAACGGCTTTGGCTACGATCCCCTTTTCCTGGTGGAGGGGGGAAGTTTCGCCACTATCTCCGGGGAGGAAAAGGACCGCATCAGCCACCGGGGAAACGCCTTGAGAAAGCTTCGGGAACTTCTTTTTGCCCGTCAATAACCACAGCTGTCACGCAGCGGAAAGGAAAAACAAATTGCTGACATCAAAACAACGCGCAAAGCTGAAAAGCATCGCCGCCTCCACCGAGACCATTCTGCAGGTGGGCAAGGGGGGAATCGGGGAACAGCTGATAAAGCAGGTGGATGATGCCCTCACCGCCCGGGAGATTATCAAGCTTCGGGTGCTGGAGACCGCCCCGGAGGAGCCCGGTCCCCTGGCCCAGGAGCTGGCGGAGGCCACCCAGAGCGAAGTGGTGCAGGTCATCGGCCGAAGGATGATCCTTTACCGGAAAAATCAAAAGAAACCGATCCTTCTTTTGGACTGACCAACTTTGGGATGAGGTGAGACGGGATATGGCGCGGACAATTCTGTACGGAGGGACCTTTAACCCTATTCACAGGGGCCATTTGGACATCTGCATCCGGGCCCGGGAAGCAGTGGATGGGGACCGGGTGCTGCTGATGCCGGCGGCGCTGCCTCCCCACAAGTTTTCCGGATGGCTGGCTCCGGACCAGGACAGACTAGCGATGTGTTCCCTGGCGGGGCAGGGCCTCGGCTTCTTCCAGGTGAGCGATGAGGAACTTCGCCGGGGGGGGCGCAGCTATACCGTGGAAACGCTCCGCAGGCTTACTGCCAAGGAGCCGGAGGAGCATTTCTGGCTTCTTATCGGCTCGGATATGTTCCTCACCTTTACCCAGTGGCGGGAATGGCGGGAGATCGCCCGGATGGCCTCCCTTTTGGTGGCTTCCCGGGAGGATGGAGACCGGGAGAAACTCCTGGCCCAGCAGAAAGCGCTGCAAAAGGAGGGGATCGACTCCCTTCTTTTGGACAATCCTCCTCTTCCCATGTCCAGCACCGAGATCCGCCGGGAACTTCGGGAAACCGGGAACAGTAAAAAGATCCCCCCGGAGGTCCTGGCCTATATCCGGGAACGAGGGCTTTATCTTCACGACCCAGAGGACCTTCCTTACCTGCGGGAGTACATCCGCCCCCTGATGACCGATTACCGCTACCGCCACTCCCTGGGGGTGGAAAAACAGGCTGCCTATATGGCGCAGCGCTACGGGGCGGATGTCCAAAAGGCGTCCCTGGCAGGGATCCTCCATGATGTCTGCAAGGATATGCCCAAAGGGCCTTTGTTGCAAAATATTTTGGAATCTGGTATAATAAATGGCATCGATTTTTCGGCCTCCCCTCAACTGATCCACGGCTATGCCGGGGCGCTGTACCTCCAGTCCCATATGGGCATCCACGATCCGGCTGTCATCGACGCAGTGCGGTACCACACCACCGCCCGGGCGGGGATGAGCCTGCTGGAGACCATTATCTACCTGGCGGATCTCACCTCGGAGGACCGGGAATACGGAGACGTGGCGCTGATGCGCCGGCTTTGCGAGGAGGATCTTCGGGGGGCCATGATCCACGCCCTCACCCATACGGTGGGGGAGCTGGTGAAAAAGGGAAAGCCCATCTGCCCCGATACCAGGGAGGCCTGTGGGGAATATGGGGTGGAAATACCGACCGTGAACGGAGGAACAATATGAATTCTGAGGAACTGGCAAAAAAGATCGTCCGGCTTTTGGATGGCAAAAAGGGTATGGATATTGTCGGGGTGGACATTCACGAACTGACCACCATCGGGGATTTTTTTATCCTGGTCACCGGCACCAGTAGCCCCCATGTAAAGGCGCTGGCAGAGGAGGTGGAGGATAACCTGGCCAAAGAAGGGCTGGAACCCCGCCGGATCGAGGGCGCCCAGTCCGCCACCTGGATCCTTATGGACTACCAGGATGTGATCCTCCACATCTTCACCAAGGAGACCCGGGACTTTTACAACATGGAGCGCCTTTGGTCCGACGCCCCCCGTCTGGATCTGACAGGGCTTATCACCGAGGGATAATTTATTTTAAGAGGGTGTGACTTTTGAAGTACGATTTTTCCGCAATCGAACGAAAGTGGCAGCAAAAGTGGGACGAGGACAAAAGCTTTGCCGCCAGCAGTGACTACACGAAACCCAAATATTACGCTCTGGTGGAGTTTCCGTATCCCTCCGGCCAGGGGCTCCATGTAGGGCATCCCCGATCCTACACCGCCCTGGACATCGTAGCCCGCAAGCGCAGACTCCAGGGATACAACGTTCTCTACCCCATGGGCTGGGACGCTTTCGGCCTTCCCGCCGAAAACTACGCCATCAAAAACCACGTCCATCCTGCCCATTTCACCCAGCAGAACATCGCCCACTTTAAGGCCCAGCTGAAAGCCCTTGGACTTTCCTTTGACTGGGACCGGGAGATCGATACCACCGATCCCGCTTACTACAAGTGGAGCCAGTGGATTTTCCTCCAGCTCTTTCAGCGCGGCCTGGCCTACAAAAAGGAGATGTCGGTGAACTGGTGTACCTCCTGCAAGTGCGTTCTGGCCAACGAGGAAGTGGTGGAAGGTGTCTGCGAACGCTGCCACAGCCCGGTGGTCCGCAAGGAGAAAAGCCAGTGGATGCTGAAAATTACCGAATATGCCCAGCGGCTTATTGATGATCTGGACGATTTGGACTACATCGAACGGGTGAAGATTCAGCAGAAGAACTGGATCGGCCGCTCCACCGGCGCAGAGGTCACCTTCCAGGCCACCACCGGGGACAACATTGTGGT
>CAJUFK010000041.1 GCA_910585535.1 uncultured Angelakisella sp. | reverse complement strand
GCAGAGAGCTGAAACGGAACAGCAGAAAAGGAACCTATCGGCCATCAGAGGCACAACCCAGGTTCCAGCACAACCGTTAGGCGCGAAGCGCCGGGGAGGGTGTGCCAGCGGGCGCTAGCCCGCCGCTCAGTTGGCCGTATTCGGTGATTTTCTCTGCGGAGAAAATCGAGCCCTTCGGGCTAGCGCCGCTTCGCAGCTGTTGTGGCTTATGACTCCAGGCACAACCTACGCCCCTGCACAACCGTTAGGCGCGAAGCGCCGGGGAGGGTCTGCCTGCGGGTGCTAACCCGCCGCCTTTTACAGCCTTTGTCTCCAGGCACAACCTAAGTCTTAGCACAACCGTTAGGCGCGAAGCGCCGGGGAGGATCTGCCTGCGGGTGCTAACCCGCCGCCTTTTACAGCTCCCGTCTCCAGGCACAACCTACGCCCCGGCACAACCCTTAGCCGCGGAGCGGCGGGGAGGGAGTGCCAGCGGCCGCAGGGCCGCCGGCGGGGAGGGAGTGCCAGCACCCGCAGGGCCACCGGCGGGGAGGGGGTGGAAAGTCGAAAAAAGTTGTAGATTCCTGTTCCCAACGCCGCCAGAATCTTGTATAATAAGGGGAGCAAAAACAACAAGGAGGAAAACGGTTTGAGCATGGAGATCAAAATGCGGCGGGCGCGGCTGGATGACGCCGAGGCGATCCGGCGCATCGACTCCCTGACCGGGGGCGTGTTCGGTTTGGAGATCAGCCCCCGCCCGGAGGAATATTATCAGGATTGGCTCCATTATCACCGGGCCAACAAGCGGTGTCCCGCCTTTGTGGGCACCTCGGAGGGAAAGGTCATCTGGTGGGTGGCTTTGGGAGAGATGCCCGGAGGGTACCCCTTTGACGGGGTGGCTACGGTGGAAACCGGAATCCCCGAGGAGCTGGCGGGGACGGAAGTCACCGACCTCCTCCTGCGGTTTTTGGAACAACAGGCGGTAAAGCTGGGGTACTATAAGCTTATGGCCTTCCTGGAAACGGAACAGCGGTACCTCCTCCATACCTACCGCCGGGTGGGCTTCCGGGACGTGGGGGTGCTGCGAAGCCACGGCTACCGCAAGGGGAAGCTGGTGGACCTGGTAATCCTGGAGCGGCTGCTGACCCCGGACATGAAAGGCTTGGAGGAATACTACCGCCAGACCTATGATTTTTATGATGAATATTTTGAAAAGGAACGCCGCCAGGTTTTGACCGACAGCGGTTACGCCCTGGAATATGAGGAAATCGAGACCCCCGAGGATCAGCTGCCGGAGGGAATCGTCCGCTTTTTGCGGACCAAGCGCACCCCAGACGGCCAGCCGGTGCGCCGCAGGGTGGAGGCGGAGCGGGAGGAAACATCCCCCCAGGAGCAGTCCGCCCCGGGGGGGCCGCCCCAGTTGCCGGAGGGGATCATCCGCTTTTTGCGGAGCAAGAAGAACCCGGACGGAAGCTTCATCGATCCGGAACTGCCCCCTGTGGTCCCGGTAAAGCTGCCGGAACGGCCCTCCCAGCCGGACGGGACCCCCGCCCCCGGCCTTGGGGTGGTCAACGACCCCAGCGACGAGGAACTGGACGGCCAGCTGCAATTTAACGATGTGTAAAGTCCGCCCCCCTGCCGGTCCTTTGGCAGAGGGGCGGGTTTGAGCAATCTTTCTTGTGAAAAGACGATCCAAATCTTGTCAAAGACTGATGAACATGATAAAATAATGGTGGCACTGCCAAACGGTAGGCGGCAGCCCCCAAGATCTATTCCCATAGCGTTTCCATAGATACACAGGGGCGAAAAACTGGATATTCCCCTGGAGTTTTTACGAAGGGGGGTTGGTGCTGTGGTAACTTATGAGGGGCTCTTTGCCTTTTGTCTCGTTATTATTGGCGTCATCGGCCTGGTAATGGCCAATAAAAGGAAGTAACCGCCCGGCGCCCAAACCAAAGCGGTTACTTCACGTAACTAACTAGGGGGCTGCCGTCCACCGGCAGTGCCACCTTTTGACTTTATTATAGCAAGCCGAACCAGAAATTGCAAGCCCTTTTGCATGGACATATCACCCCGAAAATTGCCCCCCGGAAAAAATTTTTCCTCCGGGGGCTTTAGTTTTCCGGGGGCGTGGCGAATATAGGTATCGAAAGCAAATCACAAGGTTTGCTTCGCCAAAAGCTTCCAAGGCCGGACCCCGCCGGGCCCGCAGGGAATGGTGGAGGAAGCACAACAAAAGGCGCGGCTCCAAGGATGGAGCTGCCAAATACAAGGAGGTTTCACCATGGGAATGGTCGTAAGAACTAACACTATGGCGCTCAACGCTTATCGTCAGTTGGGCATGAACAATTCTGCCGTTGCAAAGTCTCTGGAAAAACTGTCCTCCGGCTTCCGGATCAACCGGGCTGGTGATGATGCTGCCGGTCTCGCCATCAGCGAGAAGATGAAGGCGCAGATCACCGGTCTTGAAACTGCGTCCGCCAACGCCCAGGACGGCATCAGCCTGATCCAGACCGCCGAGGGCAACCTCACCGAGGTCCACTCCATGCTCAACCGTATGGTGGAGCTGGCTACCAAGTCCGCCAACGGCACCTACACCAGCACCGAGCGCGACGCTCTCCAGGACGAAGTGGACGCCCTGCTGGACGAAATCGATCGTATCTCCCAGTCCGCCAACTTCAACGGCACCCGTCTGCTGGATGGCACCATGGGCCTGAACAAGGACGCGTTCACCATTGGCAACACCACCGATGCCGCTGCCGGTGCCAAGATCACCATTGCTGGCCTGCCCGCAAGCACCTCGACTGACACCGCCAAACTGCACCTGAACACCGCCGGAAAGGCTCAGCAGGGCGCGTCCTTTGTTGTAGACCTGGCCGACTACACTGCTGAGATCGGCGCTGCCGGTGTAGCTAACACGAAGTTCAGCGTTACCGTTGCTGGCAAGGCCCTGGAGTCCGCTACGATCGACGGTAGCGTGGCTGCCAACCAGAAGAAGTACACCGGTTCCGATATTGCCAAGTCCATCTTCGATAACGCTAACAACTGGGCTGGTGGTACCGGCGCTCCGGCTGACACTGCTACGGAAAAGCACGTTGTCATTGATGGCGCGGTTTATAAGGCCACTCTGGACGGGACACGGATCAGCTTTACCTATGCCGGCGACACCAACAACGGTGCTACTGCCAAGGCGACTGACGTCATCACCGACACCATGCTGAACATCAATACCAAGTTGGGCAATGAGGTGAAGGTCACAGTAACCGGTACCGGCGTTACCGAAGCAGGCGCTCCCTACCATGGTCTGGATAACGTTACGAAGGCCGAGAAGGAAGTCAAGGGCCAGCGTGCCGGTATCGAACTGGATCTCACCCAGATGGCTGATCTGTTCAAGGACGGCTCCCAGCTGACCATCGATGGCAAGACCTTTACCTTCAAGCTGGATGCCAACAGTTCCTATGAGGGCGATGTCATCGACCTGAGCGGCGTAAAGGGCGCTGGTGCGACTCCGACTACCGCCGAGTACGCCGCTGCCGCCGCCGCCCAGCTGTCCGGCAAGCTGACTGGCCACTTTGAGATCACCGATGCTGGCGCTGGCAAGATCAAGGTCGACCAGACTGTTGCGGATTACAACAACGGCGCCAACGCTCCCTACACCACCTACGATAAGTTGACCGCTCTGTTCTCTGCCAACAAGGCCGGGACCGGCGCCTCCATCGATCTGACTGTTGACGCCTCCAAGATCAGCTCTGGCGACGCCATCAAGATCGGCGACAAGACCTATACCTTTGTGAAGGAAGCCAGCACCACCCCCAGCACCGACCCCAACAAGGTGGAAGTGCTTCTGGGCGAGAACAACGCCGATGCGGTCAACAACCTGATCGCCAAGCTGGCCAACGACAACCTCACCGCCACCGCCAACGGCGACGTGCTGACCATCACTGCCGCCGCCGGCAAGGACGCCCCCGCCATCATCGGCGGCGGCCTGACCCTCCAGATCGGCGACACTGCGGACGCTTTCAACAAGATGACCGTTGCCGTTGCCGACATGAGCGCCAAGGGCCTTGGCCTGGATAACATTAAGATCACCAGCGAAACCCTTGCCAGCCAGTCCATCGACAAGATCAAGACTGCCATCAACACCGTTTCCACCGCCCGGGCCGGGATGGGCGCCCTCCAGAACCGTCTGGAGCACACCATCAACAACCTGGACGTTGCGGTTGAGAACCTGTCTGCCGCCAACAGCCGTATCCGTGACACCGATATGGCCAAGGAAATGATGAACTACACCAAGATGAACGTGCTGGTTCAGTCCGCCCAGGCCATGCTGGCCCAGGCCAACCAGCAGCCCCAGAGCGTCCTCCAGCTCCTCCAGTAAGGCCGGGCGGGTTAGCACCCGCTGGCACACCCTACCCGGCGCTCCGCGGCTTGACGCGGCGGGGCCCGGTGGGTACTGCCTGGAGTCGGAACGGGGTTTTGTCCTGGTTTGGATTCATCCGTTCTTACAAAACAACAGGGATCCCGTCTTTTGGCGGGGTCCCTGTGTTTTAGGCTTGCATTTTCCCGGAAACATGGTATAATGGAAATAAAGGAAGGCACTGCCGATAGACGGCGCCCCCTGAAAAGTGAAAAGAATTAACCGCATACTTTTAGCAGGAGTGGGCGGTTATTTCTTTTTGTTGGAATATGCCAGGCATAGACCAACAACGCTAATGATAATCATGGTGAACTGAAATAATTCACTAAACGATACCATTTTTGCGTCCCCCCTTTCGGACAAACCTCCGGGGGCAAAAAGATCTTGCGTCCCCCGGGCATCTATGTAAAGTGCCGCAGGGGGCTGCCGCCTACCGTTTTCTGGCAGTGCCATTGTTATCATACCATATCCGCGGGCCTTTGACAAGGTTCGCGGTTTTTTTTCGGATAAGGCTCAGCAGGAAGACCGTGGACATCCAAACAGCCGCCGGGCGTTCTCTGCGGCGGCGTCTGTAAGGGCCTGGGGGGAGATCCCCTTGATCTCTGCCAGCTTGGCGATGGTGCAGGGGAGAAGGGAGCTGTCGCATCGCTTCCCGCGGAAGGGCTCCGGGGCCATGTAGGGGCAGTCGGTTTCCACCAGCAGGCGGTCCAAAGGCACCACGGCGGCGGCCTCCAGGGCGCGGCGGGCGTTCTTGAAGGTGACAACCCCGGTAAAGCCTACAAACATCCCCAGGGCCACCACCTCCCGGGCCATCTGGGCGGAGCCGGAAAAGCAGTGTACCACCCCCCGGGGGCGGTACTCCCGCAGCAGGTCCATGGTGTCCCCGTGGGCCTCCCGGTCGTGGATGATAACCGGAAGGTCCAGCCGGGCGGCCAGCTCCAGCTGGGCACGAAAGACGGTCTTTTGGGCCTCCTTCCACTGGAGGTCGTAGTGGTAGTCGTAACCGATCTCCCCAATGGCCAGCACCCGGGGGGAGGCCGCCAGGGCCTCCAGCTGCTCCAGCCAGTCCCCGGGGAGTTCCCCCGCCCCGTGGGGATGGACCCCAACGGCGGCCCAAAGGAAGGGATGGCGTTCCGCCAAAGCCAGGGCGGCCCGGGAGCTGTCCAGGTCCGCCCCAATGGTCAGGACGGTTTCCACCCCGCTGCGGCGGATGGCCGCCAGGACCTCCTCCCGGTCGGGATCAAAGGCCGGGTCGTCGTAATGGGCGTGGGAATCAAAGATCCCGGTAAGGGTTTCCATGGGCGGACCTCCTAAAATTTCTAAGAAGCCGTACCATTAGCCGAAGTACACAGACAGGCGGAAATTTTGCCGCCCGGATGGGTGCGGCGGCTGTTGGTACAGCTTTTAATGCACCGAAAGGGCCGGGAAAGCCCCGGCCCGGCTGCGATTAGTGCTTCGGATGGGCCTTGACATAAAGGATGGCCTTCACCAGGGCTCCGGCGATCTCCTTGGTCTCGGCGGCGGCCAGCAGGCCGGGAAGCTCCTCCGGCATTGCCACCACGTACTGGGCGGGGATGGAATTAAGGGCATAGGCGGCTACGTCCCGGCGGCATTTGTCACAGCGGCAGCAGTTGAACTTGTCAAAAACCGCGTCCAGACGGTCCGCCACCAGCTGCTCCGCCAGGTTCACCAGCACCTGCTCCCGGGCCGGGCGCAGCTGCACCGGGGCGGGGGCGGCCTGGCTCAGCTTTTCCCGCAGCAGGGAGAGGCTGTCCGGGGACGCCGCCTCCTGGGGGGCGGCCTTGGGGGCCTCCGGTTCCGGGGCAGGGACGGGATCCGCCGCCTCTGTTTGCTCCCCCGAAGCGGTGGGCATAATCAGGTTGAAGATGTATTCCTTGTCAAATTCCTTTTGGGCCGCCATCTGTTACAGCACCTCCCGGCGGATAAGTTCATCCAGCAGATTTTGGTAATCCTGTACCGCCTTGTTCCGGGGGAAGGTGTTCAGGTCCACCCGGTTGATCTGGGCGGTGGTCAGGACACTGCTGTTTCGGATGGTGGTTTCCAGCAGGGGAATCCCCAGCTGCCGGGTGATGTCCTCGCCGGCCTCCCGAATGACCCGGCTTGCCTTTTCCCGGGCCACGAAACGGGTAAGCAGCACCCCCGCCGCCGCCACCTTGGGGTTGCTTTTGCGGCGGACCTCCTCCAGGGTGCCGTTAAGCTGGACCAACCCCTGGAGAGAAAAAATATCGGGCTGAACAGGCATCAGCACCGAATCCGCCACGGTAAAGGCGTTGACGGTGAGGATGCCCAGGGCCGGCGGGGAATCGATGAGAATGTTGTCATAAAGCCCCAGCACCGGCTTAAGGCAGTCCCGGAGCAGATACTCACGGCCCTTGCCGGTGAACTCCAGCTCGATGCCGCTTAAGAGCATATTGGCAGGGATGACATCGCAAAAAGGGGTGTGCTGGATGGTCTGCACCGCCAGCAGCTCCCCCTTGAGGGCGTGATAGACCGAGTTCTGCATCTCCACCCGGTTGTCAGCCCGCAGGCCGAAAGAGAGGTCTCCCTGGGGGTCAAAATCCACGCAGAGGACCCGACGCCCCATCCGGCGCAGGCCCATGGCCAGGGCGTTGGTGGTGGTTGTCTTTCCCACCCCGCCCTTTTGATTGGAAACGCAAAGGATCTTTGGCATTGCTAGAAATCCCCCTTGCCTTGGCTTTGATGTTCGCTTCCATTATACCCTTTTCAGGGCCTCCAGACAAGGGCCTCTTTGGAAAGAGATGGGCGAAATTTTCCGGGGGACTTTAGTTTTTAGCATCCGGGACGAATAAAGAAATTGAGAATGTTATCGCTACACCGGCTAATCCGGGGGAGGTACCCAACATGAAGATCAATCCAACCGCAGCATATCAGGCATACAATAAAATCAGCGACTACGGGCACACCCTCCGTAGGACCGGGGCCGCCGGTGAGACCCCGGCAGCGGAAAAGTCCGGCAAGACCGACCGGATCCAAATCAGCCAGGAGGCCACCCGCCAGCTGGAGGTGGAGCAGCTTTCCCGCTCCATTCTGGCAGAGATCCGGGAGCCCGCCTCGGCGGAGCGGCTGGAAAGCCTTCGCAACGCCGTCCAGAAGGGGGAGTACAACGTCCCCACCGACCGGCTGGTGGACGCTGTGATGCGCCACCTGGTAGCCTAGGAGGTGCCCCATGGACGCC
This sequence comes from uncultured Angelakisella sp., assembly GCA_910585535.1. Classification (GTDB taxonomy): domain Bacteria; phylum Bacillota; class Clostridia; order Oscillospirales; family Ruminococcaceae; genus Angelakisella. The sequence goes on along the minus strand of CAJUFK010000041.1, from coordinate 15,853 downwards.
AAACGATTTTCCGCCTTCCTGGGGGGATATGTGGACTTTTTGGAGGAGATGGCAGCAGGGGAGAGCGAAAAGTATTCCGCCCTTATCTCCTACAACCCCAAGCGGGTGGATAAGATGGTCAGCCGCCAGCAGGCTATGAATATGCGCCTCACCCAGCTGGAAGAACAGCGGGAAAAGGAGCAGGAGGCCGCCGGCTTCGGGGGGCTTACCTTCTCCCAGATCCTGGCCCGGCTGGACAAGGCGGACCAAGGGGAGCTGCCGGAGCAGTTCCGGCGGTTCGGCAAGGCTGTAGACGAGATCAAATACTTTAACGAAAAATCCATCGCTTTTGTCAAAGAGGGCATGAGGCTGATGGGGATGCCGGAGGAGGGCGCGCCTGTAGCCCCCTACACCCATGGCGGACGGCAGCGCCCCGAAAGCGGCGGCTCCATCTTTGAAGCGAAGATATAATACGGAGGGAAAGACCTTGATTAGACCGACTTTCTTAGGATTCGAGACCGCCAAAAAGGGTCTCACCGCTGCCCAGAAGGGATTGGACGTCACTGGCCAGAACCTGACCAACTGGGACTCTGCCGGCTACACCCGCCAGCGGATCACCCAGGTGGCCGTGGCTCCGGACAGCTACCGCAACCGCTATTCCTCCAGCCGGGTGGGCCCCGCCGGACAGGGCGTGGACATTACCGGCGTTGGCCAGACCCGGGACGTCTACCTGGATAAGCGCTACCGGGACGAGTGTGCCGAGCAGGGGTACTACACCCGCTCCAGCGAGATCCTGGGGGACATCCAGTCCGCCCTCAACGAGTTTAACCCCAAAAGCGATACCGGCCTGCGGTCGGTCCTTATGGCCCTCAGCGACGCCCTCCAGAGCTTTTCGGTCCACGCCTATTCGGAAACCCACGCCAACATCGTCACCTCCGCCATGAAAAACGTTACCCAGACCCTCCAGCAGATCAGCAGCAAGCTGGACAGTGCCCGGGAACAGCAGATCTACGACCTCAGCGTTTCGGTAGACGACGTGAACAAAAAGCTGATGGAGCTGGCCGGGCTGAACAAGACCATTATGGACGACGCGGCCTCCTTCCAGTCCAACCCCTACTTTGGACCCAACGAACTGTACGACCAGCGCAACCTCCTTTTGGATGAGCTTTCCCAGTACGCCGACATCACCTACAACACCAACGAGGACGGCACCGTCAACGTGGTGGTCAACGGCCAGCTGGCTGTCAACGGCAGCAAATACGACAAGATCGAGATGACCCAGGACGACCGCACCGGTGTTGTCGGCCTGCGGTGGATTTCCACCAACCAGCCGGTGGAGATGCTCCAGGGCTCCCTGAAGGCTTCCACCGACTACATCAACGGCCGGGGCCCCAACATCCGCAACCCCGGAGAGAGCATCCAGCGCGGCGCCCTCTACTACAAGGACCAGCTTAACGCCTTCGCCCAGTCCCTGGCCAACACCGTCAACAACATTGTCCCGGAATACGACGCCGAGACCGGCGCCCCCAAGGTGGACGCAGACGGCAACATCATCTATAAGAAGCTGTTGGGCGGCCTCAGCACCGAGATGGACGCAGACGGCAAGTACCATGTAAAGGACGACATCACCATTACGGCGGATAACCTCTCCATCTCCGATGAGTGGGCCAACAACTCCGGCTACGTCATCTACCAGCGCAACCCGAACGAAAACGACACCTCCGACAACGTGGGCAACTACGCCCTGGCCCTGGCCGACGCGGTGAGCAACGCCACCATCTACTTCGACGCCAACGGGGAGGAGTTCAGCGGCACCTTCCTGGATTTCGTCAAAAATTACGTTACCACCCTGGGCGAGGACGTGAACTTTGCGGAAAACCGCCTGGAAGCCACCAATGTCATCGTCCAGAACCTGGAGGACAACCGGGACAGCGTATCCGGCGTCGTGGTGGACGAAGAAGTGGCCAACATGATGCTTTACAACAAATCCCTCACGGCGGCCTCCCGTCTGATGACCGCCATGGACGAGGCCCTGGATGTTATCATCAACAAGACCGGTTTGGTGGGCCGATAAGTAATTACGGAAAGGAATGATTGAGAGATGCGTGTCGCACAAAGAATGATTAGCCGTAATTATCGCCGCCAGGTGAACAGCAGCCTGAAGAAGCAGGCGGACACCCTGGAGCGCAGCGAAAGCGGCCTGAAGTTCAAGCGTCTTTCTGACGATGTAGCGGCGGGGAGCCGGGCCATGCACCTCCAGGAGGAGCGGTACCAGGCCACCCAGCAGCTGGAGAACACCAAGGACCTTATCGCCGAGATGAAGTCGGTGGACAGCAACATGGATTCTATCCATTCGGTTCTCCAGAAGGTCCAGGAGCGGATGCTCATGGGCATGAGCGAGGACTACGGCGCCACCGCCCGGGAGGTCATCGCCAAGGAGATCCACAGCGCCAAGGAGCAGATCCTCCAGTTCATCAACAACCAGTTCGGCGGTAAGTACCTCTTCGCCGGTACCAACAACAGCACCCAGCCCTTTACCGCCAACGAGGACGGCAAGCTTTGCTTTAACGGCATCCCTGTGGAGCAGATCTACAAAAGCACCACCGACGGAAAGTATTACTACGACAAGCCGGTGGAGTCCAAGGCGGATGACGGGACGTGGGTGGCGGATGCCGCCGGAACGCTGTTCAAGGCCGCCGATGCCCCCAATCCGGATGGATCCATCACCTACACCACTGCCAACGGCGGTACATCCATTATCAAGAATGCGGATGGGACCTGGACCGACAACGCGACTCCTCCCACTCCCATTGGGAATCCCACCGGAGTTGCTGTCTCGGAGTTCAACCCTGATGCCGCCGGAAAATCCACCCTGTTTGCCACCACAGACGCCGCCGGTGTGACCACCTACGTGGACACCGTGGGGACGGTTAAGTATGTAAAGGATGCCAACGGAGAGTATACCACCTTTACCGATGCAAACAACAATGTGTTTACCAAGGTGGGAGACACCTATGAAGATGCTGCCGGCAACCCCTACGTAAAGGTTGACGACACCACCTACAAAAACGAGGGCAGCGGGGCCATTCTGGACCTGAGCAAGGGTCCTGTGGCCACCACCTCCCCCGCCGTCGTCCCCAACAGCGGCGACACCTACGCCGACATCGGCCTGGGCCTGAAGATCGCCGGGGACACCACTGTGGACACCCGGACCGCGTTCCAGGTCTCCTTCTCCGGACTCACCCTGACAGGCTTTGCAGGATATGATAAGGTAGAGACCATTACCGGCAAACGGGGCACCGAGGTGGCCGGCAACATCTACGACCTGCTGACCCAAATCGAAGGGGCTCTTCACCCGGTGATGGATAAGGCCGGGCTGGATGATATGCATGACCAGCTGGTGGCCCTCACCGACAACGTCGGCCTCACCCGAACCGACCTGGGCAACCGGATGCAGTATCTGGAGCAGACCAAGGATCGCTTGGACGACGACATCACCGATATGACCACGCTGGAGACCGACCTGATCTCCTCCGCCCCGGCCCAAGAAGCCATCAAGATGAAGGAATGCGAGTACGTCTGGCTGGCTGTCATGCAGCTTGGAAGCAAGGTCCTTCCCGCCTCACTGCTCGACTTCATGTCATAATTTCCTAGGAGTGGAGGTGTTTGTGTGCAGCTGATTAACATTACCAGTACGCCTATTGAGTACAAAATCAACATTGAAGCCGCCCGTCTGGAGATGAAGCAGTCGGATAATCCCCGGTACCAGATGACCCAGAACCAGGGGAGAATGAACATCGACGCGAAAAATATCCAGGTGCGGCTGGATTCCACCCGCTTGCGGGAAAGCCTGAACCTGCGGGATCCCGGGGCGTTTGCCCGGTACTATGGCAGCCAAGGGCAGCAGACCGCTTACGAGAACATTGGGGAGCGGGTGCAGTTCGGCAACCAGATCTCCCAGATCCAGGATGGGGTATCCATCAGCCAGATTGTCCAGCAGAAAGCGCTGCAGCAGCCGACCACCTACACCACCTTTATCCCCTCCGCCGGCTGGGACATTTCCTGGCAGCCCCAGGAGCTGAACCTGGACTACCAGCCCACCGAAATGAACTTCGACTGGCAGGTCCAGAAGAACATTATGGAATACGTTCCCGGCAAGTACCAGATGGATATTTTGCAGTATCCCAAAATCGAGATCGAGTATCTGGGCACGCCTACCTACGTTCCCCCAAGCTCCGATCCCAACTACGAGGAGTCCTAAGGCAGAAAAGAGAGAAGCGGCTATGTGGAGGAGAAACCCATAGCCGCTTTTTGCCGGCCAGCGTCGGCGGGCCCACCCTGCCCGGGCCTAAACGGCCCTTGACGTCGCGCAGGGCAATCGTGGGCGCCTGGAGTCTTGGCTCCGGCAATTCTAAACGAAAGGATGTAACGCCATGAAACTTTTGACCCGGGATTTGGGAGAACTGGAGATTGACGAAAAGGACATTGTAACCTTTGCCGGTCCCATTTTCGGCTTTGAAAAGTACCGCCGCTTTGTCTTCCTTTTCCAGGAGGACCTCAGCGAACACTTTATTTGGCTCCAGTCGGTGGAGGAGCCGGAACTCTGCTTCATCCTGGTTCAGCCGGACCTTATCACCGACCACTACACCCCCGAACTTCCCCCCGAGGCCAAGGACCTTCTGGGCGAAGGGGACTATATGTGCTGGCTCATCGTCTCCCTCCGGGAGCCCTTCGCCGACTCCACCGTCAACCTTCGCAGTCCCATCGTGGTCAACCCGGAACTGCGCCAGGCGGCTCAATTCGTCCTGGATGGGGGTCTCCCCATCCGGCATCCCTTGATCCGGGAGGGGGGAGCGCAATGCTGATCCTGTCCAGAAAGGCCGGGGAGTCCCTGATTTTAGACGGCGGGATCGAAATTAAGATCACCGAGATCTACGGGGACAAGGTTCGCATCGGTATTGCCGCCCCCGGCAGCGTCAAGGTTTACCGGAAGGAGCTGTACGCCACCATCAAGGAGAACCAGTCCGCCGTGGTCCATCCCTCTGCCGCCGCAGTGAAGGACCTCCTCAAGCGGATGCAGCGCCCGGAGGAAAGCGAAACCCCCGCCCCGGAAACACCCGGAGAGGGGGAAAAGTAGCTTACAGGGAGCCCTCCGGCGGGGGCGGGAACGCTTTGTTCAGCGTCAGGCTCAGCCGCCGGAGCAGCCGCTCCAGCCTGTCCCGGTTTTCCCCGGGGAGTTCCAGGATGCGGCAGCGGTAGCTGCTGGTGTCCCCTGCCCCAAAGGTAACGGGAAGCTCTACCTCCAGGGAAACTTCCTGGAGGAGGGGCGGATCCCCCGCCGTCAAAGTGAGCCGCTGTCCCTGGGTGAGGGGAAGCTGGCAGGTAAACTTCAGCTGGGTAAGGGAGAGGGAGTAAACCGAGACCGGGAACTCCTGAAGGGAGGGGATGGCCTCCTCCTTCTGCCCAAAGGAGAAGAGCCGCCGGTGGATCTTGGGCTGGATGAGGGCAGAGGCCTGGCCGGAAAGTTCCACCTCATAGGAGTAGGCGGAGGCCGCCCCGGGAAGCACCTCGTCCCGGACCGCCACCAGGCGGAGCATCTTTTCGGTGGAAAGGTAGGACTCCCCGGTAAAGACCTGGGTCTCCACCTTGTCCTTCATCCGGACGATAACCAGGGGGGTGCCCATCTTAAAAAGGGGGACAAACTCGCTCTTAAAGTCCACGCTTCCCTCCTGGATGGAGGCCTGGGCCGTTCCGTACTCCACCACCCGGCCGTCAGGGGTTTTGAGTGCGGCGGGGAAGTCCCGCTCGATCCGGCTGCTCATATGGGATCGCCTCGCTTTCTACGTACAGCGTTCTATCTTATTATAATAAGTTCAAAACCGCAATTTTGCAAGTAAAATTTGGGGAGAGTGGAAAAATAATGGATACCCGACGCGCCGCCGCCATCCTTGCCCAGGAGCAGGAGCTGCTTCTGGCCTTTGAGGCCGCCACCCAAGAGATGCTCACCTGTGCCGTGGACCACCTGGAAGGGGAGATGGGGAAGCGGGAGAAGCTGCTGGCCGAGATCCAGAAGCGGGAGGAAGAGCTGTCCGCCCTTTGCCAAGAAGCCGGGGAAGAGGGGCAGCGGCTGTTGGATGCTGCCAAGGGCAGGAGCGAAGTAGAGACCCTGCCCCAAAATTACCAGGAGATATACCGCCTGGGACAGGAGATCCGGACGGTGCTAAGCCGCTTCCCGGAGAGCGAAGTCCAAGCGCGCCTGCGCCTGCGCCTGGAGCAGGAGCAGATGCTGAAAAGAATCAAGGCTGCAAACCAGGGGAGCGCGGCGAAAGCATCAAGATTTTACTCTGCCGGTTCATCAACCGGAGGCAGCTCCCGCCTAGGCCGCGCCTAGCGGGCTAGCGCCCGCAGGCACACCCTCCCCGCCGGTGGGCTGGCGCCCACAGGCAGACCCTCCCCGGCGCTCCGCGCCTAAGGGTTGTATGCTGGCTTAGGCTGTGCCTGGAGTCGGAAGTTGTAAAAGGCGGAAGGCAGAAACACCCCTTGCCAGGGCGGGCCTGCGCCCGCTTGCACACCCTCCCCGCCGCTCTGCGGCTAAGGGTTGTGCCGGGACCTGGGTTGTGCCTGGAGTCGGAAGCAGTAAAAGGCGGAAGGTAGAAATCATGGGAACTGCAAAGTAAGGCTGAAAGCCGAGCGGGGTCTAAAGCTTCGGGCCGCCCTTTTCATAGGGCGGCCCGAAACTTTTCTTGCCTTGATTGCTTGCTTCCCGTTGTGTTTGGCCTTAGTTGCCGCAGGCCGCCCGGAACTCGGTCCATACCTTATTATGGGCCTCCTCCGCCTCCGCCGAAACCGTCTGGATCATCTCCCCGCCGGTCACGCTCTCCGGCAGGGTCAGGAAACTGCGGTACGCCTCGTTGATGTGGCTTTCCGCCGCCTTGTTGGTGCAGTAGTACCCCATATACTCAAAGCACTGGGCCGAGACCTCCGGCCGAAGCACGTAGTCCAGGAACTTGTGCGCCGCCTCGGCGTTGGGCGCCTTGCTGGGAATAAAGGTCCCCATAATGCCAAAGCCTACCCCCTCGGTGGGATATACCACCTTGAGATCCGGGTTTTGCAGCATCGCCAGGGTCACCTGGGAGGTGTACATCACCGCAGCCCCTACCTCTCCGCTGAGAAGGTCGTCCTGGAGGTTGTCGTTTTTGATAAGCCGGATGTTAGGCGCCAGCTCCAGCATCTTCTGCCCCGCTTGGGCGATCACCGCCGTGTCTTCGGTGTTGTAGCTTTCCCCCATCACCTTCAGGGCCATGCCATTGACCACCCGGTAGTTGCCAATAACCGCGATGTTGTCCCGAAGGGACTCGTCCCAAAGGTCGGCGTAACCGGTGATCTCCTTCTGTACTGCGGCAGGATTGTAAACGATGGTCTGCACCCCCGAACCATAGGGCACCGTGTACTCGTTGGATGGATCAAAGAACTGCCCCTGGAACACCGGGTTGATGTTTCCCCAGCCGGTGAGCTTGGCCGTATCCAGCTTTTGGGCCAGGCCCTGGGCGATCACCGTCTCGATGATGTAGTCGTCGGCGATGACCAGGTCATAGTCCCCGCCCCCCGCCTCGGAGAGCCGGGCCAGCATATTCTCGTCGGTGTCAAAGTTGGCGTAGTTAATGGCGATGCCGGTCTCCTTGGTGAAGCCCTCCAGCACCTCCGGGGGGAACATCCCCTCCCAGGTGTACAGGGTCATGGTCTCAGCCTTTTTGCCGCAGCCCCCTGGGATCATCACAAAAAGGATCAGGGCCAGAAGGATGGTTGCCAGTCGTTTCATGAAGGTACCTCCGTTTTTTCTGTTTTGTATGGTCGGACCCGCCGGAGCAGGTCATTCTCCTTTGGGATGGAGCCGCCCCAGCCACTGGGACAGGCACACCAGAAGGATGGTGGCCGCCAGCATCAGGGTGCAGAGGGCGTTGATCTCCGGGGTGACGCCGAACTTGATCTGGGAGTAGATCTTGATGGGCAGGGTGTTGATGCTCACCCCGGTGACAAAGATGCTGATGATAACGTCGTCCATGCTCATGGCAAAGCTGAGGAGCATTCCGGAAAGGATGGCCGGGGTGATAAGGGGCAGGGTGATGTGAAGAAAGACCTGAACCTCTCCCGCCCCCAGGTCCCGGGCCGCTTCGGCCAAGGCGGGGTCCATCCCCACCAGCCGGGCCTTTACCAGCATAAAGACATAGGGGATACAAAAGGCAGTGTGCCCGATGACCAGGGTGGTCATTCCAAAGGGGAGCCCCAGCAGAGAGAAGAAGGCCATAAAGACCATTCCCAGGATGATCTCCGGGATCATAATGGGCAGGGTGGAAAGATACTCAATGGGTCCGGCGGTCCGGCTGCGGATGCGCTGCATCCCCACCGCCCCCAGGGTGCCGATAACGGCGGCGGAAAGGCAGGAGAGGATGGCCAGGAGAAGGCTGTTCCCCAGCGCCTCAAAGATAGCAGCGTCCCGGAACAGCGTCCCGTACCACCGCAGGGAGAATCCCTCCCACACCGAGCTCAGCCGCCCGCCGTTGAAGGAGTAGATCACCACCAGCAGGATGGGCAGGTACATCACCGCCAGGAGAAAGACCAGGTAGAACCGGGGGAATCTGGACTTGTTGTTCATAGCAGGCCCTCCAGCTCCTTGACGTGGGCGACTTTGCGGTAAAGCCAGATCATGGCGCTGGTGAGGATCATCAGCACCACGCTGAGGGCGGCGGCAAAGGGCCAGTTCCGGGCCTGGGTCAGCTGGTCCTGGATGACGCTGCCCACCAGCACCACCTTATTTCCCCCCAGGATGTCGGCGATGAAGAAGAGGCCCATGGAGGGGATGAAGGTAAGGATTACCCCGGACAGCAGCCCCGGCAGAGTCAGGGGGAATGTAATGGTGAGAAAGGCCTTGGGGGCCGAGGCCCCCAGATCCCGGGCCGCCTCCACCAGGCCCCAGTCCATCTTTTCGGCGCTGGAGTACACCGCCAGGATCATAAAGGGAACCAGGGCGTAGACCATCCCGATGACCACGGCGGGGTAGGTGTACAGCATCCGCAGGGGGCCGTTGGTAAGGCCCAGGCCCATCAGCAGCTGATCCAGCACCCCGCCGGACCGCAGAACGATGATCCAGCCGTAAAGGCGGATAAGGGAGCTGGTCCAAAAGGGAATCATCAGGGCCATCATAACCCCCTGCTTCCACCGGCCCTGGAGCTTAGCCATAAAGTACCCGAAGGGGTAGCCGATAAGGGCGATGATGCCGGTGCTGATTACCGCCAGGCGGAAGGATTCCACAAAGGTCTTCAGATAGACGGGGGCTAGGATATTCTTATAGTTTTCCAGGGTGAACTGGTTGGTAACCCCCCACACCTCGGCCCGGCGCAGCAGGCTTAGAACCACCATATACACCAGGGGTCCCAGGACAAACACCAGGGTAAAGAGGTAGAGGGGCAGAACCATCAGCCAGGCGGGGCCGTTCTTTTTTTTGCTCATGGCGCGTCCTCCACTACAGGGGCCAGGGCGGGATCCCAGGAGAGGAGAACCTGCTCCCCGGGGCGGAGGTCCAAATCGATGCCATGGCGGCTGGCCACCGCTTCCTCCCCGTCCTCCAGGGCAAAGGCGATGCGGAGCATCCCCCCGGCGAAGGTCTTTTCCCTGACCACCGCCCGGATGCCGCCCTCTGACTTCCCGTCGCGGCGGTGGAACTGAAGCTGTTCGCTGCGTACCGCTACGGCGACAGAGCTCCCCGGGGCAAAAACCCCGTTCCCGGGAAGAAAGACGAAGTCCCCCCCGGTCAGTTCCGCCCTGGGCAGAGGACCGCCCCCGCCGGCCACCCGCCCCCGGAAGATGTTGGCGCTGCCGACAAAGCGGGCGACAAAGGCGGTGCGGGGGTGGTCGTAGACCTCCGACGGGGTGCCGATCTGTTCAAACCTTCCCTCCCGCATCACCACGATACGGTCGCTCATGTTCAGGGCTTCCTCCTGGTCATGGGTGATGTAGAGGAACGTCACCCCCAGCTTCTTTTGCAGGCGGCCCAATTCCACCTGCATCTGCCGCCGCAGCTGGAGGTCCAGGGCCCCCAGGGGCTCATCCAGGAGGAGGACCCGGGGGCGGCTGGCCAAGGCCCGGGCGATAGCCACCCGCTGCCGCTGTCCCCCGGAAAGCTCCGACGGCATCCTTTTTTCATAGCCGGAAAGCTGCACCAGATCCAGCATCTCCTCCACCGTCTTTCGCTGCTCCTCCTTGGGGGCTTTCCGCAGGCGGAGGCTGTAGGCGATGTTTTGCCCCACCGTCATATGGGGAAAGAGGGCGTAGTTTTGGAACACAGTATTGACGTCCCGCTTGTTGGGAGCCAGAGCGGTGACGTCCCTCCCTTCCAGAAGGACCCTGCCGCTGTCGGGCTCCTCCAGGCCGGCAATGATCCGCAGGGTGGTGGTCTTCCCACATCCGCTGGAGCCCAGGAAGGTGATAAACTCCCCCTGGCAAATATCAATGCTGATCCCCCGGAGGACCTGGGTCCCGCCGAAGGACTTGGTGATTTCCTGTAACTGTAAGATATGGTCCGGCATATTGCACCACCTTAATTATTAAGCAGTTAAACAATTTGTGAATAATAAGACATGGAGCAATTATATTGCTTTTTCCTCCATCTGTCAAGCGGGCACCTCCCCGGCCGCAGGCCCGCCGCCGGGGAGGGTCTGCGCGTAGATCCATAAAATACCTACTTGTGATTTCTTCCTGAGTATGGTATCTTTATTAAGACCCATACCCCTCAATCTTTACATAAGGAGTATACCACCCATGAAAATTTGGAAACCACTCCTCTGCCTGGTTCTGATGACCTCCCTCTGCCTGGGGCTCTTGGGCTGCGCCCCCAAGGCCATGGAGGTCTTCGCAGCCTGGCAGCCGGAGATCTCCCTCTATGCTGGGGATAGCTGGGAAGGCGAAATCCCCGGGGACAGCGACGGCGCCGCCTATGCCATTTCGGTGAATAATGTCCCCGGCCTGGATGCCCGCCTGGACGGAAATCGCCTGATCCTCCTGGCAACCCGCCCCGGGGATGGCCAGATCACCCTTTCCGCCACCGCCAAAGGATACCATGACACCAACCTTACCATCCCCATTCAAATTCAGCCCCGAAGCTTGGAAGTGAACTGGACCGCAGAAGGAGAGCCCCCCGCCGAAGGGGAACCGGAGTACCTTTGGGCCGGTGAGGAGGAGATCGCCCTTCTCACCGGGAAGAGCTTCCGGCTGGCGTTTTCGGAAAAGTACGACTTCTCCCCCCTGCCCGAGGACGCCAGCTTCTCCGCCCGGCTCACCCCCGAGGACCTGGGCACCCTCCAGATGGAGGAAAACAATATCTCCTTTACCGCCGGGGAACAGCACGGTAAGGGCACCCTGGAGATCACCGCCTCCGCCAAAAACTATGAGGATGCCGTTTTCACCATCCCTCTTTCGGTGGTCCGTGGAAAACTGCCCCTCTCCCTCAAAGCGGGGGAGGAGGAACTAACCGGCATTGATATGGAGAACGGCACCACCCTGGTGTTCCAGGCCATTGCCGGGGGCGGCCAGGTGGATGTCCAGCTGGACTGCCCCAACACGAAGATGACCAAAAACGGAAACGCCTATGCCATCACGGCCTCCGCTCCCGGAGAGGGGACCCTGACGGTCTCCGCCCAGGGGGAGGGCTGGCTGGGCTCCACCCTGGAGATCCCGGTTGTGGTCACCAAGACCAAGGCCGTGGTCACCCCCTCCGCCTCCACCGTCAACGTGGAACCCGGAAGCCAGGAGACCGTGACCCTTACCACCAAGCCCCAGGGGGCCCAGGTCTCGGCCTCGGTAGCCGGGGAAGGCTTCCAGGCGGCCATTGACGGAAATATCCTGACCATCACCGCTGACGAGGACACCCTGGGCACCGCCGAGATCACCCTTACCGTCATCGCCCCGGACTACGCCGACGGTACGGCGAAGATCTCCGCCGCCGCCCGGCTGGAACCCATCGCCCTTACGTTGTCTGCCGCCTCGGTATCGGTGGAGGAGGACAAGAGCCAAACGGTGACCATCACCGCCACCCCCCAGGGCTGTCAGCTGACTGCCGAAGCCTCCGGGGACGTCACCGCCCAGCTGGAGGGGAACCAGCTGACCATCACCGGGGAGAAGGCCGGCAGCGCCACCGTGACGGTCACCGCCGCGATGGAGGGCCGGGAGCCGGTCTCCAAAACGGTGAAGGTCACTGTCACTGCCCCTATCGTCCTCCCTGATGTGGACACCACCACCTATGCCAGCGATGCGGCGGAGATCATCCGTCTTACCAACGAGTACCGCCAGGAGAACGGCCTGGGGACCCTCTCCCACATCTCTATCGTAGATATTCCCGCCACCGTCCGGGCCGAGGAAGCCGCCGAGGTTTGGTCTCACACCCGCCCCGACGGAAGCAACTTTAACACCGTCTTCACCGAATGCGGGCTTAAGTACACCGCTTACGGGGAGAACCTTTTCGCCGTAAATACCAGCTACAGCCCGGAGGAGGTTGTCCAGGCCTGGAAGGACTCCCCTGCCCACAATGAAAACCTGCTCCGTTCCAACTTTAACGGCATCGGCGTGGGCATCGCCTACGTCGGAGGCGAATATTACTACTGCCAGCTGTTTATCCAAAGATAACAAACAAAGGGGTCCCCGCCGGTTCAGGCGGGGATTCCCTATGACCAAAGAAAGAGGCGGATCTCCATGATTAAATTTATTGCCAGCGACCTGGACGGCACTTTGCTGAAAAACGGGGTCCAGTACCCCTCCCGGGAGGCGCTGGAACTGATCCAGGCCCTTCGGGAGAAGGGGGTGCTGTTTGCCGCTGCCAGCGGCCGCCAGTGCCCCAACCTTCGGCGGCTTTTCTGGCCCATCTCCCAGGATATGGTCCTCCTGGGGGAAAACGGATGCCTGGTGACCTACCAGGGGCGGACCATTTCCCAGACCCCCCTGGGCCAGGAGCTGGCCATGGAACTTATTGGGGAGATCCTGGCGATGGACGACCGGTGCGAAGCGCTTATCAGCTGCCCGGAAGCCTACTGGCTCCTCCCCAAGACCCGGCACTACCTGGACGTGGTGCTGAACCGATGGAAAATGACCATCTGCGCCGCCGAAACCCCGAAGGAGATCTGCGAACCCATTCTGAAGGTCTCCATGTGCATGACCGACGGTCTGGACCTTGGGGTGGCGGAAGAGATGTCCCGGCGGTGGCAGGGGCGGTGCAAGACCGCGGTTTCCGGCAAGGAGTGGCTGGATTTTACCTTGGGGGACAAGGGGCAGGCCATCCGGGCCGTTCGGGAGGAGTTTGGCTTTGCCAGGGATGAGGTCGCTGTTTTTGGGGACAACTACAACGATGTGGAGATGCTGGACGAGGCGGGGCATTCCTACGCCATGGACAGCGCCCCGGAGGCGGTAAAGGCCCATGCCGGTCACATCTGCCACCGGGTGGAGGACACCCTGCGGGAGATCCTGGAGGGGCTGTAAAAGGAGGACAGTTATGGTACTTTCCCCTGACAAGATGGAACTGCTTTACTCCCCGGATGCTGCGGCCTTTTTTGCGGGGCGGCCCTGGGCGCTGTCACTTTGGGAAGAGGCAGGGGCGGCGATTCTTTCTCTTGGGGACGACATTGAGATACGGTACTCCAAGACCCAGATCACCTTTCGGACCAGGAATGGATTTGCGTTTCTTTCCTTTCCTTACCGGAGGAAGAAGGGCTGGCCGGAGGAATGCTTGATTCTCACCTTTGGGCTGGAGCATCCGGTGGATCATTCCCGGATTGCGGTCAAGACGGAGGCGGCGCCGAATCGCTGGACGCATCATGTACTGCTTAGTGGGCCGGGGCAGGTGGATGGTATCATAATGGACTGGCTTCGGGAGGCATATAGGTTCTCCCATCGGGGGCCAAGCGCCCGCAGATCCTCCCCGCCACAACCTGGCAAAGGGTGATTTCAACTTCTCGCCTGTTGCTGATTCCGACTCCAGGCAACAACCCAAGCCCCGGCACAACCCTTAGCCGCGGAGCGGCGGGGAGGGTGCAGAAAGGATCAGTTATGTACGAAAATGATTTTCAGCGGCTCCCTGCGGCCATCCTGGCTGGGGTGGATACGGGGGAGTACGACATGGACGCCTCTATGGAGGAGCTTCGGGAACTGGCTTCCAGCGCCGGATATGAGACGGCGGGGATCCTCACCCAGCGCAGGGAGGAGCCTGACGCCGCTACCTGCCTGGGGGCCGGGCGGCTGGAGGAGCTTCGGGAGTTTGTCCGCAGCGCGGCGGCGGACGCCGTGATCTTTGACCACGAACTTTCCCCCCTCCAGATCCGCAATCTGGAGGAGATGCTGGACTGCCCGGTGATCGACCGCACCATGCTGATCCTGGACATCTTCGCCCAGCGGGCGGTAAGCGCCGAGGGGAAGCTTCAGGTGGAGCTTGCCCGGCTTCGGTATCAGCTGCCCAGACTGGCGGGACGGGGCGTTCAGCTCTCCCGCCAGGGCGGCGGCGGGGGCGGCGGCGCAGGGGCCCGCCGGGGGGCCGGGGAGAGCAAGAAAGAGGTGGACCGCCGGCATATCCAGCGGCGGATCACCGCCCTCTCCCGGGAGCTGGAGGACCTCACCCAGCGCCGCCAGCGCCTCCGGGAGCGCCGGAAGAAGGACAGCGTCACCACCGTTGCTATTGTGGGGTATACCAACGTGGGCAAGTCCACCCTCCTTAACACCCTGACACAGGCGGGGGTTCTGGCGGAGGACAAGCTGTTTGCCACCCTGGATCCCACCGCCCGGGGGCTGGATCTCCCCGACGGACGCAGGGTGATGCTTATTGACACGGTGGGACTCCTTCGCAGGCTTCCCCACCATCTGGTGGAAGCGTTTCAATCCACCCTGGAGGAAGCCGCCCAGGCCGATCTCATCCTCAATGTCTGCGACGCCGCCAGCGGAGAGGCCCCCCAGCAGCTGGCGGTGACCCGGGAACTGCTCTCCCAGCTGGGGGCGGAGTCGGTGCCGGTGCTGGCGGTGCTGAATAAGTGCGACCTCCTTCCCGGCCTGCCGGAGGGCATGGAGGGGACCGCTGTAGCCATCTCCGCCCGGACAGGGGAGGGCCTGCCGGACCTTCTGGCCGCCATCGCCAAAGCCCTGCCCCCCGCCCACCTCCGGGCGCAGCTGCTCCTCCCCTACGCTGCCGGGGAGCTGGAGGCCCGGATCCTCCGGGACGGCAGGATCTTTTCCCGGGACTACACCCCGGAGGGGGTCCTCCTGGACGCCAACATCCCCATGGCGATGCTGCACCTGGTAAAGGAGTACCTGGTCTCGTAGAAGACAGGGCAGGATCTCCGGGGGGGGCCTTCTGCCCCTAAAAACAAAGGCCATAGCCGGTCCCTCACCGCGGTGGGGATCCGCTATGGCCTTCGGCGGCGGTTCGATGCCCTGGGGCCTTGGACCGGTTAAAAATTTAGCTGGCCAGGTCCTCCAGGGCCTCGGCCTTGGTGTCGGCGGAAAAGAGGAACTGCCCCTGGCTGTCGTATACCTCCACGTGCCCTCTGACGTCAACGATGTTGTACTCCATGCAAAAGCCGCTCCTTTCTGCTTCTGGTTTTTTACCCGGAGAAGGTCTCCGTCTGTTTACAAACACAGTTTACCAGAACAGGTGTCCCGTTGTCAGGACAGTGGAGGGACCGGCTGGAGGAAAGACAGCAGCTGTACGATTTTTGGGACAGTCAAAGGAGAAGAGGACCCCGCCCCTTATTGCAAAAAGGGCGCGCCAGACGGAACAGCCGTCCGGCGCGCCTTTTTTGTATAAGAAAACCACTCGCTAGGCGAGTGGTTCCAAAGAAGGCTTCTG
>CAJUFK010000040.1:7405-25188 GCA_910585535.1 uncultured Angelakisella sp. | reverse complement strand
TCACTCTTTTTTTCCTCTTTGAACCTTTTTGCACTTACATTGTACATCCGCCGCGGCAGAAAGGAGGCAAAGAGCGCCCAGGGGGCAAGCCCCTGGACCCCGGAGAACGGCCAAAGGACTCCGGCCTGGGGTTTACAATCCAACCCGCCGCCCTGTTTGTCCTGGGCTGTGCGGTCCACTATCGTTTGTGCTGAACGGTTTCTGGTCCGTCCCCTAGGGATGGCTTCCGGCGGCGGTGGTAACAATGACATCTTGGTTTTCTGCTCCCGCCTAACTCCGTCCGGGCGTTTCCGGCCTCTGCTCAGTTGGCCGTATTCGGTGATTTTCTCTGCGGAGAAAATCGAGCCCTTCGGGCTAGAGCCGCTTTGCGGCTGTTGTGGCTTATGACTCCAGGCACAACCTACGCCCCGGCACAACCGTTAGGCGCGGAGCGCCGGGGAGGGGGTGCCTGCGGGTGCTAACCCGCCGGGGAGGGGGTGCGTTTTGTCCGAAGTACAAAATCGCCCCCCGCGACCTGGCAAGGGGCGATTTCAACTCTTCGCCTTCTGCTGCTTGCGACTCCAGGCACAACCTACGCCCCGGCACAACCTTTAGGCGCGGAGCGCCGGGGAGGGTCTGCCTGTGGGCGCTAGCCCACCGGGGAGGGGGTGCCGGGATAGCGTTCTACCCATTCCACTGCGTTCCATTCGGTGGGGAACAGCATCTTTTCCACCAGCTCCTCCAAACTCTTGCCGGAAAACATCTTCTCCGAACCATCCCGCATGGCATACAATTCCCGCCGTGCATCGCTGGAAACCAATGTGTACCACTTTTCACCCATGCCAATACGCCCTATGGCGTAACAGCCGGTGCCCACCAAGCCCAGCCGGGTGGACATGGCCAAAAGTCCGCACTCCTTAGCCTTGGGGGAACCGTAGGGCCAAATGTCAAAGGTCAGATCCAAACAGAAAGCCTCCTCCGGCCTGCTGCCGAACCGCACTGTGGCGGTGTAGGGGTGGCGGCGGTGGGCGGCGTAGAAATCCGCCGTGAAGCCCCCGTGGTACTGCCGCCCATATACCAAAAAGTCCTCGGTGGCGGGAAGGGCGATTCTGCGGTCGGCCTCTTTCTCTTCCGGGGGATAGCTCCCCTCCCCCAGACACCAGATCAAAGCGGCCGCCTTCTCCCCAGAGGTCAGACCCTTTACCGGGCGCCGATCCACCAGAGCCGCCCCCGGATCCAACTGCCCGTTGATATACCGTTCCGCCTCCTCCTGGGCCAGACGCTCGTTGGAGAAGGGGCGCTCCCAAAGCATGGCGCGCCGCCGCAGAATGCCGCGAAGCTGGAACACCTCCAGGGTGCGGTTCTGGCGCACCTCGTAGCCGTACAGGGAGTCCCCGTCCTCCATCCTGCCGGTGAGAAGGGCGGAGGATTTCTTCTTGCCGGTGATGATGTGGTTCACCAGGCAGTCCGCCAAATCGGAGAAGATGATCTCGTCAATGGGAAGGCTTCGCAGCCGCCGGACGATCTCCCCCCGGATGGCCGCTCTGGGGGTCTCCCCGGGGATGGCCAGGGGCAGGGCCAGCCAGAAGGTCCTGTCGTCCTCCTGGGCCCGGACCTCCTCCCAGGGGAACAGCTCCTCCAGCTCCTGATCCCCCAGGAGGAACCGCTGGTAGAAGTAGTGAAACTCCACCGTAACCGTTTTGTCCCCCACCGTGAAGGAGTGGGTCCTGGGCTGGGGGATGCGCTGAACGTCCTCATCAAAGCCGGTGAATACCCGCCGCCAGCCCCAGGAGGGGTGGCAATGCTCCCAGATGATCTGGGCCAGGGGGACTTCCCGGCTGGTGGTGAGCCCCGCGGGAAAGGCGGTGGAAAGGTAGTAGTACCAAAACTCCCGGTTCTCCAGGCCGATCCGGTCCGGGCTGGCGTCCTCGTAGACGTAGGGCCGGTCGAAGAAGAACTCCGGGTCATGCTCCTGGCTGCGGACGGTGGAAAGGCACCACTCCAGCATCACGTCGGCCACCGGGTCCCCCCGGTGCTTGGCGTACTCCTCCGCCATCAGGGCGGGGAGGCAGGTGCCGGAGTCCATGATCCGCTTTACCGCGCTGCTCTCCTGGAACTTCCGGGTCAAAAACAGCTTTTGGAACTGGGGGGAGGCGATGAGTTCCTTTGCCTCCCGCAGCTGCCCCTGGGTGGGCCGCCGGTCGTAGGAGCGCAGAACCCGGGCGTTCTCGAAGAAGGCCCGGTTGTCGTAAAGCCGCATGAAATTGCTGATAGAGGCGTAGAGGAGCCGCATGGCCTCCTTTTCCTCCTTCACCAGCTTCTGGTCGGGGAGGATAGGGAGAACGGCGTCCAGAAGGGGCTGGTAGGTCTTTTTTGCGCTGCTGCTGGATACCGTCTCCAGATTTAGGGTGTCGTAAAGATACTGGACCGCCTCGGCGGGAAGGGGGTTCTTCTCTACGAAGAAGGCCAGCAGACGCAGGCCCAGGGGGTGGCGGTATTCCACGTCCCCCTCGTCCCGGCGGGTGGTCATCGGGTTGTCGGTGACCTTCTCCTTTTTGTACCGGTCAAAGATGCCCCTCCACCGGCCGCTTCGCTTGGGATCCTCAAAGGCCCCGTTTTTCGCCAGGCCGATCAGCTCGAAGTAATCCCGCCAGCAGGCGGCCCATACCTTGTCGTCCTCATGGCCCAGTCTTTCCACCCCGTCCCCCAGATCCAGGATGTCCCGGATCGACTCGATGCCCGGAAAAGCGGCCCCAGAGAGGAAGTAGCTTTCCTTTTTTCGCCGGTAGCGGATGCCGTAGGCGATGGCCAGCTGCTGGACGAACCGCTGCTGGATGGTGCGGCCGTTCTTTACGTCGGTCTCCACCAGGTCCAAAAGGGCGGCGGTAAATCCCTCCTCCCGCTGGACGGCCAAAAAGACGGGAGAGGAAAAATACTCCCGCCAGGCGTTTTTGTCCCGGGCCTTTTTGCCGTCCTGCCAGATCTCCCGGAAGGCCCCCATGGCGGGGGCGCGGCGAAACAGTTCGGCCTGGCCCTCTGCGGTCTCCTCCCGGAGCCAAGCGGGCTCCGGTCCGGTGGGCTTTCGCCCCCCCAGGGGAACGATTTCCACCTGGGCCCGGGGCCGCCGTCGGGGGCCGCCCTCCAGGCGGGGCCCCTGGGAGGCGGTGGAGCCGCCCTTGGTAAAGGCGGCCCCGCCCTTTTTGGAGGTGGACTTGTTCCCCAGGTTATTGTAGACCTTGGCTCCCGCCGGGCGGCCCTGCCGGGCAGCAGGGGCGGGGGGGGCGGTGCGGGCGTACTCCAGGGCCTTTTCATAGGCGGTGTGGAGCCGCTGGAACTCCTCCGGCTGTTCCTCCGGGTGATATTTCCGGGCGGCCCGGGCATAGGCCTTGCGGATGTCGGCGATCTCCCGGGTGGGCTCGATGCCCAGAATGGACCAGATGCTCATAGATCATTCTCCCTCCCAGGATTCCGGCAGTTCCGGATCAAAAACGCCGCCGTCTTGGTACTTCTCCAGGGCGTCCAGCTGTTCTTTCATCCACTTCCGGGCCCGGTGCCGCCGGGAGGGACTCTTGTCGTCCAGCACCGACCGGTAGGTGGTCAGCACCTTGCCCACCACCTCCCGAAGGTGGCCGGTGGACTCGGCAAAGATCCGCTCGGCGGTGGCCAGCAAAAGCTGCTCCTCCTCGCTCTGCTCCAGCTCCCCCCGGATGGCGCTCAGCTCCTGGAGCTTCCGCTCCAGCTCCTCGTCGGAGAGGTGGAGGCTGGGGTTTACGACGTAGGCGGTCTTTTTCCGGGCGGTGGAGGTGTTCTCCACATCCACCTGGAGGACCCCGTTGATGTCATAGGTAAAGGTGGTTTTCACCCACTGCTTGCCGGCGGGCTCCGGGGGAACGGTGATGACCACCTCCCCCAGCTTCAGGTTGTCCCGGGCGTAGTATTCCTCCCCCTGGAGGATGTCCACCTGGATCCGTTCCTGGTTGTCCCGGGTGGTGTAGAAGCGGTCGCTGCGGCTGATGGGCAGGACGCTGTTGCGCTCGATCATCACCGCCATATGGGGGTTCTGGTCCTTTTCGCTGTCCACCACCGAGGTCCCCAGGGTAAAGGGGCAGACGTCGGTCATAACGATGTCCCGGATCTCCCCCTTGCGCTCCTTGATGCCGGCGCAGACCCCTACCCCCCGGGCCACAATGGTGTCCGGGTCGTCCAGGATCAGGGGGGGCTTTCCGAAGAGGGATTTCAGGAAATCGGGCAGCACCGCCAGCTTGGAGGAACCGCCCACCAGGATGACGTGGTCGATCTCCCCGATGCCCCGGCCGCTGTCCCGGATGGCCCGGGCCAGCACCTTTTTCATCCGGGCGAAAAGATCTTCGCAGAGCTTCATCAGCAGGTCCCGGGTGAGGGTAAGGGTGTAGGAGGACCCGTCCGGCCCGGGGAGGGACATGGCGGACACAGGGGTCCAGGCCAGGGCGCACTTGCACCGCTCTGCCTGGTGGAGGAGCATAGCCTGCTGTTCGGCGCTGAGGACGTTCTGGGGAAGCTGGTTGTAGGCGCAGAAGTACCGGGCGATGGCCTCGTCGATGTCGTTGCCGCCCAGGCGGTTGTCCCCGGCGATGGCGGTAATCTCGATGACGTTTTCAAAGCATTCCACCACCGAAACGTCCAGGGTGCCGCCGCCGAAGTCGAAGATCATCAGACAGGCGTCCTCCTCCCCGTGGGCCAGGCGGTAGGCCAGGGCGGCGGCGGAGGGCTCGTTGATGATCCGCTCGGTCTTAAGCCCCGCCAGCTGGGCGGCCAGCTTGGTGGCGGAGCGCTGGTTGTCGTTAAAGTAGGCGGGAACGCTGATAACCGCCTCGGTGATCTCCTCCCCCAGCTCCGCCTCGGCGTCCCGGCGGAGCTTTTCCAGCACCATGGCGGAAAGCTCCGGGGGGGTGAAGGTGCGCTCCCCCAGAACAAAGGTCTTTTGGGTGCCCATCCACCGCTTAAAGGCGGCGGCGGTGTTCTCCGGGGCGGTGATAAGCTGCTCCCGGGCCACTGCGCCTACGGCAAGCCTGCCTTCTTTGTCCAGGCTCACCACGCTGGGGGTCAAAAATTCCCCCAAGGAATTTTTCACCAGCACCGGGCCCCCATCCTTCCAGACGCAGGCCAAAGAGTTGGTGGTACCCAGATCGATGCCAAGGATCGCCATAACAAAAACCTCCTGTCACTTTACGAAGCCGACGGCTCCTGACTGCTGCCCTCCGGCCGGGTCCCATTCCCCGGGGAGGTCCGATACAGAATAACGGCGGCGGCAACATCCACCACCGGGATCAACAAAAAAAGGGTTTGGAGGACCGCCCTGCCGGCCCGGACCTCCCCGGCCCGGACCCCGCTCCACAGGTAGGCGATAAGGCAGGCGGAGGGCCCCAGGCCCACGAACCAGAGCCATCCCAGGCCCATAATTCCAACCAATCCAACCCCCAGCAGCCCCAAGGGCCCCAGCAGGCCGGAGAAAGCCACCGCTCCCATCAGCACGGCAAGGCCCAGAAACACCAAAAAGCCACCCTGGCAAAGGCCGAGGGCCAGCCGCCCCCAAAGACCCAGCTGCCGCAGAAGGGGTCTTTCCCCGGCAAGGCCGAGGCGAAGCGCTTGAATCAGGTTCAGCGCTCCCAGCACGGCAATGGCCGCAAAGAGGATCCAAAAGGGGCCCATCCTCCGCTCCACCGCCAGGACCGCGGCGTCCACCGCCTGGGGGCTTGGCTCCAGGACCAGCTCCTTGGGAAGGCCCGTAAAGGCCATCCCTCCAAAACAGAGGACCTCCGCCCCCAGGGGAAGCCAGGCAAAACGATGCTTTTTCACCGGCGCTTCCTCCTATCCTGTCAGCCGTTCCCAAAGACTGGGTTCTTCCCAGGTGAGGGCCGCCGCCGTCTCCTCCGGGATCACGGTCCGCCTTCCCCCCATGTCGGAAAAGTAGATGGGGCCGTTCTCCTCATAGCGGCTGCATTCCAGGCGGAAGGCCAGCCAGGGGCAGGAGGCGCCTCGGAGATCCAGGGAGCGGCGCTCCCGGTCCTCCCGGTCCTTGGGGAGGGGGGTCTCCTCCCCGGTATCCCAGGCGTCAAAGAGGGCGGTGAGGATCTCCGGGTCGTCGGACTGCCAGGTGACCACCGGCTTCTTCCCAAACAGCCCCGAACCCTGGTAGGTACTCAGGGTCCCAAGGTCGAACTCCTCCCCGGACTGGGGCAGGGCCAAGGACCGGTCCTCCCGGAGAAACAGGGCCTGCTGGAAGGGACCCGGGGCCCATCCCTCCTGGATCCCCCAGAGGAACGCCTTTTCTTCGTCACCCGCGACGGTGTAAAGGGTCATCTTCTCGACGCTGGCCACCGCCTCCCCTGTCTCCCCGGCAAACCGCCAGCATCCGGCGTACCGGTTGTCCACCGTTTCGGTTGAGACCCGGTTGTACCGGACCCCTTCCAGGAGGAGGTAGTCCTTCTCCTCTTCCCGGTGCAGCTCCAGCTTTGGCAGCGAAGAACGCTCCGCCTCCTTCTGGCAGCCGGAGACCAGAAGAAGCGCCAGGGTCAAAAGCAAAGCGGTCCAGCGCCTCATAGAGACATCCCTTCCTTGTGGGTAAATAAAACCATCATCTATTATGACACCGAAGGGGCTGGATGTCAAGGCGGCAAAAGGCCCTTCGGACCGGCCGAAGGGCTTTCTTTTCTCACTCATCGCGGATCATACTTTCGATGTTCCGGCCGCCATAGACGACACGGGAAACGGCGACCTGCTTCAAGGAAATATCTACTAAGTAGTAGATAATGTAATTGCCTACCACCAGCTGCCGCATCCCCATTGAAGCCCATGGCTCCCACTCGACGCTTTGAAATCTTTCCGGAAAGGTGTTTAAGGCACGAATCTCTTTGCGGATCCGCTCGACCAGCCTTTTAGCGACCTGTCTTTCCTTCAGCTTAAAAGCAACATAAGAATAAATGCTTCGCAGGTCTTCTTTTGCCCCTGTTGTGTAACTGACGGTATATCTTTCACTCATATGCCAAATTCCTCAGCGAACATTGCGTCGATCTCATCCGGAGAGTATAGTCTCTCGTTTTTCATCGAATCCAGTCCCTTTTGCAGTTCAGCGTCTAACTGTTCCCGGGTCATACCCCCGATAGCGACAGGCTTCCTGGCGGGCAGCCGGGCCTCAAAGGGCAGGCCGCGGGAAAGGACAATCTGGCTGTACAGCATCTGGATGGCGCTGCTGGGGGTGATCCCCAGCTGGGAAAGGATCTCCTCCGCATTCTTCTTCAGCTGGGTGTCGATGCGGGCATAAACGGCCGAGGTGTTCGCCATAAAAATCACGCTCCTTTTTGCTTTATTATACCCGCTTTTGAAAGTGATTGCAAGTATTTGCAGGCGCATGACGGCAACTGCCCCGAACTGCCCAAAAGGGTCCTCCCCCGGAGAACCGGAGAAGGACCCTTTGCGGCGATCCAGAGAACGAAGGATCAATGCAGAGCCGATATTCCATCGGCGATCCGTATCAGTGGATAAACAGGCTGAGGATAACAAAGATCACCGAGCCAAAGGCGGGAACCAGGATGGAACCTATGGTCCAGGTCTTGAGGCTGGTATTGATGTCCATGCCGGAGAAGTTGGTGACCACATGGAAATAGCTGTCGTTGAGGAAGGAGGGGCACATGGTGGTCAAGCAGAGGGACAGAGCCGCCAGATAGGGGTTGATGCCCAGGGCGACGACCATGGGGGCAACGATAGCGGAACCGGTAATCATAGCAGTGGTGCCGGAGCCCTGGGGGAATCTCATAATAACGCCGATGATGATGGGCACCAGGATGCCGGGGATACCGGTGGCCACAATGACGTCAGCCATCATCTTGGCCGCGCCGGAGGTGTTGATAACCGCGCCCAGAGCGCCGCCGGCGGCGGTGATGAAGACGATGGGGCCGGCGTCACGGCAGGCTTCCTGCATCAGGTTGACGCAGGCCTTGCTGCCCAGATGGCCGCAGAGGAGGAACGCGCCCA
Source organism: uncultured Angelakisella sp. (assembly GCA_910585535.1). Classification (GTDB taxonomy): domain Bacteria; phylum Bacillota; class Clostridia; order Oscillospirales; family Ruminococcaceae; genus Angelakisella. The sequence continues at coordinate 17,199 of CAJUFK010000040.1, read as the reverse complement.
TGCACAGGGAGATGAACAGCGCCACAACGGGCTGGCCCAGGAAGGCGAACAGAGAGGCCACGGTGGTGCCGGGGACGATCTGGCCGCAGATGGTGTTGGCGAAAATGAGGATGATGGGGACCAGCAGGGTAGCGAAGGAAAGGCCGGCGCTGGGAAGCTTCTCGGTCTCCAGCAGGGCGGTAAAGTCGCTGTTCTCCAGGTCCTTGCCGGATTTGATCTTGGCGTCGATCTTATCCAGGACCTCCAGCTGAGCGGCGGTGTACTGGCTCCGGTCGATCTCGTAGGGGACCACCAGGTCGGGGTACTTCTTGCCGAAATACCGGAACAGGAAGACGGAGAAGATAAACAGGGGGATGGAGATGAGCAGGCCGTAGATGATGTACATACCCAGATCCAGGTTCAGGCCGTTGTTGTTAAAGGTGCCAACCACAGCCAGAGGGCCGGGGGTGGGGGGAACCATAAAGTGGGTGATGTACAGGCCCATGCCCAGGATGCCGCCCAGCCAGACCATGGACTTCTTGGTCAGACGGGAGAACTCCTTGGCCAGGGAGGAAAGGATCACGAAGCCGGAATCGCAGAAGACGGGGATGGAGACCACAAAGCCGGTGAGGCCCAGAACCACGTCGCAGTTCTTAACGCCGATCAGCTTCAGAATGGTCAGCGCCATCTGCTTGGCGGCGCCGCTCTTTTCCAGGAAGATACCCATGATGCAGCCGAAGCCGATAACAACGCCGATGCTGGCCATGGTATTGCCGAAGCCGGTGGTGACGGTGCTGACGCACTTGGCCAGGGTATCGATCATGGCCCCCTCGGGCCCGAAGGGCATCGCCAGAACGGCGATGAGAATTGCAGAAATAATCAGTGCCGGGAAGGGATGGAGTTTGTTCCAGATAATCAGCACCATCATGACGATAATGCCGATAAACATTGCAAGTACAGGATTGAATCCCATGATACTACCTCCTTGTTTTTGTTTTCGCTCTCTGAACGCCGCGGGAGATAGGGTCTGTGCAGCAGCGGCTCGGGCCGCAGGACAAACAGGAATGGAATGGCGGTTCCGCCATCCGGCGCTGAGGAGACGGGGATCAGATCACCGGCCCCAGGCAGTGGATGTCAATGGAGGTGAAGTATTTGATGGCCTCGTTCTTGGTCATCTCGCCGCCCAGAACGCGAAGCAGCTTCTGGAAGGCCTCCTCCCCCACCTGGTCGATGGTCTTTTCGCCGGTGATGATAAGGCCGGCGTTGATGTCCATATCGTTCTTCATCCGCTCAAAGGTGTTGGGGTTGCCGCACACCTTGATGACCGGCATGGAGGGGAAGCCCTGGGGGGCGCCCCGTCCGGTGGAGAACATCATAAATTGGGCGCCGGTGGCGGCCATGCCGGTAAGGATCTCCGGCTCACGGCCGGGGGTGTCCTTGATCCACAGCCCCTTATGGCTGGTGACCAGCTCCGGGTAGTCCAGGACCCCCTGGATGGGACGGGTGCCGGACTTGACAATGGCCCCCAGGGTCTTTTCCTCAATGGAGGAAAGGCCGCCGGCGATGTTGCCGGGGGTGGGCTGGCCCTTTCTCATGTCGCAGCCCAGAGACTTGGCCCGGGCCTCCATGGCGTTTACAATGTCAAAGATCTTCTGCCCCACCTCCGGGGTGACGGCCCGCCGGGCCAGGAGGTGTTCCCCGCCGATGAACTCGGTGGTCTCCCCGAAGATGACGGTGGCTCCCAGGTCCACCAGCTTGTCGGCGATATACCCGATGACGCAGTTGGAGGCCATGCCGCTGGTGGTGTCGGAGGCGCCGCACTTGATGGCCATGACCACCTTGTCAATGGGGGTGGGCTCCCGCTTTTGGCCGGAAATTTCGATGACCAGCTCCCGGGCCAGGTCGATGCCCTTCTGGATGGCGTTGCTCACCCCGCCCAGCTCCTGGATGCCGATGATCCGAACCGGCTTTCCGGAGGCTTCGATGGTCTTGTACATCTTTTCAAAGTCGGTGCCTTCGCACCCCAGGCTGACGATGAGGACCGCACCCAGGTTGGGGCTCTGCCCCAGGGAGGTCAGCGTCTCGGTGACCCGGTCCAGGTCGGGGGGCAGCTGGCAGCAGCCCTGGTGGTGGAAATAGCCCACGGTGCCCTGAACCTCGGTGACAATGGCCTGGGCCACATCATTGGCGCAGGTGACGCTGGGGATGACCCCCACCAGGTTCCGGGAGCCCACCCGGCCGTCGGGGCGGTGGTAGCCCATGAATTCAAAGCCCATGTTACTTCCCCTCCTTCTGCCAGTCGCCCCGGCCTCTCATGCTGTCCAGGTTGTGGACGTGGACATAATCCCCGGGCTGGATCTCCTGGGTGGCAATGCCGATCTCCTCGCCGTACTTGGTGATCTGCTCCCCTATGTGGATGGGGACCAGGGCGATCTTGTGGCCGTAGGGGACATCCCCGTGGACGGTGAGGACAAAGGAGTCCCCCCGCTTATCCCGGACCTCCACCTGGGTGCCGTCGGTGATGCCGTTGGCAAAGATGGTGGCCACGTTGTCCAGGTCGCTTACTTTCAGCGCCAGATTCAAAGCCATTTGTATCGACCTCCTTTTTTATTCTTTGACTGCCAGAACCGCCACACCGTCGGGGATGACCACGACGCTGGCGTCCTTGCCCTTCATCCGATAGGCGATCTCCAGGGCCTCGTCGGGGGTGGCGGCGGGGATCATGTTGGCCTGCTTCACCTGCTCCGGGGGGAGGTAGGTGGTGACCAGGATCACCGGATGCTTCTTCAGGATGCGGGCATAGATCTGGGGGCACCACTGCTCCGGGATGGTCTCCTTGGGAGGGATCTTGGAAAGGTAGCTGTCGATCTCGTCCACGGTGCCCATGGTGATGAGCTTTTCAAAGTGGGTGCCCCCCATGCCGTCGGCGCAGGAGCAGCACATAATGATAACCCCGTCCTCTCCGGCGCAGGCCTCGGCGGTGGCCACCGCCTTGGGGGACTGGTAGAGGTTCTGGTCCAGGGGGTAGCCGCCGTTGCTGGTGACCACAATGTCCCCGGTGATGCTGGGGCACTGGGAGAGGCCGCGGATAAACTCCACGCCCTTTTCGTGGGACTGGACCAGGTCGCCGCAGAAGGCGGCGATGATCTTCTTCTCCCCGTCCAGGGCCACGTTAAAGGTAAACTGGACGTTCACCGCCCTGGCGGCGGCCACCATGTCCTCGTGGATGGGGTTCTTTTCCAGAACGCCTGCCGCCGAGTAGGGGCTGGCGATGGCTTTATAGGAGTGGTTCTCGTTTACCGTCACCTGGGAGCAGATGCCGGGGAGGATGCTCTTCCTGCCGCCGGAGAAGCCGGCGAAGAAGTGGGGCTCGATGAAGCCCTCGGTGACCAGCAGGTCACAGTCCACCGCCAGGCGGTTCACCTCGAAATCCGCCCCGGAGGGGAGGGTGCAGACGTGGACGAAGTCCTCCGGCTTGAAGGCGTCATTGACGGCGATCTTCTCGTGATCCACGATGGCGTCGCCGAACATCCGCCGCTGTTCCTCGGGGGTGGTGGCCCGGTGGAGGCCGGTGGCGATAAGAATGGTGATCTCTGCCTCGGGGTTTCCCTTGCGGATCTCGGCCAGAAGGATGGGGAGGGTAATCTTGCTGGGCACTGCCCGGGTATGGTCGCTGGTCACCAGGGTGATCCGTTTTTTGCCCGCGGCCAGCTCCGAAAGCTTTTTGGAGCCGATGGGATTTTCCAGGGCCTCCCGGACCAGGGCTTCCTCGCCTTTTTCGGCCTTATAATGGTGCATTTTCGCAGTGACCACCGCTTTGAGGTTCTCCTCTGCCACGTGGAGATCCAGGGTGCCGGTGTAATAGGGGATGGGGATGGTTTTCACGACAGCTCACTCCTCCGTTTGCTTGGTGTGGACAATTTCACCGTGTATGGTGTATACACAGCATCTGCCAATACCAACAGAATACTACAATAACGCCGAAAAGTCAACAAACTTTTATATTTTTTCAGACTGTTTTACCATTCTACAGAAGAAATATATGAACAAATCGTAAAAATATGCTCTTGCCAGCCGGGCCCCGCCCTTGGGCAAAAAAGTCCGCCCCCGGCGGTCCGTGGCGGACCGCCAGGGGCGGGCTGATTGAGGAACCGGGAAAGTTTTTGGAGAAAAATGTAAATTTCCTTCTGTTTCATCAAAATACCGGGTTGTTTTTCCCGGGGACATTCGGTATAATGAAAGACAAGGCACAAAGCAGTGCAAGCAGGAGCGGGGCGCTACCAACACCCCGCCCCCTGTCTACGGAGAAGCGAGCTCCATACACAACGGCTCAAGCCGCACTTTGCAACCCCTATTATACCGTTTCGTCTTTGGAATTACAACCCGGAGGGCGGAACGGCAGGATAGATTTTGTGTGTTGTACTTGTTGACGGCGCGGGTGTATGGTTTATTTTCCGTACCCCGCGCTGTTTTTGTGTCTTGCGAATGGAAGAGCGGCGGAGGCCGGGGATCATCCTTACCCAGGTCTTACCCCGGCCGCCGCCCTCCCAGACGCAGGAAAACAAAATTGGACAAGGAGGACACAATAAAGGTATGAAAAAAATTTTGGCCCTAATCCTGGCTGTTGTAATGGCGGTCTCTTTTAGCGTGGTGGGGATGGCAGAGGATTCCGGGATTGTACCCTACGGCGGCGGTGGCGTGGAGTACGCTACTATGCTTAACGGAAAAACTCCATATGATACCGTTTATATTGAAATGCCTGTGGAAGATCCAAAGGGCACAGGAGTTTTGGTCACGCTTGATATTGCTGAAATTTGTGAGGATAAGGATAATTGGAGAGCAATACCTTCCAACAGCACAAACCATGTTTTCTACTTTTCTAAAAGTACCCGGGTGTCAAAAAATGGTTGGGCGCATTATCAATGCAGGATCAAGCCCATTGGGTCTACCAAAGTAGAAGTAGGAGATGTATTGGAAGATACTCTGTCAATTTCCCTTCTTAATGGAGACAGGAGTTTTCAAGAAACCTTCACTATAAATATGACCATCGTTGAGGGAACAGTGACGACCCCGGATAAGCCCGCTCCCGGTACCCCCAGACCCCCTGTGGTGGACAGCGGCTCCAGCAGCGACAAGAGCGAACCCTCCCCCACCGAAAACGCCGCCAACAACGACAAGACCCTGGACAAGCTGTCCGCGGGTGAATCCGCCGAGGTCAAGCTGACCAGCGGGTCTGCGGCCCTATCCACCGATACCATGAATACCCTGGGCGGCCACAGCGGCAAGCTGACCGTCACCGTGGACAAGATGACGGTGGCCATCCCCGGGGGCTTCGGCAAGGTGAACGAGCCGGGCCGTATCTACTACCCCATGGACTTTTCCGACAACCTAGCCAACGCCGGCGACCTGGCGGCGGCGGTCAAGGGGGACAAGGCCAAGACCGAAGTGGTCAAAGCCGGCGGCGACATGGTAATGCCCACCACCGTCACCGTGACGCTGAAGACCAAGCTGACCGGGACCGTGCGGGTCTACTACTACAACGAGGAGACCCGGCGGTACACCCTCATCGCCAGCCCTGCTGCCCAGGACGGCAAGGTCACCTTCGCCACCAAGCAGATGGGCGTCATGGTGCTGACCACCGGGACCATCTAAAGGAAAGCCTCCCCTTTGAGCCGTGGGGGAGAACAGCAGAACAAAAAGAGGAGCCCGAAAGATTGGGCCCCTCTTTTTGTTGCGGGGATTCCTCCAGCCCCCACCGGCAGGATTTCCCAGCTCCCTAAAAAAACGGAGGGTCCCCCGGGGATTCCCGGGGGACCCTTCTCACTTTCCCATATCGTTTCCCTTACGCAGAAACTACGCTGAGCTTTTCCAGCACCTCCGCTTTTGTGGCGCTGGCCATGAGGGCGTCCCGGAAGTCCTGGTGCATCAGCTTTCTGGAAAGGGCCGCCAGGATCTTCAGGTGCAGGTTGTTCTCCTTGGGGGAAATGGCGATCATAAACACCATGTTGGCCAGGGTGCCGTCAGGGGCGTTAAAATCCAGGCCGTTCTTGGACAGGCCCACCGCCACCCGGGGACTGGTGACGACCTCGCTGCGGCCGTGGGGAATGGCAAAGCCCATCCCCATCCCGGTGGAGGACAGCGCCTCCCGGTCATAAATCACCTGGGTGAACACCGCCTTGTCGGTGACCACCCCTGCGTCGTACAAAAGGTCGATCATCTCCTTGATGGCCTCGTCCTTGGTGGTGGCGCGCAGTTCGGTGCAGATGGTGTCCTCGGCGAACAGGCTAGGGGTATTGGTTACTTCAGCCATGCTTTTCCCTCCGCTTTACAAATTCTGATCTTTTCCATGGCCACCTCTTTCATGGCGGCCATCATGGGACGGTTCATTTTCCGCAGGTCGTAGGCATCGGGGTTTTCTGCCAGGTAGCTCCGGATGGCCTTCATCCCGGCCATCTTCAGCTCGCTGTCAAAGTTCACCTTGTTGATGCCGCAGTCGATGGCCTGGGCCACCATCTCCAGGGGGACAAAGGAGGTGCCGTGAAGCACCAGGGGACGCCCCCCCACCGCCGCTTTGATGTCCCGGATGCGCTGGTAGTCGATCTTGACCTCCCCCTTGTAGAGGCCGTGCTGGGTGCCTACGGCCACCGCCAGGGAATCGCAGCCGCTTTCCTCAAAGAACCGCTTGGCGTCCTCCGGCAGGGTGTAGGGGTCGTTTGCCGCGTCCCCCTCCTTGCCGCCGATGAAGCCCAGTTCCGCCTCCACCGAAATATCCAGGCAGTGGGCCGCCCGGGTGACCTCCCGCACTGCGGAGACGTTCTCCTCAAAGGGAAGAAGGGAGGCGTCCATCATCACCGAAGTCCAGCCGTACCGGATGCACTGTACATTCAGGGAAAGGTCCTTGCCGTGGTCCAGGTGGAGGACCACCGGGACCCGGGCCCGCTCCGCCGCCCCCACGCCAAGGTCCCGCAGGTACTCGAAGCCGGCGTAGTCAATGGCGTTCTGGCTGGTCTGGATGATGATGGGAGCCTCCAGCTCCTCGGCGGCGGCGATAATGGCCGTAAGGTGTTCCATATTGATATAGTTGATGGCGGGAAGGGCGTAGCCTTCCTCTGCCGCGATGCGAAGGGCCTGGATCCCGGAAACTAGCATTTCGTTATTTCTCCTCTTTTTTGGTGATGCCGTAGATAACCGCGCCTACAGCGGAGCCGATGAGGATGTCCACCACCCACATAATGGGGTTGCTCACCAGGGGCAGGATGAGGAAGCCGCCGTGGGGGGCGGGGACCTGAATGCCCATCATATAGGTGAGAACCGCAGAGATGGAGGAGGCCAGCATCAGAATGGGCAGAACCACCAGGGGGTTCTTCGCCGCGAAGGGGATGGCGCCCTCGGTGATGTGGGTGCAGCCCAGGACGTAGTTGGAGAGGCCGGCGGCCTTCTCATCGTCGGAAAACTTCTTGGGGAAGATGGTGGTGGCCAGGGCGATGACCAGGGGCGGAGTGATGCAGGCGGCGGAAACGCCGGCCATGAAGGTGGTGTTGCCCATGCCCAGCAGGGCGGTGCCGGTGGTGTAAGCGGCCTTGTTGACAGGGCCGCCCATATCAAAGGCGCTCATGCAGCCGATGACAATGCCAAGAAGCAGGGGGTTGGAGTTCTGGAGGCCGGACAGGAAGTTCATCATCGCCTCATTGATGGCGGTGACAGGGCCGGCGGTAAGGGACATGAAGATCCCGATAAAGGCGACGCTGACCAGGGGGATGAGGAAGATGGACTTGAGGCCCTCATACCGCTTGGGCAGGCCGGACAGCATCTTCAGCAGCCAAAGGGTGAAATAACCGGCCACAAAGCCCGCCAGGATGCCGCCGATGAAGCCGGACCCGGTGCTGGAGGCCAGCATTCCGCCTACAAAGCCGGAGACCAAGCCGGGGCGGCTGGCAATGGATTCCCCGATGAAGGCGGAGAAGATGGGGACCATGAGCCCCATGGAGATGCCGCCGATGTTCTTCAGCATTGCGGCGAAGGCGTTGTACTGCTCGCTGGTGGGGTCAAAGGAGTAGATGCCCCACAGGAAGGAGATGGCGGTGAGGACGCCGCCGGCCACCACGAAGGGGAGCATATGGCTGACGCCGTTCATCAGGTGCTTGTAGATCTGGTGGCCCACCGAGCCCTTGTCGGCAGGGGCGGCCTCGGTTTTGGCAGCCTTGCCGGGGTTCTGGACCGGCACCTTGCCGTCCAGGATGCGCTGGATCAGCTCCTTGGGCTTGTTGATGCCGTCCCCCACCGAGGTGACGATAACCGGCAGGCCGTTGAACCGCTCGATCTCCTCGTTCTTATCCGAGGCGACGATGACGCCGATGGCGTCCCGAATGTCCTCCGGGGTGTGGACGTTCTCCGCCCCGGCGGCGCCGTTGGTCTCCACCTTGATCTCCACCCCCAGCTCCTGGGCGGCGGTCTTCAGGGCCTCCTCGGCCATGAAGGTGTGGGCGATCCCGGTGGGACAACCGGTGACAGCTAAGATCTTCTTTGCCATACTACTCTACCTCACTTTTCTCGCAGTCAGGGACTGCATATATTCCGAGACCCGCAAAAGGTCCCCGATACCGTTGCTCCCGGCCACATCCGCGCCGGTGGCGCTGCCCTTTTTCATGGCGGCCTCCAAGCCGCCTCCGGAGAGCCATTCGCTGAGGAAGGCCGCCAGGCAGGAATCCCCGGCGCAGGCGGAACTGACCAGCTTTACTTTGGGTGCGTCGCAAAACCACAGCTCCTTCCCATCGCTGAACAGCATTCCCTTATCCCCCAGGGTCAGGAGGACGTTCTGGGCCCCCTGCCGGTGGAGCAGGGCCATGGTCTCCTCCACATCCTCCAGGGAGTTGAGGCTCCGGCCCCAGATCTCCCCCACCTCCTCATCGTTGGGCTTGATGAGAAGGGGCTTGTAGCGGAGCAGCTCCGGCATCCGCTTGGAGCTGATGTCCAGGACCACCTGGGTCCCCCGGCGGGCACAGACGGTCAGGATCTCGTCGTAAAAGCTCTCCTCGATACCCGGGGGAAGGCTGCCGTTGATGGTGAGATACCGGAAGTCCGGCAGGGTCTCCAGCAGCTTCAGCAGCTGGGCCTGGCCCTCCGGGGAGACCCGGGCCCCCTCCCCTACGAACTTGTACTCCTGCTCCCCGTCGTTGACAAAAATGTTGATGCGGGTGGTCTCCTCCACGGGAATGGAGTAGACCGGCACCCCTTCCTTTTCCAGTTCCTCTACGATGAAGCGGCCGCTGAACCCCCCAAAGAAACCGATGGCGGCGGAGTCCACCCCAAAGTGCCGCAGCACCCGGGTGAGGTTGATCCCTTTCCCGTTGTGGCTGTAAAAGCTGTCCCGGGTCCGGTTCACCACCTTGGGCCGGATTCCTTGGGAATTGATGTTCATGTCCACCGCAGGATTCATCGTCAATGAATAGATCACGGTGTTTCCCTCCCTTCCTCTACTTAGTATAAATGAAATTTCACTGAAAATCTTTCCAAATTCTGAAAAAAACTGGCCCATTGCCTGGAAGAGGGCTGTTTTCTTTTCAAAATCATTGTTGGGGGAAGGGGGATTGCCTTTTTCGACATCGGATTTGGCCGGAAGAGGGGATAGAAAAGGACCGGACAAACGTCCGGTCCGGGTAGGGCGCGCCTTGGCGGCCACGCCATCGGCGTAAACCGCTTTCGATGCCTGGGACTCCAGGCAGTTGCTGAGATTTTACACAAAGGTAAGCCCCCCTCTTTCGAGGGGGCCGGGTAGGGTGGGCCTCGGCGGCCACGCCATGTCAGGGGAAAACACT
>CAJUFK010000040.1:0-7305 GCA_910585535.1 uncultured Angelakisella sp. | reverse complement strand
GGTAAGCCCCCCTCTTTTGAGGGGGGCGGGTAGGGCGTGCCTTGGCGGCCACGCCGTGGCGGAGATGGTGGGATTTGAACCCACGCGCCGGTCTCCCGACCTACTCCCTTAGCAGGGGAGCCCCTTCACCACTTGGGTACATCTCCGTATCTATTGCTGCTTGCCGGGGCGTGTCCGTTTTCACCCGCCCGACAGGGATCCTCCTGGCGGAGAGGGTGGGATTTGAACCCACGGCTCTGACGAGTCACTGGTTTTCAAGACCAGCTCCTTAAACCCCTCGGACACCTCTCCAAATCGAAAGCCCCGCCCGATTGAGGTCAAGGCGTCCCGATTATTATAGCGCAATTCCTCTGGCCTGTCAAGGCTCCGGTGGCAAAGAAGGGGAAAAAACTGCAAAATCCCAAGACACCCTTTTTCGCCGCCGGAGTTCGCCTTTATCCGCCTCCGGCGCCCTTTACCCCTTTCAGAAAGCCCCCCAGTTCCAGGCTGCAAAGGTCAGCGCCGATGAGGCGGCCTTCATAGACCAAGAGGTTTGCGGCCACCCCGTCGGGCTCCCCGGGGTAGTTTTTTACCAGGTAGGTATATTTGGTCACGGTCTCCCCCTGGTAGCGGGCGATGTCGAAGCCCTGGCCCTTTTGGATGTCGTTATAGCTTTCATAGATCTGGTCGAACTTTGCCGGGATGAGGACTTCCATCTGGGAAGGGCTTGCCTCCGCCTCCCAGCCCTGCTCCCGGAGCCACTGGACCCCGTCCTCGGGGCTGGAGCATTTGATCTCACCGCTTCGCCGGAGAAAGGCTGCTGTCGCTGCCGGTTTTCCGCCCCACAGGGCCGCAGCGGCGGCGAAGGCTACCACTGCTGTCAAGGCTGTTAAAAGGGTCCTCTTCCGGATCCGTACTGCCATTGTTATCAAAGGTCTCCCCTCCTCTTCTCTGCTCCTGGTAAAGTTTATGCAAGCCCCCTCAAGGTTATCCATACCCTTTCCGGCGCTCCGCGCCTAAAGGCTGTGCCAGGACCCAAGTTGTGCCTGGAGTCGGGAGCAGCAAAAGGCGGGAGGCTGTAACACCCCTTGCCAGGTTGCGGGGGTATTTTGCGCGGACGGCGGTCCAAGCCCCCCCTCCTTGACTTTCCCCCTCAAACACCTTATACTTAACCAAAAACAAACATTCTTTTGGAGGCCTTTCACGATGGCTTACACCATGCAGTATCCCTCCCCCCTGGGACCCCTCACCCTGGCCTGTGACGGTCAAAACCTCACCGGCCTGTGGCTGAAGGATCAAAAATACTTCGGCGGATCCCACCCGGAGGAGCTGACCCCCGGCGGAGATTCCCCGGTCCTTTTGGCCGCCCGGGACTGGCTGGACCGGTACTTCTCCGGGGCCCGGCCCTCCCCCCGGGAACTCCCCCTGGCCCCCCAGGGAAGCCCCTTCCGCCAAGAGGTCTGGAAGCTGCTCCTGGAGATCCCCTGGGGCGCCGTGACCACCTACAGGGAGTTGGCCCGCCGCCTGGGCCGGCAGCCATTTTCCGCCCAGGCGGTGGGGGGCGCGGTGGGGCACAACCCCATCTCCATCATCATTCCCTGCCACCGGGTAGTGGGGGCCAACAGAAGCCTCACCGGGTACGCCGGGGGGCTGGAGGCCAAGGAATGGCTGCTGCGCCACGAGGGGGCAGCCTGGCAGTAACAAAAAAGGAGGGGACGCTTTCTGTCCTCTCCTTCTTTTTTACCCTAGGACGTGCCCCTAGTCGTCCAGCTTCAGCACCGCCATAAAGGCCTCCTGGGGGACCTCCACCGTCCCCAGCTGGCGCATCCGCTTCTTGCCTTCCTTCTGTTTCTCCAAAAGCTTCTTCTTCCGGGTGATGTCGCCGCCGTAGCATTTGGCCAGGACGTCCTTCCGCATGGCCTTTACCGTCTCCCGGGCGATGATCTTTCCGCCGATGGCCGCCTGGATGGGGACCTCGAAAAGCTGGCGGGGAATGTGTTCCTTCAGCTTCTCCGCCATCCGCCGGGCCCGGGGATAGGCGTTGTCGGCAAAGACGATAAAGGACAGGGCGTCCACCATCTCCCCGTTAAGGAGGATGTCCAGCTTCACCAGACGGCTCTCCCGGTAGTCGGAAAGCTCGTAGTCAAAGCTGGCGTACCCCCGGGTGCGGGATTTCAGGGCGTCGAAAAAGTCGTAGATGATCTCCGCCAGGGGCAGGTCGTAGTGAAGCTCCACCCGGTCGGTGTCCAGGTACTTGGTGTCCTTGTAGATCCCCCGCCGCCCCTGGCACAGCTCCATGATAGTGCCGATGAATTCGGTGGGGGTGAAGATGCTGGCCTTGACGAAGGGCTCCTCCGCCCCGGCAATGGTCCCCGGGTCGGGGTAGTTGGTGGGGTTGTCGATGCTGATGGTCTCCCCGTTGGTCAGGGTCAGCCGGTAGACCACGCTGGGGGCGGTGGTGATAAGGTCCAGGTTGTACTCCCGCTCCAGCCGCTCCTGGATGATCTCCATATGGAGCAGGCCCAAAAAACCGCACCGGAAGCCAAAGCCCAGGGCCACCGAGGTCTCCGGCTCGAAGGAGAGGGCGGCGTCGTTGAGCTGGAGCTTCTCCAGGGCTTCCCGAAGGTCTGGGTACCGGGCGCCGTCGGCGGGATAGATGCCGCAGAACACCATGGGGTTCACCCTGCGGTAGCCGGGAAGAGGCTCCGCTGTGGGGGCCTCCGCCCCGGTGACGGTATCCCCCACCCGGGTGTCCTGGACCGTCTTAATGGAGGCGGTGATATACCCCACCTCTCCGGCGGAAAGCTCCGCCAGGGGATTCAGGGAGGTGGCCCCCATGGAGCCCACCTCCACCACGCCGAACTCCGCCCCGGTGGCCATCATCCGGATGGTCATGCCCGGTCTCACCGAGCCCTCCATCACCCGGACATAGACGATGACCCCCTTGTAGGGATCGTAAACCGAGTCGAAGATCAGGGCCTTCAGGGGCTTGTCATCCGCCCCCTTGGGGGCAGGGATGTCTGTTACGATGCGCTCCAGCACCTCGTGAATATTGATCCCGTTTTTGGCGGAGATCCGGGGGGCGTCCAGGGCGGGGATGCCAATGATGTCCTCCACCTCATGGGCCACCCGCTCCGGGTCGGCGGCGGGGAGGTCGATTTTGTTGATGACCGGGACCACCTCCAGGTCGTGGTCCACTGCCAGGTAGGTGTTGGCCAGGGTCTGGGCCTCGATGCCCTGGCTGGCGTCCACCACCAGAACAGCGCCCTCACAGGCGGCCAGGGAGCGGCTCACCTCGTAGCCGAAGTCCACATGGCCGGGGGTGTCGATGAGGTTGAACTGGTACCGCTGGCCGTCGCCGGCGTCGTAGTAGAGGCGCACCGCCCGGGCCTTAATGGTGATCCCCCGCTCCTTTTCCAGGTCCATATTGTCCAGAATCTGGGATTCCATCTCCCGCTGGGAGACAGAGGCGGTGGCCTCCAAAAGGCGGTCCGCCAGGGTGCTTTTTCCGTGGTCGATGTGGGCGATGATGCAGAAATTACGAATGTTCTCCTTGGGGAAAGACATGGGGCTCCTCCTCAAAAGATATAAAAATTAGGATGGGATTTGGCAATCAAAGGGAACAAGCTGTCAGGGACGGTCCGCCGGGCTTACAGGTAACGTTCCTGGCTCCGACGGGCATTGTACCGGGAATACTTCCCCTGCCGCTGCTTCCGCCGCTTTATCTGCACCAGCAAAGACGAGTAGAGCAAAATAAAGCTGATAACAAACAATACGCAGAACTTAAACCAAAAGGTGTGAACCGACGCCTCCAGCCAAGCCAGCCAAATCAAGGGCTGACTGGCCTCAATGGTGTCTGTGGTCATCAGGGAGACCGACCCGATCTCCTCGTCTGCCAGGATCAGGTGAAGCCGCCCCACCTCCAGCCCCTTTTCCACCGGAGCCGCGATGGCCTCGGGGAGATCAAACTTGTACTGAACGCTGGTAAGATCCATGCTGTTGGGCATCAGGGCCATGTAGGTCTCCGCGGTGGCCAAGGGCATATGGTCGGTGGTAAAGGAATATTTCACCGGCACCTCCTCCATAATCTGCCCCTTTTCCATAACGGTGCGAACGGCGAAGCTGTCAAAAGCCCACTGGAGGAGATCCTTGGCCTCGTTGTAAAGGGTGGTCCGGGTGTCCGCCAGGGTGGCGCCGCCAGGGGACTCCAGGAGGACAAGAAGATAACTGTACCCCCCGGTGGAAGCCATAACGACGATTCCGGCATCCTGTCCGGATACCACGCTGATAAAGGCGCCGTCTGTGGGGGCGTAGTAGAATTCGCTGGCGGTGGACATCAGGGCGTTGGTATAGTTGAACTGGTTCAGGGAGTCGTGGCGGTTGGTGGGGCCGATGTCGTAGTTCCGGGTCTGGAGGATGGTCCGCAGCGTCTCGTTTTCCATCACCCTGCGAAAGATGACGGCCATGTCGCGGGGGGTGGTCCAGCTGTTCTGGGAGGGGTCGTCATCGTGGAAGCCGGCAGGGTCGGCAAAGGTGGTGCCGGTGCATCCCAGTTCGGCGGCGCGCTTGTTCATCAGGTCGGCGAAATGCCCCAAACTGCCGTCCCCCACGTAATCCCCCAGCATCAGGGTGGCCTCGTTGGCGGACTGGAGAAGCATGGAATACAGAAGCCCCCGGATGGTGACCTCCTCCCCCTGGAGGATCCCTCCCAGGTTGGCGCTGCCGTATACCAGGTTCTGGATATACAGCTTGAGGGCGACGGTTTCCTCGTCCAGATCCAGACCGTTTTCCTCCATATACTCCACCGTCATCAGGGCGGTCATCAGCTTGGCCAGATACCCGGCCTCCATCGGCTCGTTGGCGTTTTGCTCAAAGATCAGCTGGTCGGTATCGGTATTCTCCAGCCAGACGCCCCGGGACTGGGGCTGGAAGGTGGGGTAGTAGGTGGCGGCCCGGGCGGGGGTGGCGGCGGCAAGGAGGGTGGCCGCCGCCAAAAGGAGGGCCAGACAAGGTTTTAGGAGTCGGGGGCGATTCATGGTAGACAAGTTCTCCTTTTTTCGGTAAAATAAGACAGAGGCCAAAGCCGGGCCGCTGATGATGATCCGGCTATCATTATAGCACATCTTTTGGAAAACTCCTACAACAAAAAATGAATTTTCTATAGCGGGATCATCTGCGGCAAGGAGGTCATTGCAATGCTTTACTTTACCGGGGATATGCACGGGGACAAGCGCCGGTTCGGGGCCTGGCGGCTCCGGTGGCTGGGGGCCCGGGACGCTTTGGTGGTCTGCGGGGACTTCGGCTTCCTCTGGAACGGGTCCCAGGAGGAGCGGGAGGTCCTGGACTGGATTGGCAGAAGAAAGTACCAGGTCCTTTTTCTGGAGGGCACCCATGACAACCTGGACCTTCTGGACAGCTACCCCGTGGAGGAGTGGAACGGTGGGCTCACCCACCACATCTCCGGCAACCTGCGGCACCTGATCCGGGGGGAGGTCTTTACCATCGGGGACAGGACCCTCCTGGCCCTGGGGGGCGGGGAGAGCCGGGACGCCGCCTTCCGCAAGGCCGGGGAGAACTGGTGGGCCCGGGAGCTCCCCACCCTCCCCGAGGTGGAGGAGTGGGCCCGCCGCCTGGAGGAGTGGGGGAACCAGGTGGACTACGTGGCCTCCCACCAGGCCCCTACCAACGTAGACTCCTGCTTCACCGGCAAGGTCTGCGAGGTCACCGCGCTCACCGCCTTCATGGACCGCTTCCAGCAGCAGGGGCAGTTTCAGCGCTGGTTCTTCGGCGCTTATCATCAGGACCGGGTGGTGCCGCCTAAATACCACGGGCTCTTTGAGCGGGTGGAACGGGCGGAGCCCCGGCATCCATCAAAAGGAGGGAATCGCAGATGACTACACTTATCAAAAACGCAGTCGTTCTCACCGTCGACCCCGCCGACACCGTTTGGCTTCGGGGCTGGATCCTCGTCCAGGGGGAGCGCATCGCAAAGATGGGGGAGGGGGACGCCCCTGCCCCGGAGGAGGGCTGGCGGGTCATCGACGCCGCCGGAAAGGCGGTGATGCCCGGCATCGTGGACGTCCACACCCACGTCTGCGGCTCCCTCTTTAAGGGGATGACTGAGGACGCCACCAACGGCTTTTATGGCCTGGCCCTGCCCATGGAGCGGCTCCTCACCGAAGAAAACACCTACACCCTCAGCCTCTTGGGGGCGGCGGAGTGCCTCCTGGCCGGGGTCACCTGCATCAACGACATCTACCACTATATGCGGGATACCGCCCGGGCGGTGGCCCAGCTGGGGCTCCGGGGGGTGCTGGCCCACAAGATCATCGAGACCGACCTGGCAAAGATCCAATATGGAGATTACACCCGCCTCCCTGCCGAAGGGGAGGCCCGGGTGGAGGAAAACGTCCGCCTCATCGAGGAGTGGCACGGCAAGGCCGGGGGCAGGATCACCTGTAAATTCGGCCCTCACGCCACCGATACGGTATCGGTGGGACTGGCAAAACGGATCGCAGATCTGGGGCGGAAGTACGGGGTGGGGTTCCACACCCACGTGGCCCAGAAGCCCCAGGAGGTCCAGTTCCTCCGGGAGAGTATTGGCATGACCCCGGTGGAGTATCTCTGTGAAACGGGACTTATGGGAGAAGATCTTACCGCCGCCCACTGCATCTACACCGATCACCGGGACATCCAGCTTTTGGCCAAGGGGGGCTGCATGGTGGCCCACTGCGCCGAGATGAGCGGCAAGCGGGGCAACCTTATGCCGGTGCAGAAGATGTACGCCGCCGGGGTCAAGGTGGGTCTGGGCACCGACTGGGTGACCATGGACCCCTGGACCAACCTGCGTACCGCCATCGTTGTGGATCGAATCGGCGGCTGCTCCCTGGAGGAGATGAACGCCCGGCTGGCCCTGCGCCGGGCCACCATCGAGCCCGCCCGGCACCTGGGCCTGGGGGAGGAGATCGGCTCCCTGGAGCCGGGGAAGAAGGCGGACCTTCTCCTTCTGGATCTGGCGTCCCCCTCCCTGCGTCCCATCTTCGACGACCCCGCCGCCACCATTGCCTACAATGCCGGCCGGGGGGATGTGGAGCTGGTTATGGTGGATGGGGAGATCCTGGTGGAGAACCACCGGCTCCTCCGCTGCGAGGAGGCGGAGCTGCTGGCGGATGGCCAGCAGGTGGCGGAAGAGATTTACCGGAAGTACAAGGAGGGACGGGGGTAAGGCAGGGGGTCTGCCTGTGGTGTGTTTTTGTTGATACGTTTTCTGGGGGCCGCCTGGCGGCGGCCTTTGGAAGTCACGGGGCTTGGGGCCTTTGGCCCCAA
>CAJUFK010000039.1 GCA_910585535.1 uncultured Angelakisella sp. | reverse complement strand
TTCTTTCAAAAAGAAAGTAAGCAAAGAAAAATGCGCCCTCCGGAAAGATGCGAAAAGAATTTCGCCCTCTGCGGAGGGCGACCAGGGCGCCGCCCTGGACCCGCCGCCCTTTGAAAAGGGCGGCCCGAAACTTTTAGACCCTTCGTCACGCAGTGGTTATCGTAGGTCCTGCCTGGAGTCCTAACGGCGTTTTGTCCGAAGCGCAAAATCGCCCCCCACTACCCGGCAAGGGGTGATTTTGACTTCTCGCCTTCTGCCGCTCTCGACTCCAGGCACAACCCAAGTCCCGGCACAACCTTTAGGCGCGAAGCGCCGGGGAGGGTCTGCCTGCGGCCGCTGGGCCGCTCCCGACTCCAGGCACAACTTAGGTCCCGGCACAACCCTTAGCCGCGGAGCGGCGGGGAGGGTGTGCGTGTGGGCGCTAGCCCACCGCCGGGGAGGGTATGTGGACTTTTTTTGTAAAAGAGTGTAAAATAGGAGGGCGTGGGACAAAGCCGCCAAGCATTAAGGGGGGGATACTGTGAAAGTCCTTATCGTGGATGATGAACCCAGCATCGTCAACCTCATCCGAATGAACCTCAAACTAGAGGGCTATGATACCGTCTGCGCCTACTCCGGGCGGGAGGCAGTGGAAAGCTACGCCGCAGAAAAACCCGACATCGTTCTCCTGGACATCATGCTGCCGGATATGGACGGCTACGACGTCCTCCGGGCCATTCAGGAACTGGACCGCTCCGCCGCCGTTATCTTCATCACCGCCAACGACAAGCGCACCAGCAAGATCCTGGGGCTGGAACTGGGCGCCGACGACTATATCACCAAGCCCTTTGACAACAAGGAGCTGGTCCTCCGGGTCAAAACCCTGTGGCGGCGGATCCGCCTGACCAGAGGGGCCGCCCAGGAGGCGGAAGCCTCTCCGTCTGCTCCGGAGCCCCAGGCTCTCACCCACGGCATCCTCACCCTGGACCCAGAGGCCCATGTCGCCCTGGTGGAGGGGCAGGAGATTTCCCTTACCTTCCGGGAGTTCGATCTCCTCTGTTACCTGGTTCGCAACCGCCGCCGGGTCCTGGGCCGGGAGGAACTGCTGGAGAACATCTGGGGCTACAGCTATATGGGAAATACCCGGGCGGTGGACATCCTGATCCAGCGCCTCCGGCAGAAGCTGGGGGCCGCCGGGGAGTACATCCGCACCGTTTACGGGGTGGGCTACCGCTTTGAGGGGCCGGGGAAATGATCCAGAAACGGCTCCGGATGCGGATCATCCGCCTTAATCTGATCTACCTGCTGCCTATCCTGCTCCTTTGCTGCGCCGCCGTGTTCAGCGGCTTCTTTGCCCTGATGCGCCGCTCCCAAGTCCGCTTTCTCACCAGCGAAAGCTACATGAGCCAGGTGTATCTTATGGACCGCCTGGGGTACCGGGGGGATCCGGAAGCCCAGCGGCAACAGCTGCGGGACACCGCCCCCCTCCTTTGCAGCACCCTGGCGGATATTTCCAGCCTTCGTGTACAGCTCTACTCCAGCCAGGGGGAGCTGATGGCCGATTCCCTCCCCCTGGAGCCGGTACCCGCCACTGACGACGTGACCAGCGCCGCCAAAGGCACCAAAGCCTATCTTTTTTTCAGCCGGGGCTGGGGGCGCGCCTATGTCTCCTTTTCCAGCCCGGTATACAGCAGCGGCGGAGAGACCATCGGGGTCATCCGCTACCTGACTCCCCAGGGGGACGCCCTCCTTCTCCGAGGGATCGCAGCCCTCATCGCCGCCCTAGCCATCCTGGCCTCGGTCCTCTGTTACCTGGTCAGCTCCGCCTTGGCGGAGATCGTCGCAAAGCCTGTCCTCTCCCTCCAAAAGGCCCTGGGCCAGATGGAGAAGGGGGAATCGGTGGAGCTTACCGCCGGGGCCTTCCAGGGGGAGTTTCGGGAGCTGGAACAGTCTTTCCTCACCATGGAGGAGGCCAACCGCCGCACCCTGCTGCGCCTGGAGCAGGAAAAGGAAAAGCAGAACCTCTTTTTCAACAGCGCCACCCACCAGCTTAAGACCCCGCTCACCTCCATCATCGGCTATTCCGAGATCATCCAGCGGATGAGCGGGGACGAGGACGTCACCCTCAGCGCCAAGTACATCCAGGACGCGGGGCAGCACCTCCTTACGGTGGTGGAGAACATCATCAATATCTCCCGGTTCCAGCGCACCGAGTACGAGTTTTCCCCCGCCTGGTTCCGCTTGGATGAACTTTGCCAGGAGTGCCAGACCCTTCTCCTCCCCCGCCTGGAGCGCAGCGGCATCCTCCTAAGCTGCAACTGCACCTCTGTGGAGGTCTACTTTGACCGGGAACGTGTCCGGGAAGTGCTGCTGAACCTCCTGGACAACTGCATCCTCCATAGCGGATGCACCCGCATCGCTGTTTCCTCGGCCACCGTGCCGGTGCGCCTCATCGTGGAGGACAACGGGGAGGGCATCCCCCCGGAACAGCTGGAGCGGCTCTTCCAGCCCTTTTACCGGCCGGGGACCTCCGCCCCTGGGGGCAGCGGCTTGGGGCTTTCCATCTGCAAGGAGATCATGACCGCCCAAGGGGGGGACATCAGCGTTCTTTCCACCCCCGGCTCCGGCACCCGGGTCATCCTCTACTTCCAGGATCCCAAGGAGCCCCAGCGGTGGTACGACTATATGGCAAGAAGGATATAGGGGGGACTTGTATGGATCAAACCATTCGGCGGCGGACCTTCCTGGCAGTCTACCTTACGGTGATGATCTTGGCCAGTTTTCTCCTTCTCCGCTGGACCTTTGCCCCGGGGGAGCTGGTGCAGATCGACGACCGGGACGCGGTGATGCGCCGCAAGAACTTTGTTCCTCTCACCAGCCTGGTGATCCGGGACCCCTGCTGGCCCGATATGAAGATCACCGACGGCAGCGTCCTTTACGCCCTTGGCCAGCAGATCAATTCCATCCCCCGGGCAGGCGGGGAGTTTCCGGGGGAGGCCCCCGGGAAGCTTTCCGGGGAAATGACCTTTGCCGACGGCTCCCAGGAGACCTTTTCCGTCGGCACCGTTCTGACCATTGGAGGTACGGTTTTTTACAGCCCGGAAGCGGCGGAGGAACTCCAGGAGATCCGGTCCGCCATCGCCGCCCACCTGTACACCCTCCAAAACCTGGGCTCCTTCTTTCAGCCGGATCATCAGGTGACCCTCAGCGACGGGGATACTTCCCTGGATCTCTCCCCGGAGGCCATGGGACTCCTCCGCCGTGTAATCGAGGCGGGGGAGCTGGTGGAGGACTTTGAGGGGGTGAGCCTCCAGGACGGAGGACGTCCTCCCCGGTATATCCTCCAGGTACGCAGCGCCGAGGGCCTGGACGAGGTGCGGCTGGTGGTCTATGCCAACGAGTCCATCCAGGTCTGCGATTCCTACGCCCCCGGTCAACCCATGGTGTTCTGCTTCAGCGGCGACCTGGTGCCCCTTTGTCAGGGGCTGCTGGGGACCGCCTAACCGAAAAAAAACGCCTGGGGGAGGGATGGACCCTCCGCCAGGCGGCGCTTTCTTTTGAGCTTTAGGCCGGCACCTTGGGCAGGGGCAGCAGCCGGGGACGCTGGGCGGCGTAGTCGTTAAGCCGTCCCTGGTAGACCAGCTGGACCCCGGGAATGGCGGAAAAGTCCTGGGGCCGGATGAGGAACACATCCTTCTTCGGCCTCCAAATGCCGCTTTCCCGCAGAACGAAGGCTACAAATTGGGAGCAGACAAAGTGATGGCGCCGGTGGAAAGGGATTCCCGCCATAATGGTCAAAAGGCCAAGGAAATTATAGCGGTAGTTCCATTCCTCCTCTTCAAATCTGCAGATGACCTCCCGAAGACAGAGGTACTGTTCCTCGGTGACCGTTACCCGGTACACAGCGCACTGGGTATCCTGGTACCGACGGTAAATGCCCCGGCCGGGCTTTTCCCGAACAAACCCGCTGGCGATGGGCAGCCACAGGCACTGGCGGCCAAAGCTGTACAGGATGTCCAGACTTCCATCCATAGCGATGGAGGCGTGGTTGTACTCAGCCCGGTTAAAAAGATGAAGGAAACGGGAAAACTTCGTTCCGGTCTGGCTGGTGACAATGTAAATGTTCCTCACAGGGACCCTCCTTTCTGCCGGTTCTTGGGAAGCAGCCCCCTATGGGGAGCCGTTTTCTGTCTCTATCCTTCTATACGACAGAAGGGGGTCGAACGACTTCATCCGGGGCGAAAAAATTTCCGGTCAGTCGCTGAGGAGGCTGAGGGTGATGTCGTACTTGGATTCGCTGGCCTTCTGCTGGGGGGCCTCCCGGGAATACTTGATGACCATGGCGGAGGAGCGGTTAATGGGCTGGAGGGTTCCGGCTCCGGCTACACAGCCCCCAGGACAGGCCATCCCCTCCAGGAGGTAGCCGTTGTACTTGCCGGCCTTGGCCATCATCAGCAGCTTTTTGCACTCGGAAAGGCCCTGGGCGCTGGCGATCTTCACTTCCCGTTCCGGTTCCATCTCTCTGATGACGTCGGCCACCGCCTTGGCCACCCCGCCGCCCACAGCGAAGCCCCGGCCTGCGCCGGTGCCCTCTTCCATGGGCTTTTCCTCTGTAATCGCCTTAAAGTCCACCCCCTTGGCCTCAAACATCCCCATCAGTTCCTCAAAGGTGAGGACGAAGTCCACGTCACTGCGGATGGTGCGGCGGCTGGCCTCCAGCTTTTTAGAGGCGCAGGGGCCGATAAAGGCGATCTTGCAGCCCTTATGCTCCTTCTTCTGGAGCCGGGCGGTGAGGACCATGGGGGTCATAGCCATGGAGATGTAGGGGGCCAAAGTCGGGAACAGCTTCTTGGCCATCACCGACCAGGAGGGGCAGCAGGAGGTTGCCATAAAGGGCTGCTCCGCCGGCACCGCCCGGAGGAAATCCTTGGCCTCCTCAATGGTGCAGAGGTCGGCGCCGATGGCTACCTCCACCACCCGGTCAAAGCCCAGCAGCTTCATAGCGGCCTCGAACTTCTCCGGGGGGAGATCCGGCCCGAATTGGCCAATAAAGGCGGGGGCGACAATGGCGATCACCCGGTCCCCCTTTTTGATGGACTGGATCAGCTGGAAGATCTGGCCCTTGTCCGAAATGGCTCCGAAGGGGCAGTTCACCAAGCACATCCCGCAGGAAACGCACTTATCCTGGTTGATGGTCGCCTTGCCTTGGCTGTCGGTGCCGATGGCGTCCATGCCGCAGGCGGCAGCACAGGGGCGCTCCATCTTGATAATGGCGCTGTAGGGGCAGGCTTCGGCGCAGCGGCCGCACCGGATACATTTTCCGGTGTCAATGAGGGACCGGCCGTTTTTACGGACGATGATGGCGTCTGTGGGGCAGGCTTCGCTGCACGGGTGGGCCAGGCAGCCCTGGCAGCAGTCGGTAACCCGGTACTGCTTTTCCGGGCAGCCGTGACAGGCAAACTTGATGATGTTCACCAGAGGGGGCTCGTAGTATTTTTCCGCCACAGCGCTTTCGTTCACCCCCATGGAAAGGGGGGCGTGTTCATCCATAGGGCGCAGGGGCAGGCCCATAGCCAGGCGCAGCCGCTCCCCAACGATGGCTCGCTCCAGGAAGATGGATTCCCGGTACTGGGCCACCTCCCCGGGAACGATCTTATAAGGCAGCTCCTCGATGCGGGAGTAGTCCCCGCCCTCGTAGCCCATCCGGGCCACCTCGGTGAAAATCTGGCGGCGGATGTTCTGTACCGATGTGTGCATTCCTCTCATTTTTTCTGCTCCTTTCGGCTTGCCGGATCTATGTCCGGGGCAAAAACTGCCCCGCTTTATTCCGATTCTTCCACAACAAATTGATACTCAAGACCCCAAACGGTGCGTAGGTGCCGGGGATTTCCTTTCCCAGGGAATAGAGGGGTACGGAATCATAATATCACATTTCCGGAGGTTTGTACAGGGCTCTGTTCCGCCAAAGTTCCCCACAAAAAGCGGCACAGGGGAAAAACTCCCTCTGTGCCGCTTTCTTCTTGTCTGTCAGCCCCTGGTCACCTGGGCATTGGCCCGGCGGTAGGTGTCGTTATCCTTCAAATGCAGTTCGATCTTGGCAAAGGTGAGTTCCCGCTCCACCTTTTCAGCATCCACCAGGCTGCCGCCGTAGTTGAGCCGCTGTTCCAGGTCCTCCACCTGTTCCTTCAGCTCCTCGATCTCCCGGTCTACCCGGCCGGTGTCAATGGTGGTGCGGGTCCGGGCTTCCTCCTCCTCGGCCTTCTTTTCCTTGGCCTCGGCTTCTTTTTCCCGGGCGGCTCTCTCCTTTTCGGCGGCCTTGGGGTCGTCGAACCGGACCACCGGGTTGCCGTCTTCATCCTTGGTCATGCGGTAAAGCCCGGCGGTCTCCCCCTTCTCCCCAAAGACATACTGGTCCCTGCGCTCCCCTTGGAGCCCGCTTTCCCCCGCTCCGCCAGGGGAAGCCGCCGCAGTGATGCCGGGAGCCTCATCCGGGCCTGTTACGGCATGGGCCACAGCGTCAGAGACCTCCGGCGCCGGCCGCAGCCGCTCCGAGGCGACCTGAGTGGGGTTGGGATGCAGTACCTGAATATTCATAGGAAGACCTCCTTGTGGGTTTACCGTGTGTGTTCATCCATTGTTATTATACGCAATACCGGAAAAAAATGCAAGAGGTTTGGCAGAAAAAGGAAATTTCTGGGCTTCTTTGGAGCCGGGAGCAAACTGCCTAAGAGTCTGGCAGCCCGTTCCCTTCTCCTCCCTTCTGGGTTGAAACAGAAAAATTTTGTTTTTTTGCAACTCTTGGCGTATTTTATCGTTTATACTGATGAAGGACACTTTGAAAGGAGGGTTCTGTGATGGAGGACGAAGCCATCATCTGTTTGTACTGGCAGCGGGATGAAGGAGCCATCCGGGAGACCCGGGAAAAGTACGGAAACTACCTTGGAAGGATTGCCTGGCAGATCCTGGCAAACAAGGAGGATTGTGAGGAAAGCGTCAGCGACACCTATCTTCGGGCCTGGAATTCGATACCGCCCCAAAAGCCGGGGCTGCTGTCCGCCTACCTGGGAGGGATCACCCGCCGGCTTTCCATCGATCTCTACCGGAAGAAAACCCGGCTGAAACGGGGCGGAAGCGAGTACGCCCTCTCCCTCACCGAGTTGGAGGACTGCGTCTCCGGCGGGGATACCACCGGGGAAGAGGTGGATCTCCACCTGTTGGCAGAGGCTATGGAACGGTACCTCCGGGGGCTTTCCCCCGACGCCCGCACCGTCTTTTTGGGGCGGTACTGGTTTCTGGATCCCCTGCGGGACATTGCCGCCAGCCACGGCTTTACCGAGGGAAAGGTCAAAAGCCTTTTGTACCGCACCCGGCAGGGCCTGCGGGCCCATCTGGAAAAGGAGGGATTTACGGTATGAGAACCGAACAACTCAGCGACGCCATGGAGTACCTGGATGAGGAACTGATCCGGGAGGCGGAGGAGGCCCGGAGCCACGCCGTCCGCCGCCGTCCTGCCTGGCAGAGATGGGGGGCCCTGGCCGCCTGCCTGGCGGTGGCGGTGTTCGCCGTCAGCCGCTTTGAACCCCCCTATCGGGATATGCCGGGGCAGATGCCCGGCGAACCCCCTTACCAGTTTATGCCAGGGGAAAAGCCGTCCTCCGATGTGCCGCCCCCGGGCTCCGACGGGCCCAGCCAGCCCCTGCCCCTCATCACCATCCAGGATATGGGAGTGGGCGCTATGGGATACGAGGGGTATCTGGCCTATGATTTCAGCGAGCTGGGGAGCGGGGCGAACCCCTGGACCCAGGAGGAGACGGTGGAGTCCCTGCCGGTCTACAAAAACCCCCTCTCCTACGACGAGATGTACCGGGTCTCCGGGGCCGACCAGGACAAGATGAAGGCCCTTCTGCTGGATGTGGCCGGCAAGCTGGGCCTGGATACCCAGACCACCCCCGTCACCGACAACGCCCCAACCGAGGACTACAAGAAGGCCATCACCGAAAAGTTTGCCGCCGTGGGGGACGAGGTCCCCGAGGGCTACTTCGACCCCACCACCCTCATCATGGAGGCGGACGGCATCAAGATCGAGGTGGACCAGACCCTCACCGCCCGCATCGACTTTGACCCGGCGGTGGAGCTTCCGGACACCATCACCTTCACCTACAACGCCTCCAGAGAGGAGATGGCCGAGGCGGCCTCCTGGCTCTCGGAACAGTACGGCGGACTCCTTTCCGACATGGCGGAGCCGGTCCTGGACCAGGGGATGGCCGACCGGAACATCTACGGGGAGCGCAGCTTCGATGTGGAGTATTTCGACGGCGGAGGCTCCCTGAAGCAGCAGATCATCAACTACAACTTCAACCGGGTGGCCTTCTACAACGACGACGACGGAAAGCTGTTCCTGGCCCGGGTCTACGCCCCTGATCTCTCCCAGGTGATGGGCAACTACCCCATCATCACGGTGGAGGAGGCCAAAGAGCTGCTTTTGGCAGGGAACTACGCCTCCTCGGTCCCCTACGATCTGCCCAAGGCGGAGGAGATCGCCGGGGTGGAGCTGGTCTACCGCACCGGCAGCCACGAGGCCGTCTGGCTCCCCTACTACCGCTTCCTTGTGGATCTGCCCGAGGAATACCGCCCTGCGGACAAAACCCTGCGGGACTACGGGGCCTACTACGTCCCCGCCGTGGACGGACGGTACATCACCAATATGCCCACCTACGACGGCAGCTTCAACGGCGGCGGCACGGCGGTGAAGAAGCCCGACGCCCCGCCAGAGGAGGAGGAAGGGACCGAGTCTGCCCATATCGGGGAGGACCCGGGAGAGCCGACCCCGCCGATGGAAGAGTCCCAGGACCGGAGCATGGAAGGGGTCGTCGTCCCCGGGCAAAAGTAGACAGCCCGGCGCCTGTACGTCCTGCGCTATACAGGGCGGCGGATGGCGCAAGGGGGAACGCCGCTTCCGGCGCTCCCCCTTTTTGTTACAGCAGATACCCTGCCAGACTGGCCAGGGTGTCCCCTTCTGCCGCCCCGGCAATGGAAAATCCCTTCTCCGACCAAAGGACCAGTTCCCCGGGCTCCTCCAGTCGGAAGACGCCCTGGCCCGCCGCAGTAAAAGGCTGGCCGGGGTTTTCCTTGTCCACATGGCAGACCGACCCGGGGACAACCTCCCCGTTCAGCCGAAGGGAGAGGACGGTGGAAAGCCGCGCCGCCACCGGGAAAGAGACCAGGTACCGGAAGCAGTACACCCCCGGCTGATGAAGATGAAGGGCCCCCTCCCGGTCCTGGATGCCCACGCTTTGGATTGCCGGGGTCAAGGGCACCATCCCGCCCCCGAAGGGCACCGTAAGCAGATCATTTTGATACCACATAGCGAATTGGGCTGCCTGCCCCTGACCGCCTCCCGGCCCGGGAGGGCCCATCGGTCCGGGTTCTCCTTGGGGCCCCCGTTCCCCGGCGGGCCCAGGCTCCCCTTGGGGGCCCCGCTCCCCGGCGGGCCCGGGCTCCCCTTGGGGGCCCCGCTCTCCGGGAGGGCCAGGCTCCCCCTGGGGTCCCCGCTCTCCGGCGGGTCCAGGCTCCCCTTGGGGTCCCCGTTCTCCGGCAGGACCGGGGAGACCGTCCGCCCCCTGGGGGCCTCTGGTCCCGGCGGGACCCATGGGACCCATCAGACCGCTGGGGCCCTGTGGTCCCGGCTCCCCCTGCGGCCCCTGGTTTCCTATGGGACCGGCGGGGCCGCACTCCCCTTTGGGGCCCACCGGGCCCGGGATCCCCCGCTGCCCGGGAGGGCCCATCTTCCCCTGGGGTCCCATAGGCCCCCGGGGGCCAGGAGGGCCGGGGGGACAGCAGGGATAGGGTCGGTATTGACGGTTCATCGGCATAGGAAAACGCCCCTTTCTTACGGAAGATCGCCGTCTCAGTCTAAAATGGCGATCCCCTTCTTTGCCCTCATCCTATGCCAAAGGGAGAAAAAGGGTGCAGGCGGGCAGTGTTTTAGGCTTTTCTTGCTTCTTAGAAAAAAATCTATTGCCAAACCCCTACCCAATAAGGTATAATTAAAAAAGCCGTATTTCGACAGCATTTTCTGTATACAAGTGGAGGTTTCCTATGAAGAAAAGGGCGCTTTCCCGCAGCAGAGTCCCGGCGCTTCTCTGCGCCGCCGCTCTGCTCCTACTTCCTCTCGGCACAGGGGCCGGACGGATCGAAGACCTGAGGGGGGTGGCCTATGTGGTGGAAGGGCAGGCCCCTACCCCCATCCAGCCCACCTCAAACCGGAACCCCTCCTCCGGGAAGCTTAATTCCCTGGTGAAGGACGGGGTCATCAGGGTCTCTGATCTGGAACGGGTGGCGGAGGACTACTCCTCGGTGCCCAGCGATTTTCTCTCTGCCATCAGCGGCAAAAGCACCATCACCCTGGACCGGTTCGAGCGCTATGCCGTGGAGTATCAGCTTCCCGGCCAGTATGTCCAGCGGTTCATCGACGATTATTTCATCTTCAAAAAGGGCAACTCCTTTGAGTACCTTCCGGTGGAAAAGGGCGTAGCCAAGCACAGCTACGATTGGGACAACCTGGTTCACTACAGCCGGGAAAAGGACTATGTAGTCGGCGGCGTCTCCCGGGTGCTGAAGGGCATTGACGTTTCGGTCTTCCAGGGGAACATCAACTGGAACGCCGTCAAGGCCGATGGGGTAGATTTCGCCTTTATCCGCCTGGGATACCGGGGCTACACAAATGGAGCCATTAAATTGGATACCAACTTCCACCAGAATATCCAGGGGGCGCAGGCCGCCGGGGTTCGGGTAGGGGTTTACTTCTATTCCCAGGCTGTCTCCCGCAGCGAAGCCATCGAGGAGGCCAACTTCTGCCTGGACGAGCTTTCCGGCTACAGCCTGGATCTGCCGGTGGTCTTTGACCTGGAGGGCGGCGCGAACAGTTCCTACCGCACCTACGGGATGTCCACCTCCACGGCGGTGAAGATGGTCTCCGCCTTCTGCGACACCATCGAAAGCGGCGGCTACAAGTCCATGTACTACTCCTACGCCAAATTCCTGGCGGAACACGAGGGGATGGTGGCCCAGCTGGAGGACTACGACCTATGGATGGCCATGTACTACCGGGTGCCCTTCTTCCCCTACAACTTCAAAATCTGGCAGTACAGTTCCACTGGCAGTGTCTCCGGCATCAGCGGCGGGGTGGATATGAACATGATGTTCCTGGACTACATACCATCCTGACAAAACACAAAAAGAAGCTGCTCTTTTGTTTCACTTTGACGATGATCTGGAAAAGTACATGGTGGAGATAGACGGTGTGGCGTTTGCCTGTGAGGAGCCTCGGGAGGACTACGAGGAGGAAGCCCGGAAGCTGGCGCGCCTTTATGGGGAAAAGCAGCAGGCGCTGGCAGAGTTTCTTCTTCCGGAATTGCAGGAGATTTTTGAAGGGGTCACCGCAGCCAATCTTTTTCAGCGGCTGGGAAAGCCCACTATCGATCTGAGCACCTTCCAGATCCAGTATTTCGACCAGACCCTGGACAAAGGGCATATCATCCAATGCGAGTACGACGAAGATTTTGAGGGATTCAGCTGCTTCTCTCTCGACGGCTGATTTTAGGCCCGGAGCGGCGTGGGTGCCGTCTGGGCTTTGCAGCCCCGCGGAAAATCTTAGCCAGAGCAGTCACAAAAACGAAGGGGGCGGTACGCAGTACCGCCCCCTTACTTTGCAGAAAAGGACTGATAACTCTGTACCGGTCCTTTTTGTGCGTCTTATCGCCTGCCTTCTTCCCGCTCCTCAATGAACTTTATCAGCAGCCGTGCCACCAGGTCCACGTCAATGGGCTTGGCCACGTGGGCGTTCATGCCGCAGTCCAGGCACTTCTGCATATCCTCGGCAAAGGCGTCGGCAGTCATGGCAATAATGGGGATGTCCTTTGCATCGGGGTGATCCATGGCCCGGATGGCCTCTGTGGCCTGATACCCGGTCATCACCGGCATCCGGACATCCATCAAAACGGCGTCGTAATACCCCGGCTCCGCCTGCCGGAACATCTCGGCACAGATTTGGCCGTTCTCTGCCCGTTCCAGGCTAAGCCCCAGTTCAGAAAGCAGTTCCTCGGCAATCTCCCAGTTAAGGTCGTTGTCCTCCGCCAGCAGCACCCGCCGGGTGGAAAGGTCCACCCGCTCCCGATGGGGTGCGCTTTCGGTTGCAGGGATGTCCCCGTCCCCGATAAACTGGCGCAGGCTGTAGAACAGGGTGGACTTAAACAGGGGCTTGGAGATAAAGCCGCAGATCCCGGCCTCCCGGGCCTCCTCCTCGATCTCCCCCCAGTCGTAGGCGGAGATCAGCAGGATGGGGACATCATTCCCGCACTTCTGGCGCAGCTGGCGGGCAGTCTGGATGCCGTCCATCCCCGGCAGCTTCCAATCCAGGAGGATAATATGATAGGGTTCCCGGCACTGGATCTGATGGATCGCTTTTTGGACCGCACTCTCCCCGTCCATGGTCCACTCGGCGTCAATGCCGATCTCCCGGAGGGAATTCACTGCACTTTTACAAAGGTCCTCGTCATCATCTACCACCAGCATCTTCCAAGTGGGCAAAAGCATCTCCTGTTCGGTGATCTCCGCCTTGGCCAGATCCAGGGTGACCCGGAACTCGGTGCCTTTCCCGGGAGCGCTGGTGAGGTCGATGGCGCCGCCCATAGCGTCTACAATGTACTTGGTAATGGACATCCCCAGTCCTGTGCCTTCTGTCTTGTGTACCCGGGTATTGTCCTCCCGGACAAAGGACTCGAAGATCCGCTTCTGGAACTCCGGGGTCATACCAATACCGGTATCCTTTACCCGGATATTGACCTGTACATAATCCGCACCCTTTTTGGACTCCTCCTGGGAAAGGGCAATCTCGATCTCCCCGCCCTCCGGGGTAAATTTGATGGCATTGGAGAGGAGGTTAATCAGAACCTGATTTAACCGCACCCCATCGCAAAGGACATTTTCGGCAATGATGTTGTGGATAAAGACATCAAACTTTTGGTTTTTGGCCTTCATCTGGGGCTGAACGATATTGACGATGCTGTCCATCACCTCCCGGAGGGAGAGGAGATCGGCGCTGAGGGTCAGTTTGCCGCTCTCGATTTTGGACATATCCAACACATCATTGATAAGGCCCAAAAGGTGCTTGGAGGAAAGGGAGATCTTCTTGAGGCAGTTCTGCACCTGCTGGGGATTTTGAAGGTTGGCGATAGCAATGGCCGTCATCCCCACAATGGCATTCATAGGCGTGCGGATGTCATGGCTCATGTTGGAGAGGAATTCGCTCTTGGCCTGGCTGGCCCGTTCCGCCTTGGCCCGAAGCTCCTCCAGCTGGATGATCTGCTGGCGGGTAATGGCAAAATACCGGGCAAAGACCAGCAGCAATGCCACAAGAACAATGGCACAGCCCCCCAGCATCGTCCGCATCCACTGGTGGTTGTAGTTATTTACGATGTTATCCAGTTCACCGTAAGGAAGCACCGTTACCAAATACCACTCGGAACTTGGCAGAGGGGTGCAGTAGATATGGCTGCGCTCCATGTCCCCTGCTGTAAAGATGTTGGAATAGTTCTCTCTGGCTGCAATAGCGTCCTGAAGATCCTTGATATGCTGGGACGCCTCTTCGCTGTCCTTTCCGCCGAACATCGCCCCCAGCCGGTCAAAGTAGCTTTCCCGGAAAGCATCCCCGCTGCGGATGACAAAGCTGCCGTCCCGGCGGATGACGTGGCAGTAAACCAGGGAGTTGTTGTCATCCAGGGAGAGCATCCGCTGAAGATAATCGATGGGAAGCGCCGCAAGGACAGCGTCGCTGGTTCCGCCGTTTTTCATGGGGTAGGCGGCAGGAATCCCCATCATCAGCATCCGGATTCCAGTGGCGCTTTCCGCCACTGCCACCTTCTTTTCTCCGGCCTTCATGGACTGATAAAATGGGGCTGGGTCGCTGACGGCTACATTCCCTCCGTAAAAGCGTTCTTCCCCTGTCTCTGCGGAATAGAGGCTCAGGTAATCAAACTCCCGGGCTTCTGCGCTGGCGGCCAGCCGTTCCCAAAGCGTTTCATTGCTGTAAAGGCCGGGGGGACAGTTTTCGACCACATTTTCCAGCTGGGAAAGGCGGTAATCGATGGCGGTATCAAAGTGCATGGTAATCCGCTCGCTCATCCCGGTCATATAGATGGTGCCAACTTCCTCGATGGTTTTCTTGGTCTCCTTATCGGAGTAGATTGTCAGACAGGCAAAGATCAACACACAAAGGGCGACCACCGCTGCTAGGCTGAATTTGAGGAAGCGGGTGGTGGTGGTGCTGTTGTTTTTCATGGTTTCCTCTCTCTTTCCTTCTCTGGGTGGTCAGGAATTGGTGTTTTGGAAGGCACGAAGCGCTTCTATGGTCGCGGCGTAGTCTTCCTTGGTCTTTTCCAGCAGACCTGCCGCCTCTGGGGTGTAACCATTTCGCAGCGCCTCGGTCAAAGCGGAACTGGAAGCCAGCAGCTTTGTAAACCCTAAGTTGGAGCAAACCCCTTTAATGGTATGGGCCCCCCGGAAAGCCTCTGCGTAATCCTCCGCCTCCATGGAGGTAACCAGCAGATCGTAGCTGGGGTCATCCAGGAATTTCAGGGCAAACTTCTGGATCAGCTTCTCGCTTCGCAGCCGGCCCAGAACCTCCTCGTAGTTGGCGCCCATTGCATCGTAGCATTCCTTCAAAGTCATTTTACCTTTCCTCCTTCGCATCCGCATCAATGGGGGTGATCTCCGACAGAGCATCCTCCATGGTCGCCGCGTCATAGAAGCGGTACTGTCCCCTGCCCCCGCGCTTTACGGTGTACAGGGCGGAATCCGCCATCTGGAACAGCGCGCTGTAATCCCCCTTCGCCTCTATGCTGGTCGAAACTCCCATGCTCACCGCCAAGCGGAAACCCTCGTACTCCCCTCCCAGGGAACTGTAAATACGCTGGATCACCGATTCCGGCTCCTGCTTATATTCCAGAAAGATCAGGAACTCGTCCCCGCCTACCCGGGCGGCAATGTCCCCGCCGCGGATGGTCTGACGGATCCGTCCGGCCAGGAAACAGAGGACCTGGTCCCCAAAGCTGTGGCCGTATGTATCGTTGGCGGATTTGAAGTGGTCAAGATCCAGAATGGCCAGGGCGTAACTGGTCTCCGGGGAGACCTCCATCCGGGCCTTGATCTGTTCCCGGGCGGCAGCATGGTTCAGCAGCCCGGTGAGAGGATCGTGGGAAGCCATCTGTTCCAGCTTACGCAGCTTGAGGCGGGAATCGTGGATGTCCACGGCTTTGCCGATGACGCCGGTAAACTCCGCCGGCTCCTCCGGGCTCCAGGTGGTCCTGGCCACGATCCTGGCCCAGCGGTCCCCTTCGGGGTAGTGGATCTGGCAGTCATAAATAAAGTCGGGCTCCGCCTCGGTGGTGCCCTTCAGGGTCTGGAAAAGCTCCTCCCAAACCTCCCGCCCCAGGATGGCTGTGACCTTCTCGTTGTGGAAGGGATCCATAACAATCTCCTCCAGGCCCAGGCTCTTAGCGCCCCAGGCGGAGAGGGAGAGTATATCCGTGGCGGTGGTATATTCAAACTGGATCTCCTTGGTGAGGGAAGCAAAGAAAGCGTATTTCATCCGCTCATGCTCCAAAAGGTGAAGGGTCCGCTCCGAAGCGGTAAGTTCTTTGTGGCGGAGCAGTTCTTCGGCGATGTTACGCATCTCCCGCTCGTTGGCCCGCACCGGGTTATCCCCCCGCAGCTCTTCCTGAATGCTGCCGGAAAGGGCCTGCAGGCAGTCCATCAGAAGGGGGTTGAACGCTCCGCACTCCCCGCCCAGGATCATCTCCACCGCCTTTTCGTGGGTAAAGGCGGGCTTGTAGACCCGTTCGCTGGTCAGGGCATCGTAGACGTCGGCCAGGGCAACGATCTGGGCCGAAATAGGGATCTGGTCCCCCACAAGGCCGTCGGGATAACCACGGCCGTCATACCGCTCGTGGTGCCAGCGGCAGATTTCGTAGGCCGCCTTGACCAAGGGCTCCTCCTGATGGATGGGCAGATCCTTGAGCATCTGGGCGCCTACCTCGGCGTGGGTCTTCATAATCGCAAATTCCTCGTTTGTCAGCCGGCCGGGCTTGTTGAGGATCTTTTCATCAATGGCGATTTTCCCCACATCATGGAGGGCGGAGGCAGTGCTGATGAGGGAGATCTCCGACCCGGAGAAGCGGTAGTTCTCGGTGTGCTGGGAAAGGTAACGCAGAAACATCGCCGTAAGCAGATTTACATGGCGGACATGAAGCCCGCTCTCCCCGTTGCGGAACTCCACAATATGGCTGAGAATGTCGATCATCAGACTGCTGCTCTGCTCTTTTTCATAGATCTGATCGGTGACCAGGTTGATGAGCTTTTTCTGCTTGGCGAACAGGAAGATGGTGTTCACCACCCGCTTGTGGACGATGAGCGGATCAAAGGGTCGGCTGATAAAATCGGTTGCCCCCATCTCGAAGGCCCGTTCGATGCGGGACGCAGTGGTCTCCGAGGTAATCATAATGACGGGGATCCCCTCGATCCACCGGTTCCGGTTCATCTCCTCCAGCACATCGAAGCCGTCCAGCTTTGGCATCACAATATCCAAAAGGACCAGGGAGAGTTCCAGGCCATGGAGCCGGAGCTGTTCCACCGCCTCTTCCCCATTCTCCGCTTCGATAATATCGTATTCGCTCTCCAGCATCTCCACCAGCATGGCTCGGTTCATTTCCGAGTCGTCGGCAATCAGGATGAGCGGGGTTTGCGTTGCGCTTCTCATCAGTATTCGGACACCTCCTATGTCACCTTTCTCCCCTTTTGCCTGTTTTTCCTTTGGCAAAGGGGTACAGGGATACAAGATAATTATAAAGGATAATCCCGCCCATGGCAAGAGTCTTGGAGGACCTTCTCGAAGATTTCCCAAAAGAAAAAAATTGGCTGAGGGCCCTGGTTTTTTCTTTTTATTTCCAGTTATTTCCTGGACAGAGCAAAGGGGGAATCGTAGAAAGGCACCTGTTTTTCCATTTTTTCCGTCCATATTTGTTGAATATAAATAAACCCGTGTGGGAAAAGGAAAATCCCTCTTGCTATTTCTGTGTTGTTACAATATAATAGAACCAAAGCGCCGGGGGCCTATCCCCTGGTACTGAAAAGAACATTTGGAGGAAAGAAACATGAAGAAACTTCTCGCTTTGACCCTGGTACTCCTGATGGTCGCCGGCTGCAGCGCCCCTTCCCTGAAGCTGGGCCTGGGCATGAAGGTGAACCCCAAGAGCAGCAACGCTTCCGCTGACGCTGACGGCAGCAGCCAGTTCGACGTCACCGCCTGCGCCGTGACCCTGGATTCCAACGGCAAGGTCGTGGGTGTGTCCTGGGATGTTGTCCAGTGCAAGACCGCTGTCACCACCGCCGGCGTTGTCACCGTTCCCGATGCTGTCCAGTCCAAGAAGGAGCTGAAGGAAGGCTACAACATGAAGCCCGCCTCCGCCATCGGCAAGGAGTGGTACGAGCAGATCGCCGCTCTGGAAGCTTACGCTGTTGGCAAGACCCCTGCTGATGTTGCCGGCATGAAGGTCACCGAGGTCAACGGCCACACCAACGTTCCCGACATCGAGGATCTGAAGTCTTCCTGCACCATGTCCTGCGGCGACTTCTTCGACACCCTCACCAAGGCTGCTGGCAACGCCAAGTAAGCTGACCCCCTAAAGAGAGCATAGAAAAGGGCGGACCCCCATGGGGTCCGCCTTTTTGTGGTCAATCGCCGTTTTTTTCTCTGTTTTCCGGGGCGGACTCTTCCCCTTTCCGGAAGAGGAGCCGCTTCTTCCTCTGGGAAAGCTCCTCCGGGGCATTTTTCCGCAGGTAGACCTCCGCGGCTTTTTGCAGCACCGGCAGGGCCCTCCGCTGGGCAGAGACCAGCTGAAGCTGCCGCACCATAAGCAGGGCTCCCAAGGCGGACATTACGGCGGTACAAACTGTCAGCACCGTTCCGGCCAAAGCCAGAAACCGCAGGGTCCTCCGGTTTACCAATTTCCCTGCCCGGCGAATGAGAATGCCTTTTGTCATTCCGGTTCCCTCCTCACCGCAAAGTTGTGGGCTGCTTGCCCTTATCATCCATGTGGGTCATCAGGTAGGAAAGGGTCATGATGCTGTCCCCCAAATGGACATTGACTGTCGCGATGTTGTCATAGTGGTAGGGAAAATCGTAGGAGGAAAAGTTCCAGAACCCCCGGATCCCCGCGTTCACCAGACGGTCCGCCAGCTGGGCGGCGGAGCTTTTGGGGACGCAGACAATAGCCGCCAGGGGCTTGTGCTTCTCGCAGAACTCTTCCAGGTCATCGATGTGGTAAATCGCAACATCGCTTTTCCGCAGGGTGGTGCCTACCAGTCGCCGGTCAATATCAAAGGCCCCAATCAGGTGGAAGCCCCGCTTCTTGGAGTAAAGCTGGGGAGCCACCGCTTTCCCCAGGTTCCCCGCTCCCACCAGGATCGCCGGGATCTCATTGCTCAGACCCAGGATCTCCCCAATCTCTTTGTGGAGGATCTCCACCTGGTAGCCGTATCCCTGCTGGCCAAAACCGCCAAAGCAGTTGAGATCCTGGCGGATCTGGGAGGCGGTAATCTTCATCAGGGAGGAAAGCTCTTTTGAGGAGATACGGGTTACTCCTTTTTCCAACAGTTCCCCTAAGAACCGGTAGTACCGGGGCAGCCGCCGGATAACGGAGACGGAAATCGGCCGGTCGTCTTTCAAATCAGATCCCTTCTTCCTTTCCAGCCCAGGGAAGTGTTAATGCCTTCCCCAGGGCGTTATCATCTTTGTACCCCCAGCCAAGGCGCTGTGAATACGGTTTTGCCCAGACAAACGGCCCTGTTTTTGGACCGCCCCAGGCCGTTAAAAATAATTGTATCCCTTTCGGCGTCTTTTGTCAAATAATTCACTTCACCATGAGGTATGATAAAATTGAAAACTTTCGGTTAAATTTCCCCCAAGGCCATTCCAAACCGCTGCCTTTTCGTTTATACTGTACATATGAGGAGAGTATCGCTACTTTTTCAAGACAGGAGAGAACGCATCATGGGAAAATCGAAACAACCTGCGGGGGGTCCTCCTCCCGTGGTCTTGGCGCTGGTCACCGACCAGTTTCGCTGTCAGCGGCTCATCACCGCCGGCCGGATGCTGGCGGACCGCATAGAAGCCGCCCTGGAGGTGGTGAATGTCTCCGACCCCAGCCGTGCCAGCAACCCGGAGGCCATCGAGTTCTTGTTCCAGACCAGCCGGGAACACGACGCCGCTATGACCATTCATTACAGCCCCCGTCCGGAGCGCTTCCTGGGGGAGCTGATCCGGGAACGCCGTCCCGCCGCGGTGGTCACCGGCCTTCCCGGAGAGGGCAGCAGCCTGCTGCGGAAACTGTGGCTCCGCTTTGACCAGGTGGAATTTTATCTGGTGGAGCAGGACGGTTCTCTGCGCCCGGTGGGCGTTTTGGATAAGGCCGAGGCAGGCAGGGACAGCAGCCAGGGGATTCTTCCCTACATCGGCCTGGCCCCTGTCCACCTAACGGAATAGACCGCAGGAAAGGTGAGGAAAGAAGATGAATCGGGAAGTCTACACCTACCTCTCTTCCAATGGGAAGTGGAGGGTCTCTGCTCGGATCTTCACCCCCGACGAGGGGGCCGTGGTTCGGGGGGTCGTTCAGCTGAGTCATGGGATGTGCGAATATGTAGATCGTTATGAGGAATTGGCCCGGACGTTCTGCGACGCAGGGCTGGTCTTTTGCGGCAACGATCACCTGGGCCATGGGGCCACCGCCCTCCTTAACCGGGAAAAGCTGGGCTTTTTCGGCCCCAGGGGCTCCCGGAAGTATCTGGTGGAGGACCTGGAACTTCTCCGCAGGGAGATGGCAGGGCGATACCCCGGCGTTCCCTACTTTCTGCTTGGGCACAGCATGGGCTCCTTTATCGCCCGGCTCTTTGCCCAGCGGTTTGGGAGGACCCTTAGCGGGCTGATCCTCAGCGGAACAGCGGGCCGGAATCCCGCCGCCCCCCTGGGACAGGCTTTGGCCCGGGGGGTGGAGCTGGTCAAAGGGCCAAAGCACATTTCCCATCAGGTGTACCAGCTTGCCAACGGAAGCTTCAGCCGGGCTATCCCCGGGGCAAAGACGCCGGTGGACTGGCTCAGCAAGGAGGAGGCGGTTTGTTCCTCCTATCTGGCGGACCCCCAATGCGCTTTTCAGTTTACCGTTTCCGCTTACTACGAGCTATTCTCCATGCTGGAGGAGTGCAATTCCAGCCAATGGTACGCCACCATGCCCAAAAGCCTGCCGGTCTACCTTCTCGCCGGAGATCAAGACCCGGTAGGGGCCATGGGCGCCGGTCCCCGGGAGGTCTGCGCCGGTCTTCTTCGGGCCGGATGCCGGGAGGTGGAGCTGCGCCTTTGGCCCGGAGGCCGTCACGAAATGTTTAACGAAACCGAACGGGAGGAGGTCCGGCGGGAACTGCTGGCCTGGCTGGAAAAGATCATGGCCCGCCGCACCCTGGACCCTATGCTGGAGGACTGAAGAACAGCAGGAAATGGCAAGGCCGCACAGCCCGATTCGGGTTGTGCGGCCTTTTTTTGATGACAGTTTTAACCCTCGACTACCGCATCATCCCTGGTATATCCGTCCAGGGAGTTCTCCTTGACCTGGATGCAGAGAAGGCTGAGAGAGGAATCTTCCGCTGCGGAGAACTGGCGCTTGGCTGCCGGGGCGACCCGGAGCCAGTCACCGGCAACAAGAGCCACCGTCTCCCCGTCGATGATGGCCTTGCCCCTCCCGGCCAGGACGCCATAGATCTCCTCGTTTTGCTTGTGGGAGTGAACAAAGGGCACACCGGCTCCAGCGGAAAAATGATTGAGGCTGATCTCCGCCCCGGTGAGGGAAAGGGTGTCGTGCAGTTCGACTCGCGGCTCCTGGGGAACATTCACCTTTTTGTACTTTTTCATTATGATACCTCCATTTCTTAATGTAACAATCATCGTTACAATTATTGTTATACCACGATTTTGTTGTATTGTCAATAGTTACAACGAATTTTCTAAAAAAAATCAGCCCCCAATTGGGGGCTTACTTCATCAGCTTCTGTGCATCCCAAAAAAGATCCCTCATCGTCACCGACTCCATCTGGACCTCCATGACCTCCTGTATCTTTTCCAGCCGCTTGTCTAAAACCTCATGGATGTTTTTCCCCACTGGGCAGAGCAGGTTTGGATTTTCATGGAAATGGAACAGCTTTCCCCTGTCCACACACTCCACGGCGTTGTACAGATCCAGGAGGGTGATCTTTTCCAGGGGTCTGGCGGTCTCCGCACCGCCGCTTCCCCGTGCAACCCGAACGATCCCGGCCCTTTTCAGCTGCTGTAGCAGCTTTCTAATTACAACAGGATTGGCATTCACACTGGATGCGAGAAAGTCGCTGGTCGCCTTGCGGCTGTCCTTAAAAAACTCAATGCACAAAAGGACATGAACCGCAATGGTGAATCTGCTTGAGATCTGCATATCCTACCTCCTTTTCTGTGGAGAAAGCAGATAAAGCATCCCCCGCCGGAAAGCAGAAGCTTCCCGGTGGGGGGATCGGTCAATCATCGTCGTCATCCGGGTCGTAATCGTCCTCGGGGAACATATCATCCGGATCCGGGCTCTTTTGGCCCACCAGGGGAACATCGGGATTCATGCCGGTGTGATAGGGGCAGGCGCTGGGGATATTCTCGTTCTTATACCAGCCGGTGATGGCGTACTCACAGTCCGGGGTGGCGGCGTAACCGGTAAGGGTACAGTATTTCAGGGCGATGACGCTGGAGGAGCCGGCAAAATCCTTGGACTCCAGGCCCTCGTGGACCCGGGACATAACCTCCTTCCAAAGGAGCGGAGGCGGGTACCTGCTGTACCGGACGCTGTTGGGGATCTTCCGGCCATAGCCGTCGTAGAGAAGGTTCCCCTCCTCATCCCGCTGGAACTGATCGTCGTAACCTACCCAGCAGACCCCTACATAGTATGGGGTCAGACCTACGAACCACTGGTCCACATCGTCGTCTGTGGTGCCGGTCTTGCCCGCCACAGGGATATTCATGGCTCCCAGATTGGCGTCGGTACCGGTGCCGGGGGCGGCATTTACCACCCGCTGGAGAAGCTTGTTCATCACGGTGGCGGAGTCGTAGTCCATCACCCGCTGGGGGGCCTGGCGGTTCTCCAGGACCACCTTGCCGCGGCTGTCCAGGACCCGGGTGTAGCAATAGGGCTGGGTCCGCATCCCGCCGTTGGCGTACATTTGGTAAGCTCCGGCCATATCCAGGGGAGTGATGCCGTTGGTCAGGGAGCCCAGGGCCATGGGGCTGTAGGCAATGTCCATCTCGGAAAGGCTTTGGATGTTTAGGGTATCGTGGAGGAAGTTCCAGCAGGCTCGGGGGGTGAGCATCTGCACCAGCTGCACCGGCACCATGTTACAGGAACGCTGGATGGCCTCGGAGACGGTCATAAAGCCTTTGAAGTTTCCGTAAAAGTTTCCGGGCTTCCAGTCCGGCTGGCCTTCGTCCTGTTTGACGACCACCTGCTTGTCCTCGATGAGGGTGGAAAAGTTCACCAGGTTCTGCTGGATCGCCAGGGCATAAGAGGTGATGGGCTTGATGGTGGAGCCAGCCTGGCGGGTGGTATCGGTGGCGCGGTTCCAGATCCGGGCCCCTTCCTTAACGCCGGTGCCCCCGCGCAGGGCGACGATCCGGCCATTGGGCTCGGTGATGACAAAGGCGGATTGGGGTTTCTCCTCGTTCTTTACCGTGGGGAACTCATAGGTCTCGTACACCTCGTCCAGGATGTCCTGGACCCGGGTATCTACCGTTGTATAGATCCGGTATCCGCCGGAGAGGAGCATGGCCTCGGCTTCCCGGTAGGTGCAGCCGTTTTGGGCCGCCAGGTCATTGATGACACACTCGATGGCGTAGTCCACAAAATAGCTTTGGTCGTAATTGACCATTTTTTCCTTATTCTCGCTGGCAAAGACCAGTTCCCGGTTTAGTTCGGTTTCGTACTCCTCGTCGGTAAGCTTTCCCTGCTCGTGCATCAAAAACAGGATGTCGTCCTTGCGCTTGAGGTTATTTTCCAGGCCGCTGTTCTTTTCGGTGTTGTAAAAGGGGTTGTAATAGGTGGGATCCTTGGTGATGCCCACAATAGACGCGCACTCGGCCACCGTCAGCTGGCTGACGTCCTTATCGAAGTAGAGGTTGGCCGCCGCCTGGATCCCGTAGGTGTTGTTGCCGAAGGAGACCAGGTTCAGATAGGTTTCAATGATCTGGTCCTTGGA
Source organism: uncultured Angelakisella sp. (assembly GCA_910585535.1). GTDB lineage: Bacteria > Bacillota > Clostridia > Oscillospirales > Ruminococcaceae > Angelakisella. Next base: position 1,853 of record CAJUFK010000039.1, on the reverse strand, counting down.
ATAGCGGCGTTCCAGCTTAAGGGCCCGGACGATCTCCCGGGCCTTACGCATCACATCTACTTCCTTATCCTCGGTGATGTTCCGGGTCACCTGCTGGGTGATGGTGGAGGCGCCGGGGGTGCCTTCGTAAAAGGTGAGGAAGGGGACGTGGAACTTGTGGCCAATAAGGTTCACTGTCGCCTTGATGGTGGTCACCCAGTCCACTCCGTTATGCTCCCAAAAGCGCTTGTCCTCCACTGCCACAATGGTATCCAGAAGCGTATCCGGCAGCTGGTCGTAATCCACCCAGATGCGGTTGCCGTTTTCGGAGGACAGCCGCTGAAGCTCCACCCACTCTTCTGTCTCCGGATCCTGGGCGTACATAAAGGTGGTATATTCCAGCCGCTTGGCGTCAAGGTCCAGGATGTACTGGTCGTCTTCCAGCATATCGAAGGCGTAAACGGTAAGATAGCAGGCCAAAATACATCCGGCGATGATTCCCAGGCAGATTAGGGAGGCCACCGCACGGAAGATGTGCCGCACCACCGGGTTTTTCTTTTTCTTTTTCCGGCCCCGCCGCTCCCCGGAACTTCTGGGGGCGGGCTGGTCCTCCTCTTCCCGGGGGACGCGCTCCCGATCTCTGTCATACTCTCTCATACCCAAAACCTCCGCTTCCTTGAGGCGTTTTTGTTGTAAGATCCGAAACAGTCTCGAAAGGCTGCTTCCTTTTGTCTCCAATAGCAAAGACATTGCTCTGATTATTATAACACACTTTACCACAGAAGTGTTACCTTTTTTTGAATGTTTCCCCCGGTTTTGGTCAATACTGGAAACGTTTCAAAAACACTGCCCCGCAGGAGACGCTGCGGCGCTTTTCAGGAGGTGCTTCCAATGCTAAAACGATATGCTGCGGCTGCCGCCGCCATCGCCCTGGCCATCGCCGCCGGCGCCGCCCTGGCCCTGGTCCCCCGGCTGGACACGGTGGCCGCCCCTCCGGCCCTGCAAGCGGAAAAGGAGCCCCTCCCGGAGGTCTCCCCTTCCATATCCGGGCCGGAACCCTCTTCGTCCTCCGACCCGGACCCGGTGGAGGAGGCCGGGTACCTTTTAGGGGAATACGGGGGCCGGGTTTCGGTGCTTTCCCCCTCCACCCGGGAACCGGAGATGATCTTTGACATCTTCGTCCGGACTCTCCCCGAACCGGACCAGCTTCTTCTCCGGGAGGGCATTCGGGTGGAGACCTACGAGGAGCTTACCCGTCTCATCGAGGATTATATCAGCTAAGCGGTTCCCCGGCAATTCTTCCCAAAGGATACAGTTTGTAACAGGGGCTCGTCCTAAAGTAACCCGATTGTCACGAAGCCTTAACCAAAAAAGGATGAATCGCCGCCTTCCTTTGGGTTATAATAAAGACACACCAAAGGAAAGAACAAACAACATCCTCCCTCCCCACTCTCCAAGGGGAGACCCAATAATCTTCGTAAAATTTTAATCTTCTGGAAAGGCCCGGGTCGGCATCGACCTGGGCCTTTTCGGGTCTGCGGGTCTTTTGAGGGCTTGGGATGGGGAAAGGCTGCGGGTTGGCGGCCAGGAGCGGGGGGCTCCGTCCGTTCAAAAAGCGGCCCCTTTTGGGGGCCTGTTTTGAAGGGGGATTGTATAAAGCGATATATTTTATCCTTTTCGTAAAGTACGTGGTCCCAGGTTAGGTACGCTACCGGCCGCGCTTGTCACTTCGAGGAAAAGAAGCTAAAAGCCTATCCCGGAATTATCCGCACGCATCTTACCGGGAAATCTACATACGTCTAATTCTGGGATAGGCTCATAAGAAAGGATGGCTTTGCGCCCTTTCTTAGAAGCTGTATTCCCAACCGTTTGAC
>CAJUFK010000038.1 GCA_910585535.1 uncultured Angelakisella sp. | reverse complement strand
GCTTTGTCATGTAGTCGTCGGCCTGCTCGTCAAAACTTCTGACTTGGGTATATTCATCCTCAAGAGCCGTAAGCATCAGAATGGGCGTTGTGCTTGTCCGCCGTATCTCATGCAGAATGGACAGGCCGCTGACGTGGGGCAGCATAATGTCCAGCACAACAAGGTCAATGTTGTTCTCACGGAAAAGCTGTATTGCCTCCCCGCCGTCATAGGCTGGGATAACCTTGTGGCCTGCGGGCTTTAGATATTCACAAATCGCATCGTTGGTCTTGCGGTCGTCCTCAACAATTAGCAGCGTCGCCATTGTAGTTCCCCCCCTTTTTCAGGGTAGTATAGCACCGGAATATGGAATGGGTATGAAATGACAGTAAATTTATGAGTTTGGGATTTCACGATATGGAAAGAAGCGCCGACGCAGCAAGCATACGCCGTTGTGTTCCAAAAGAAATGCAAACTGAAACAAGAGGCAGGGGACCTTTGTTCCCGCATCTGCCAGTGTATTTTCTTCCAGAAAAGTGAAATCATATGCTGTTCTGATTTCTGATGAAGAGGCGATGCAGGAAAGGACGGAACGGAAAACTGCCTGGAATCCATATCCGGAACACCTGCGGTTAGGAGCCGTACCATTTGCCAGGGGAGACAGACGGTTCATCTGTCATCATCAAAACCACCTGCTTAATGCCGCCGGTTTCGCTTTTTGTGCCAAATTCTCGTCCTGTGGGGATAAGACAGACGAAAATTTTTCCGTCGTAATGCTTGCTGCATCAGCATAGTTTCCTGGGCCGCAGAACAGACACATATAAAAACAGCAGAAGGCTGAAAAATGATTGTGCATTATGACGGTTGAATAATTATTTATTTTTATGTATAATTTTCCAAACGATACGAGGAGGAATTTCAAATGAAAAAAGCAAAAAAGGACATTAAGAAAATCGTGCTGGCCTATTCCGGCGGCCTGGATACATCCATCATCATCCCCTGGCTGAAAGAAAACTACAACAACCCCGAGATCATCGCTGTGGCCGGCGACGTGGGCCAGGACGACGAGCTGGAAGGCCTGGAGGAAAAAGCTTTGAAGACCGGCGCCAGCAAGCTCATCGTTGCCGACCTGGTGGACGAAATGGTGGAAAGTGTGATCTGGCCCGCCCTGAAGATGGGGGCAAGCTACGAGCAGTACCTTTTGGGAACAGCCTTTGCGCGGCCTGTAATCGGCAAAAAGCTGGTGGAGGTTGCTTTGGCCGAGGGTGCCGACGCCATCTGCCACGGTGCCACCGGGAAAGGGAACGACCAGGTTCGTTTTGAACTTGCCATCAAGCGGTTTGCCCCTGATATGACCATTATCGCGCCCTGGCGGGAGTGGGACATCAAGGGCCGGGATGAGGAAATCGACTATGCCGAAGCCCACAACGTTCCGCTGAAGATCTCCAGGGAAACCAATTATTCCAAGGATAAGAACCTGTGGCATCTGAGCCACGAGGGCCTGGATCTGGAGGACCCCGCCAACGAGCCCCAATACGAAAAACCCGGTTTTCTGGAGATGGGCGTTTCTCCCATCTCCGCCCCGGATGTACCCACCTGCGTGACCATCGACTTTGAAAAGGGCATCCCCGTGGCGGTGGACGGCGAAAGGATGAAGGGCAGCGACATTATCCGCAGGCTGAACAAGCTGGGCGGCGACAACGGCATCGGCCTTTTGGATATTGTGGAGAACCGTCTTGTGGGGATGAAGGACCGGGGCGTCTATGAGACGCCGGGGGGCACCATCCTTTACAAAGCCCATCAGTGCCTGGAAATGCTTACCATCGACAAGGATTCCGCCCATATGAAGGCAAAGCTGGCGGTGGATTTCGCGGACCTGATCTACAACGGAAAGTGGTTCACCCCGGTTCGGGAGGCCCTTTCGGCCTTTGCCGATAAGACCCAGGAATATGTCACCGGTTCGGTAACGCTGAAACTCTACAAGGGGAACATCATCACCGTTTCCATCACCTCCCCCCAGTCCCTGTACTCCGAGGAACTGGTCACCTTTAACGAAAGCAGCTATGACCAGACCGACGCCGCCGGTTTCATCAACCTGTGGGGACTTCCCGACGCCGTTCTCGCACTGCGGGAGCAGGGCAAGCTGTAAGCCGGTCGACGGGGAAAGAGCAGTAATGATGAAACTTTGGAGCGGACGTTTTGAAAAAGAGACCGACAACCTGGTGGAGGAGCTAAACGCCTCCATCGGCTTTGACAGGCGGCTGTATCGGGAGGACATTGCCGGTTCTATGGCCCACGCCAAAATGCTGGGGACCTGCGGCATCATCTCCCCAGAGGACACCGCTGCTATTTTGGGGGGACTGGAATCCATCCTGGGGGATATAGAGGCGGGAAAGATCCAGTTTACCACCGAAAACGAGGACATCCACATGAATGTGGAGGCACTTCTCACCGCCCGGATCGGCGCGGCGGGGAAACGGCTCCACACCGCCCGGTCCCGGAACGATCAGGTGGCCCTGGACCTGCGGATGTACGTCCGGGTACATATCCCCATCATCGTGGACCGGCTTCTGTATTTGGAGACGGTACTCTGCAAGCAGGCGAAACAGTACCAAACCGCAGTTATGCCGGGGTATACCCACCTGCAGCGGGCCCAGCCCATCTCCTTTGCCCAGCATTTGATGGCCTACGGCAATATGTTCTCCCGAGATGTGAAACGGTTGGAGGACTGCGCCAAACGGTTAAACGAATGCCCCTTGGGAAGCGGGGCCTTGGCTGGCACCACGTACCCCATCGACCGCTGGCAGACCGCCAAAGCCCTGGGCTTCGATGCCCCTATGAGCAACTCCCTTGACGGCGTTTCTGACCGGGACTACGTCCTGGAGCTGTTAAGCGCCCTATCCATATTGATGATGCACCTCTCCCGGTTTTCCGAGGAGATCATCCTCTGGTGCAGCTGGGAATTTAAGTTCATCGAGCTGGACGACGCCTATGCCACCGGCAGCTCCATTATGCCCCAGAAGAAAAACCCGGACGTGGCGGAGCTGGTCCGGGGCAAAACCGGAAGGGTATACGGGAACCTAATGAGCCTGCTGACCACCATGAAGGGCCTGCCCCTGGCCTATAACAAGGATATGCAGGAGGACAAAGAGCCGGTCTTTGACGCCATCGACACGGTGGAAATGTGCCTCCCGGTGTTTGCCGCTATGCTCGATACCATGACGGTCCGTACCGACAATATGCGTAAGGCGGCGGGGCGGGGCTTTATCAACGCCACCGACTGCGCCGACTATCTGACCAAAAAAGGGATGCCCTTCCGGGACGCCTACGCAGTCACCGGCAGGCTGGTGGCCCACTGCACAGCCCAGGGCAAGACCCTGGAGGAGCTTACTACAGCGGAGCTGAAGGCCTTTTCCGGCCTTTTTGAGGAAGATGTCTATGAGGCCATCAACCTGGAAAACTCCATGGCCCTTCGGGGAAGCTACGGCGGACCCGCCGTAGAGGAGACCACCCGGCAGATCGAGTCCATAGAAGATTTTGTAAAGGCCCGCAGGCAGGAAGAAAGCCTGTGCCATCCCGAAAAAACCAATCAGTGAGGAGATCAAACAATGAAAAAGTTCATTACGGCGGCTCTTGTTCTGGCAGTGTTGGCGGCCGCTTTGACAGGCTGCGGCGGAAGCAAGGGAAAGACGGTAGCGGACATCCAAAAGGCCGGCAAGCTGGTGATGGGCACCGATGCAGCCTGGGCGCCCTTTGAGTACATCGCGGATTCCGATACCCCTGTGGGCTCTGACATCGATCTGGCTCAGGCGCTTGCCGACCATTGGGGCGTGAAGCTGGAGATTGTCAACGCAGCCTTTGATACCCTTCCCCAGTATCTCGACAACGGGTCGGTGGATATTGTCATCGCCGCCATGACCATTACAGAGGAGCGGAGGGAGCAGATGGCCTTTTCCGATCCCTACACCATCTCTGTCCAGTACATCATCGTAAAAGAAGGCGACAGCTCCGTTCAGACCATTGAGGACCTGGCGGGGAAGAAGACGGCGGTCCATCTGGGCACCACAGGCGACTTCCTTGTCTCCGAGGAGATCTCCAGCGGATGCCTGAAGGATACAGGCGCCGAGGTGGTCCAGTATAAGAACCTGACCGAAGGCTGCCTGGCCCTGCAAAAGGGAACGGTGGACGCTGTAGTGCTGGATATTCTTCCCGCCCAAAACTTCTGCGCGGTGAATGAGGGGCTGAAATGCTTCGAGGCGGTGTACCGGGACGGTTCTTCCACCAAAGAGGAGTACGGCATCGCGGTAAATAAGGCCAACACCGAGCTGATCGCCGCCATCAACGAGATCATAAAGCCCATGGTGGAGGACGGCACCATCGAAGCCAGCATCGAAAAGCACAAGGAGCTTGCCTCCCTGCTGGAGCAGTAAATCAGCGGCGGCGGGCAGAACGGAAAAAAGCGGTTCCGTCCCGCCGCCATACCACAGCTTCTTCACAACGGGAGGAGAAAAATGAGTTTGATCGAGAGCTTTTTATCCCAGTTCAATAAGGCTTTCCTGGTGGACAGCCGCTGGAAGATCTTTCTGAAAGGCTTTGTCAACACCATTACCATTACCCTGGGGGCGGCGGCTATTGGTATCGTCATTGGCGTGGTGGCGGCGGTGTTCCGCTATGTCGCTGCCCAGCGGGATCCTCGTAAGAAAAAGACCCTTGGCAGTATGGCCGTCACCGTGATAGATAAATTCATCGCGGTGTACGTTGCGGTAATCCGGGGCACCCCTTTGGCCATCCAGCTGATGATTATGGCCTTCATCGTCATGCAGGGGATCTCCAACAGCATCGTCGTCTCCATCGTTGCCTTTGGCCTGAACTCCGGCGCCTATGTTTCGGAGGTGATCCGGGCCGGGATCCAGTCAGTGGACAACGGACAGATGGAGGCGGGCCGCTCCCTGGGCCTGGACCGGGTGGCCACCATGCGGCTCATCATCCTGCCCCAGGCCCTAAAGAACATCCTGCCCGCCCTCTGCAACGAGGCCATCGCCGTCATCAAGGAGACCTCTATCGTGGGGCTCATCGCCGTGGTGGATCTGACCCGGGCCAGCGACCTGGTGCGGAGCCGCACCATGCAGCCCTATTTTCCGCTGCTGATAACGGCGCTGATCTACTTCCTGCTGGTATACGGCCTGTCGGTATGCGTTTCAAAATGGGAAAAGAGGTTGGCAAAAAGTGATAAGCGTTAAGAACATCAAAAAGCAGTTCGGCAACCTGCGGGTCCTAAACGGCATCACCGAGGAGATCCGGCAGGGGGAAAAGATTGCCGTTATCGGCCCCTCCGGCTCGGGAAAGAGTACCTTCCTCCGCTGTCTGAATCTTCTGGAGATCCCCACAGAGGGCGAGATTTGGTTCGAGGGGGTCAACATGACCGACGTCAACGTGGACATTGACAGTATGCGGCGGAGGATGGGGATGGTGTTCCAGCATTTTAACCTGTTTCCCCACTTGACCATTCTGGACAACATCACCCTGGCCCCGGTGCAGCTGAAGCTCCAGACAAAGACGGAGGCGGTGGAAAACGCCAGGCGGCTGCTGGACCGGATCGGACTCCTGGATAAGGCGGAGACCTACCCCGCCATGCTCTCCGGCGGGCAGAAGCAGCGGATCGCCATTGTCCGCGCCCTGGCGATGAATCCTGATGTGATGCTTTTTGACGAACCCACCTCCGCCCTGGATCCGGAGATGGTGGGAGAGGTCCTGGACCTGATCCGCGAGCTGGCGGAGGATGGGATGACCATGGTGATCGTCACCCACGAAATGGGCTTTGCCAGGGAGGTGGCCACAAGGGTGATGTTCATGGATGAGGGACTGATCAAGGAACAAAACCCGCCTGGGGAGTTCTTTTCAAGGCCCCAGGATCCGCGGCTAAAGGATTTCCTATCCAAGGTACTGTAACTGGAAGGCGCCGGGAGCCTGGCATCTTCCGAAAGGAGAGAAAAAGCAATGTTTACAAATGTTATCGTCAAAACGCCCTGTAAGGCGGTTACAGAGGGGATCACCTCCGCCCCGGAGCTGGGGAAGCCGGATTATGAAAAGGCGCTGCAGCAGCACCGGCGTTACATTGAGGCGTTAAAGCAGTGCGGCGTAACGGTGACCGTACTCCCGGCGGACGAAACCTTCCCGGACAGCTGCTTTGTAGAGGACACCGCTGTCCTGACAGAGAGATGCGCCGTGATCTCCAATCCCGGCGCCCCCACCAGGGCGCGGGAGACCGAGGCGATGATCCCGGTGATAAAGCAGTTCTACCCCGAGGAGTGCATCGAATTTATCACCGCCCCAGGCACCATGGAGGGCGGAGACGTTATGATGGTAGGCGATACCTTTTATATCGGTCGTTCTGCACGAACCAACGCCGAGGGGATCCGCCAGTTTTCAGAGATCTTGGGAAAGTACGGCTACCAGGTGGTGGAGGTACCCCTGGAAAAGGTCCTTCATCTGAAGACCGGCGTAAACTATTTGGAACATGGCCATATGCTGGTATCCGGCGAATTTACCGGGAAAGAAGAGTTTGCACCCTATCACCGCCATGAGATCCCGGAGGCGGAGGCCTACGCGGCCAACTGCATTTGGGTAAACGAAAAGGTCTTGGTGCCGGAGGGCTATCCCACCGTGGAACGGATCGTAAGAGAAATGGGCTATGAGGTGATCCTGGTGGATACCTCCGAATTTCGGAAGATCGATGGGGGGCTCAGCTGCCTGTCTTTACGATTTAAGGCCATGAAATAGGGGAGGATCTTTCACTGCCGGAGCGGTCCGAAAACCCAGGCAGGCTGCCCGAAACGAACATCCGTCATTTCAAAGGCGGCTTTGTTATGATGGTGTGGTTTTGACATCAAAACGAATAACGGAGGTCAAGGTGTGAAAACCTTGGCCTCCTTTTGTTTTGGAAACAAAAATCCTGCAAAATTCCAACAAACTGCCTAAATTTCAAGAGTAGATTTTGTCGCTTATCCTGAAATTTTATCGAATAATCACGAAAAAGTTCAGAGGGAAGTTTTTCCAATTATCATTATCTTAATCCCAAAATACTCTCTGGAAAGGAAAAGTGATAAGATGAAAAAAGCCCCCTGTCCCAGCTACGAGTCCATCTGTGAGGTATTAAGAGACATTCGGCTCCCCCGCCGCTACTGTGGGTTCCAGCGAATCGCTTACGTCATCCTGTATGCCATCCAAGATGAAGAACGGCTGATAAATTTCCGGCAGAGGATCTATCCTCTTGTGGCAAAACAGTGTAATACAAGTATCATCAGCATAGAATCCAGTATACGAACGCTGATTAACAACTACTGGCGGGATGTTGAGGAGGAGTTTATTTGGGAGGTATTTCATCGGAGATGGGAAGAAAAGCCCACCGTATCCCAATTTGTTGAAGAATTAACCGATTACATCGAAAGGCTCAAGTCTCTGCAAAACGGCAGCTGACGATACGCCCCTTTCCTTTGGCATCAACAGTTGCGTTCTGATTTCAAAAATAGTATAATATGTATGCCGCTGAAATACAATCAACTTCCCAGGGCAAAGAAAGCGGATCTGTTTGCCGCTGCGAATCGAACCGACAGTACCGGAAGAAAAGGCCCCAAAAGCTGACCGGGACCCTGTGGACCGGGTATTGGTTCCAAGGGAAGTTTTTCCCTTCCCAGAGGGAGGGATAACAGTCTGCAAAGTTGGATCCGGCTGGACAGGTGATGCCATCCGTCCGGCCGGATCGTTCTAAAAACCTTTTTGCGGAAAAATTACCGTCAAACCGCCTAGTTTTCAACACAAAATTTTGTTGCATTCTCTGATCTTTTATCGAAAAATCACGAAAAAATGAAGAGGGATATTTTACCAATTATCATTATTCTGTACACCATTTCGTGTTTGTACAGAAAGGAAAGTGATAATAATGAAAACAATCCCTCGACCCGGCTATGAGACCATCTGTGAAACGTTGAGAAGCATCGGCATCCCCCGCCGGTACTGTGGATTTCAACGCATCGCTTATACCGTGTTCTACGCCGTCCAGGATGAGAACCGCCTAATCAATTTCCGGGCAAAGATCTACCCCCTTGTGGCGGAACAGTGCTGCACCAGCATTGCCAGCATCGAATCCAGCATTCGCACCATTATTGACGACTACTGGAAGAACGCCGATGAAAGACTGATCTGGGAGGTTTTCCGCCGAAGGTGGGGGGACAAGCCCACGGTGTCCCAGTTCATCGAAGAATTGACCGACTATGTGCAGAGGGATCCCGATGGCAGCAGCGGCAGGTGAAACTGCCAAAGCCGGACGCCATTGCGGGGCTGGTCCCAAAAGCCGCGTAAAAAGCGGAAAAATTGGTTGACAACCTCTCCGGAATCTGCTAAAATGACAATTGCCGCTTGTGCCAGGCTCTGAAAGTGCGCCCTCTTTTGGGGGATGCCGCCTGTCCGCAGCGAGTCTAAGAGAAAGAGGAACCTAATATGTACGCGATTTTTGAGACCGGCGGCAAGCAGTACACCGCCACAGCCGGGGACGTCCTGTTTATTGAAAAGCTGGACGTGGAACCCGGCCAGGAGATCACCTTTGATAAGGTCCTCGCCGTTGGCGGGGAAGGGGAGACCACCTTTGGCGCTCCCTATCTGGATGGCGCCGGCGTTACCGCCAAGGTTGTCAAGAACGGCAAGGGCAAGAAGATCACCATTCTCACCTACCGTCCCAAGAAGGACTCCCAGCGGAAGATGGGCCATCGCCAGCCCTACACCAAGGTGGAGATCCTGGCAGTGAACGCTGCCGGCAAGAAGAAGACCGCGAAGAAGGCCGCCCCCAAGGCGGAAGAGACTGCTGAATAAAAAGTGAGGTGTTTCGACTATGGCACATAAAAAAGGTGTAGGCTCTACTAAGAACGGCCGCGATTCCGAATCCAAACGCCTGGGTGTAAAGCGGGCCGACGGCCAGCACGTCCTGGCTGGCAACATCCTGGTCCGCCAGCGGGGCACCCACATCCATCCCGGCACCAACGTGGGCATTGGCAGCGACGATACCCTGTTCGCCCTGGTGGACGGCCGGGTGCGGTTTGAGCGCATGGGGAAAGAGAAGAAGAAATGCTCTGTTTACCCCGCCTGAACTGACGGCAAATAGCAATCCGAAAATCCCAGGGGTTTTCCCTGGGATTTTTTGTAGACTGCGGGGGAGCAGCGTTTGACGCCGTTTTGTTTCCTGGATGGGGATTTGGCGCAGTTTGGGGGAATACTAGAGCGCGACCCGAAAGGGCGTCCAAAGCAAGCACGCTGCGATCCCTCTGCCCCTGCCTTGATTTCAGGGACACGCCCTGGAATCGGATCACAATGGAGAAAGAAAAATTATGTTTGTTGATAAAGCGCACATCATCATCAAAGCCGGGGATGGAGGGAACGGCAAGGTCTCCTTCCACCGGGAAAAATACGTGGCGGCGGGAGGCCCGGACGGCGGCGACGGAGGACGGGGCGGGGACGTCTACTTTGTGGCGGATACCAACCTGAGCAGCCTCATCGATTTTAAGTACCGCAAACGGTATTTTGCCGAAAAGGGCCAGGACGGCGGTTCCAAGAAATGCTCCGGCAAGACGGGGGAGGACCTGGTCATCCATGTTCCCAAGGGGACAGTGGTCCGGGAAAAGGGGACCGGCCGCGTTCTGGCGGATCTCTCCGGACCGGACCCGGTGCGGGTTGCCCAGGGGGGCAAGGGGGGCTGGGGCAACAGCCACTTTGCCACTGCTACCCGGCAGATTCCCCGGTTTGCCAAGGGGGGCTACCCTGGGGAAAGCTACGAGGTGGAATTGGAACTGAAGCTCCTGGCCGACGTGGGCCTGGTGGGCTTTCCCAACGTGGGCAAGTCCACCCTTATCTCAGTGGTGAGCGCCGCCAAGCCGGAAATCGCCAACTACCACTTCACCACCTTGGTCCCGGTGCTGGGGGTGGTAAAGATGGGCCCGGAGGAAAGCTTCGTTATGGCGGACATTCCCGGCCTTATTGAGGGCGCCAGCGAAGGGGTGGGCTTGGGACACGAGTTCTTGCGCCACGTGGACCGCTGCCGCCTCATCGTCCATATCGTGGATGTCTCCGGCTGCGAGGGCCGGGATCCCAAGGAGGACTTCGCCGCCATCAACCGGGAGCTGGAGCGGTTCAATCCGGAGCTGGCCCAGCGCCCCATGCTGGTGGCCGCCAACAAGTGCGACATCGCCGCCCCGGAACAGATCGAGGAGTTCCGGGCCTTTGTAGAGGACCAGGGGTACTCCTTTTTCGCCATTTCCGCCGCAGCCCGCCAGGGCACCGAGGAACTGGTGAAGGCGGTGGCCCAACAGCTCCAGACCCTGCCCCCCATTAAGGAGTACCAGCCGGAGCCGGTGGACCGGGAGCGTCTGCTGGCCGAGGCAAAGCCCAACCAGTTTACAATCCGGGTGGAAGATGGGGTGTACCTTGTGGAGGCCGATTGGCTGATGCACGTCCTGGGGATGGTGGATATGGACGACTACGAGTCCCTCCAGTATTTCCAGCGGGTCCTCCGCCTCAGCGGCATCATCGACAAGCTGGAGGAGATGGGCGTTCAGGAGGGGGACACGGTGAGCATCCTGAACTTCGAGTTTGAATATCTGCGGTAAGGGGGCCTTTGCTGTGACAGAACAAAAGCCCCAGGGAGATCCCCGCCTTTTTAGCCCCCTGGCGCTGGCCTTTTTGGGGGACGGGGTGTATGAACTGCTGGCCCGGGAGTATCTTCTGGCCCAGGGAAACGCCCCGGTTGGAAAACTCCATACCCGGACGGTGGAACTGGTTTCCGCCAAAGCCCAGGCCGAAGCCTACCGGCGGGTGGCCTCCCTTCTTACAGAGGAGGAGGAAGCGGTGTTCCGCCGGGGGCGCAACGCCAATTCTACCAAGTGCCCCAAACACACCGACCCGGCAGTCTACCGCTGCGCCACCGGGGTGGAAGCCCTTTTCGGGTGGCTTTACCTCACCGGACAGACGGCCCGGATCAACCAACTTTTTGCTGCCATTCTGGAAAGCCGCCAGGCGCCGGAGGAAAAGGAAGGACCATGAAGGAAAAAGCCAAGGAATTTGCCCTGGATCTGCTTTACACCGTCGCGGGGGCGGCGATTTTAGCCGTAGGAGTCTCCTGTTTTGTAGGCCCGGCCCAAATCGCCCCCGGGGGCGTTTCCGGCCTGTCTATTCTGGTGAACTTTCTCACCGGTCTCCCGGTGGGTGCGGTGAACCTGGCCTTTAATATCCCCCTGATCCTGCTTGCCTGGAAATTTTTGGGGCGGCGTTTTACCCTGCGTACCCTGGTAACGGTTCTGATCCAGTCGGTTTTGATGGACGTTATCACGCTGTGGATCCCGGTCTATACCGGGGAGCGGATCATGGCGGCGCTGTTCGGCGGGGTGGCTTCAGGGGTGGGGCTGGCCCTGGTGTTTATGCGGGGGTCCACCACCGGGGGCACCGATATTGTCTCCCGGCTCCTCCAGCTCCGGTACCGGCATCTCTCCATCGGCAGGCTGCTGTTCTTGGTGGATGTGGTGGTGCTGCTCCTCTCGGTGGCAGTGTTCCGGAACATCGAAGCCGGCCTTTACGGGATGATCGCCATTTTCGCTTCGGGGAAGGTTTTGGACAACATCCTCTATGGTCTGGACACCGGGAAGGTACTGCTGGTGGTAAGCGGGAAGAACCAGGAGATCGCCGCCCGGATCATGGAGACGCTGAAGCGCGGCGTTACCTTCCTCCACGGTTCTGGGGCCTGGTCCGGGACGGAACGGCAGGTGCTGCTCTGCGCCGTCCGGGCCCAGCAGTGCTACCGGGTGGAGGAGATCGTCCGGGGGGTGGACAAGGAGGCCTTTGTCATCGTCCTGGAGGCCACCGAAATCGCCGGGGAGGGTTTCCGCCCTATCACCGAGGATAAAGTGTCCTAACAATCTGCACAGCAGGGATTTGGACTGGAACTAAGCGGCAGAAAATCTAATCTTTGTTAAAAATTCGTACACAACTCCCGGTGAGAAAAAATGGTATAATGTAGATGGTCCCCTTTTCCCCGGTCTGATAGGGAGAAGGGGATACTTTATCATTAGGAGGCATCCATATGCACAGAGCAACCAGGAAAGCAGTTTCCCTGGCTCTGGCGGGGATGCTGACCCTGGCCGCGGCAGCAGGCTGTTCTGAAAAAACAGGACCTTCTTCCGCATCCCAGGGCAGCAGCATCCCTTCCCAGAGCCAACCCCAGCCAGAGGAAAAGAAGGTGACCGGCAAGATCACCGTCTATACCTCGGAGCCCCAGGATCTGGTCACCGATATGCTGGAGGACTTTGTCGGTAAAAATCCAGGGATCACGTACGAGCTGTTCCGCTCCGGTACGGGGGCCGTCATCTCCAAGATCGACACCGAGTTGGAGACCGGCAGCACCGACGCGGACATCATCTGGTTTGCGGACATTGGATACATGAACCAGCTGGACCAGGAAGGGCTTCTCCGCCGCTACACCCCCAAGGGGGCGGAGAAGATCGACCCCTCCTTCAACTACAACGACGGCATGGCCTGGGAGGTCCGCCAGATCTTCAACATCATCGCCGTCAACAGCCTTAAGTGCGATGTAGAGATCAAGGACTGGAACGACCTCACGAAACCCGAGCTCTCGGGCCGCTTTGCCATGGCCAACCCCAGCTACTCCGGCGGCGCCTTCACCACCCTGGTTGGATTGGTGGGGGAGGAGGGCCCCGGCTGGAAGCTCTATGAGGACATGAAGGCCAACGACGTCAAGTTCGAGCAGTCCAACGGCAACCTCCAGACCAAGGTGGCGTCGGGGGAGTACGCCGCCGTTTCCATCGTGGACTTTATGGCCCGAAACGCCGCCAATGAAGGTTCCCCGGTGGAGTCCGTCTGGCCCGAGACCGGGGCGGTGATGGTCCCCACCCCGGTGGCGATACTCTCCACCGTGGCGGAGGAAAACCGGGCTGCCTGTGAGGCTTTCCTGGATTACCTCCTCACCGAGGACGCCCAGAAGTTCTTTGTGGAACAGGGCTACATTCCGGTGGACCCCTCGGTGGGGGTCCCGGAGGGGGCCCCGGCGGTGGCTGACATCAAGACGGTGAAATTGAACCTCCAGGACTTCACCGACAACTCCGCCGCCCTGCGGGAGAGATTCGCCTCCATCTTCGGGGAATGAACGAACCATGACACAAAAGCGTTCCCTGCGTCATTTTTCCATCCATAGGCGTGGGGAGGGGGTCCAGCCCCGTGAGCTGGCCCCCACCCTGATTTGGGTGGCCACGGCGGCGGTTTTGGCCTTCGCCGTGGTCTACCCCTCGGTGGTGCTGATTCTCAGCAGCTTTAAGACCCCCCAGGGATACGGTTTTGGGAACTACCTTGCGGTGTTTCAGGACAAGGCCATTGGAGTCAGCGTCCTGAACACCGTAAAGGTGGTCTTTCCCAGCACCCTTTTTTCCACCGCCTTGGGGGTGTTTTTGGCCTGGGCAGTGATCCGCACCGACGTTCCGGGCCGGGGGCTTTGGCGGTCCCTTTTGGCCATTCCATACCTGATCCCGCCTTTTATCGGGGCGATCTCCTGGACCTTCCTGCTGGGACCGGTTGGGTTCTTCAACCAGCTGTGGCAGTCGGCGGCCGGGGCGTCCCAGCCCCTGGTGGATCTGTACAGCCTGGGGGGAATGGTGTTCGTCATGAGCATCTATCGGTATGCCGTGCCATACGTGGTGGTTCTGCCTGCCATGAAGAAGGTAAACGCCGCTGTGGAAGAGGCCGCCCGGGTCTCCGGGGCCAGCCCCTGGCGGACCCTCCGGGATGTGACTCTGCCCCTGCTGACCCCCTCTATCCTGGGGGCGACCCTGCTGGTGTTTATGTTCATCCTGGCGGATTTCGGCGTCTCTGCCGTTTTGGGGGCGCCCAACCAGATCCGCCTGATGACCACCCAGATCTATGCCATCATCAACCGCCCCGACCTGCCGGGGAATCTCCAGCTGGCGGCGGCTTACTCCCTTTTGCTGGCCCTGTTTGGCCTGCTGGGACTTGCCCTTTATAACCGGGTGCTGGCGGCCCAGAAGTACGTGGTGGTCAGCGGCAAAAGCGCCCCGGTTCAGCCCACCCCCCTGGGAAAGGGGAAGTGGGGCCTCTTCGCCTTTTTGCTGGTGGTCTTTTCCGTCACCACCCTGGCGCCCATCCTGGCTACCCTCACCACCTCCCTGACCAAGACCTTCGGCCTGCCCTTCGGCCCGGAAAACGTGACTTTGCGGAATTTCTCCCGGCTCCTCACCATCCGGAACATCCGCCGGGCCTTTGGGAACAGCCTCTTCCTCTCCTCTGCCTCGGGGGTCATCGTCACAGTGGTGGCCCTGGCGGTGGCCTACGTGGCCATTCGGGGGGGCATCCGGAAGTTCTGGGGGGTCCGGCTGATGCAGACCATGGTGACGGTGCCCTACGCCGTCCCGGGGACCATCATCGCCCTGGCTATGATCCTGGCCTTTGCCCAGCCCCTGCCGGTGACAGGGATCCGGCTCTA
The DNA here is from genome assembly GCA_910585535.1 of uncultured Angelakisella sp. GTDB lineage: Bacteria > Bacillota > Clostridia > Oscillospirales > Ruminococcaceae > Angelakisella. The sequence goes on along the minus strand of CAJUFK010000038.1, from coordinate 10,800 downwards.
CGGGACCATCTGGATCTTGCTGGTGGCCTACGTAGCCCGGTTTATGAACCTGGGGTACAACAACATTTCCGGGGCCATCACCCAGATAGACGGTTCCCTGGAGGAGGCCTCCCGGATCTCCGGGGCCAGCCACCTAAAGGCCTTTTCCACCATTATGCTCCCCCTCTTAAAGCCCAGCCTCTACGGTTCCTTCTTCCTGGTGGTGGCGCCCACCCTCTCGGAAATCACCCTCTCCTCCCTGCTGTGGAGCGTGGGCAGTGAGACGGTGGGGACGGTGGTCTTTTCCACCCAGGAGGAGGGAAAGATCCTCCTTACCGCCTCCCTGGCGGTGGTGCTGGTGACCATTGTGGTGGTGCTGAACTACCTGGTGCGGTGGTTCAGCAAGGACGACATGGGCATTTGAACAAAAGCGGCTCCCTCCGGGAAGGATCCGGCGGGGCCGCCTCTTTTTTCAAAGTGCGTTCTGCACACAGCAGGGTTGGCGTGGCTAGAATGACAAAAGGTGTTGCAGAACATCTGAAAAACCGGTATAATTGATTACAGGAGGCGATTTGTAATGCCGCAATGGAAGGACGAGATCAGAGATCTGGCCCAGGGGCTTGCCCGGGCTCCCCAGGTTGCTCCCGGGGAGATTCCCGACCTGGAGATCTATATGGACCAGCTCACCACCTACTTGGACAAACGCCTGAATTTTTACAGCCGGGAAGGGGACGCCCCCTTTGTCACCAAATCCATGGTGAATAATTACAGCAAGGCGGGGCTCCTTCCGCCGCCCCTGGCCAAACGATACAACCGCATCCATGTGATGACGCTGGCCTTGGTCTGCCAGCTGAAGCGGCTCTTCACCATCCAGGACCTGGGGAAATTGTTGGCCCCGGTGGCCGGGGAGGAGGGGACCGGTCGGCTTTACCGCTTGTTTCTGGAGGCCCAAGGGGAGGCTTTCGCCAAGACCCCGGAGCTGGCGGAGCAGCTGCTTTCCGCCCTGGGGGAGGACGAGGACCCGGCTCGGGCCAAGGCCGCCCTGGTGACCCAGCTGGCAGTGCGGGCCCAGCGGGACCTGCTGCTGGCGGAGAAGCTGCTGGACGCCATTCCCCAGGGGGAAGAGGAGCCCAAAACAAAGAGAAAGAAGAAGCAGGGGGCTTGAAAATGCGCCTGAGAAGAAAACCCTGGGCCAGGCCGGAACTTGCCGCCTGCCCCTTTTTTGTAGATCATCCCCCGGAACTCCGGAACCGCTGGGCCGCTGCCTTTCCCAACCGCGCCCCCATCCATTTGGAACTGGGGTGCGGCAAAGGGGGATTTTTGGCCCAGCAGGCCGCCGCCCATCCGGATTGTAACTATATCGGCATCGACTTAAAAAGCGAGGTGCTGGTCCTGGCCAAGCGAAAGGTGGAGGCCGCCCTGGCCGCCGCCGGACGGGGGGACAGGCCGGTGGACAACGTCCTCCTCCTCTCCTGGGACATCGAACGGCTGCACCTGATCTTCGGGGAACAGGACCGGGTGGACCGGATCTTTGTAAACTTTTGCAACCCCTGGCCCAAGCCGGGGAGCAAAAAGCACCGCCTCACCCATACCCGGCAGCTTCAAAACTACCGCCGGTGGATGGCTCCCGGGGCCCGGCTCTGGTTCAAGACCGACGACGAGGAGCTGTTCCGGGAGACCCTGGAGGAATACCTTCCCGCCGCCGGATTCCAGGCGGAGTATGTCACCTGGGACCTGGCCGCCCAGGCCCTGCCGGAGAATGTCCTCACCGAGCACGAGGAGATGTTTATGGCCCAGGGCCTTCCCATCAAGTTTTTGCGGGCGGCGCCTGTCCCCGAAGAAAATTGACGAAGCCGCCTACACGGGATATAATAGGGGAAAAGGAGGTACCGCCCGATGAAGTCTTTCCGAAAAACGATTTGCCGTTTTTTCTGTTTTGTCCTGCTTTTTTCACTGATTTTGCTCCCCGGCTGCGACAGCGGTCCCAAGGCCGACACCGACCAGTCGGTGACCGAAACCTTTGAGGAACTGCTGGCAGCGGATTACCAGGTGGATTACCTCATCTTCGGCGACGGCCTGGAGTTGGACCTGGAAGCCCTGGGGGAACTGGATCCCAGGGACTACGCCCCGGTGACCACCCAGGAGTACACCACCCGGGCTGGGCTGGAAAAGCGCCTTAAGGAGGTTTACGCCCTGGACGAGACGGTTAAGGGCCTTCTCTCCGCCAAGGACAGCGAGGGCCGGGAGCGGCTCCAGGTCCGGGACGGGGCCCTTTGGCGGGCCACCGCTACCTCTGCCTTTCCCTATGAGACGGTGGAGGGCAGCATCGTCCTGCGAAGCCGCACCGACACCGCCGCCTCCTTTGTTTTTGAGGAGACCGGCCTGGACGGATCCCTTTATGAGACCGCCCTGTCCATCTCCAAGACGGCCCGGGGCTGGCGGCTGAACGGCACCCGAAAGGACGCCCAGCGGACCCTCCTCCGGGAGGGTTCCGGGGAAGATTCCGCCATCCCCGCCGGGGCAGCCCGGAAGGCGGCGGAGGAGTTTCTGGCCGCCTTCCAAAGCGGCGACGTCTCGGCCATCAGCCAGGCCATCGGCTACGGCAACGATACCACCGTCTGGCAGCAGATGAAGGTCACCGCCGCCGAGATCACCGCCGCCGCCGAGGATCTGGACAGCTACGGAGACTATACCGTCCGCCTTACCGTGGAGGACGGGGCCGGGGTCTTCCCGGAGGGGACAGGGGACTACCGGCTGCTCCTCTCCTGCAACGAGATGCGATGGGGCGGGGACCGCCCCATCCCCTGGTATTTCCGCCCGGCATCGGAGCAGCATCTGGAGACCCGCTGGTCCGATTCCCTGGACGAAAAGGAGTGGGCCCCTGCCCTGGCGGTGAGCGATTTCATCGGCTGGTTCGGCCAGCAGATCTTCACCACCCCGGAGGAACTTCCCCCGGAGACCCTGGTGGAATACGCCATGATCCGCACCCAGCCCGAGGACCCGGAGATGGTCTTTACCCCCCAGGAGATTGACGCCGCCATCCAAAGGCTCTTTGGCATCACCGGCTTTGACGGGAAGCAAACCAAGTTCTACTCCAAGGAAAAGAACGGCTACCTCATCTGGGGCCGGGGTGGCAGCTTCTACAACACCCTCACCCCCAAGCCCAAAACGGCAAACGGGCAGAGTCAGGTTGACGTCACCCTCTACCGGGACCCCCTCTGCACCATGAAGCTTCGCACCGTCCGCTATACAATGGCGGAAAATGAGGATGGCAGCTGGCGCTTTGTCTCCGCCATCCCAGTGGAATAAAAAGAAAGGATCTTTACGCTATGCTCATAAACCCCAAAAAAGCGGCTGCTGCCGTTTTGGCCCTTCTGCTCCTCCTTGCCGCCTGTAGTCCCGCCAAGGAGGGGAGCAGTTCCGCCCCGGCGGAGACCAGCGCCCCGCCCTCGGAATCCCTGGAGTACGAGGGGGAGCATGACCACACCGGCATCCCCGGCCTGGATCTCCCCGAATCCCTCCCGGTGGGGGATTACGCCTTTGAGGCCTACGACTCCAGCGAGGTCCAGGTCACCAGCATGATCTTTACGGTAAACGGGGAGACGGTGGATGCCATTGTCCTCACTGTGCCCAAGGACACCAAAAACTTTGTAGAATGCTTTGCCGATGGCGTTGTGGTCCGGCTTTCCCGCCTGGAGGAAGGGGGCGAAACCGGTTATACCCCTGTTGCCCAGGGGAGCCTTTCCGGAGACAACCAGTGGTCCGAGGATGATCTGCCTATGAAGGCCGGGGACCGGTACGACCTCACCTTCGGGGAGCCCGGTCTGTTCTGCCTGGAGTTTACCGACAGCGCCGGCCTCACAGAGACCTATTACTTCCTTGTTTCCGAAAGCTGACAAAAAGGGGATGACACCATGAAAAGCGCAAAGCTCTTTTTAGCCGCTATGTACCTGCACTTGGCCCTCAGTGTCGCCGTTCCCCTGGTACTCCTTTTCGCCGGGGAGTGGACCGTCCTTGGGCAGGGGCTCTTTACATTCTACCTGTTCTTCATCGGGGTAAGCCAGCTCCTGGGCTGGGTGGCGGTGGCTATGGCCGCCCGGGCCGGGGGGAGAAGGGAGACCGATCGGGTCATCCGGGCCTGGAGGACCCTAAAGCTGGGCTCCATCCCATTCTTTGTCCTGAACTTCCTGTACAGCGTTGCGGTATGGTTTGTCTTTGTGGCGGCTTCCCGGGGGATCCTCCTCATCTTTGTCCCCATCCCCATCGCCATCACCTGCTTCTTCATCCTGGAGACCGGCTGCGTGGGCTGTGTCGCAGTGAAAGCCCTTCGCCGCCAGCCGCCCCCGGTCCCGAACAAGGTACATTATTTTCTTCAGCTTGTTCCGGTGCTGGATGTGTTCAGCACTCTGCTGCTCCTCCACCGCCAAAAGGTGCGGATGACCCCCCAGAGCCGGTTCCCGGAGTAGAAACCAGGAAAGGAAGGTTCAAGGATGGATGCGCTGTTGCTTGAATGCGTTGGAATGAAGGACGGAGGAAGGATCCCCGCAGTCCACACAGGGCGGGGGCAGGACCGTTCTCCCGAGTTTTTGATCCGGGATCTTTCTCCGGCCGCCAAGACCCTGGCCATTACATTGGAGGATGTTTCCCATCCGCTTTTTCCCGATTTCACCCACTGGCTCATCTGGAATCTGCCGGCTGCCTCGAAGATCCCCGGAGGGCTCCCAAGGGGCGGGAAGGTCCCCGGCCTGGAAAACGCCAGACAGGGGATCGGCTACGGTCTGTACCGATACGCCGGTCCCAAGCCCCCCAAGGGCAGGCGGCATTTTTACCGCTTTACCGTCTATGCCCTGGACTGCGTCCTCACCCTGCCCTTTCCCGCCACGAAGGGCCGCTTCCTGAGGAGGGCGGAGGGGCACATCCTCCAACAGGGGAGCTTGACCGGCTATTTTGAATAAAGACGGGAAAAGGCCCGCCCCCCGGAGAAACGATTCCGGGAGGTGGGCTTTTATGTACAAAAACGCCCCGCAGGCCGTTCGATCTGCGGGGCGTCGCTTTATCCCTGGCTGGCCCTTACTTATGGAGCAGGGCGTCGATTTCGATGATGGACAGCAGATAGATCTTCACCGCGTCCACCAGCTCGTCAATAATCATGGCCTCGTCAGGCTCGTGGGCCCGGCCATGGCCGTCGGGGAGACCGGTGGGGGTGTCGGTCTCCATACCGAAGCCCACGGCGTTTTTCAGGTGCCGGGCGTAGGTGCCGCCGCCGATGACGTAGGGGGTGGCGTCCTTGCCGGTGACTTCGCCATAGATGCGGCACAGCTCCTGGACGTTGGGGTTGTCGGCGGGGAGGTACATGGGAAGACTGTCGTTAAGGTTCTCCACCTTCCACCCCTTGGGGCCAAAGGTGGCCTCCAGTCCGGCCTTGACCAGCTCCCCCTTGTGGGTGACGGGGTAGCGGACGTTGTAGTGCATCACCAGGCGGCCCTCCACCGTGGCGGCAATACCGCTGATGCAGGTGAGTTTCCCGGAAGGCTCGTCCTCCACGGCGATGCCCAGGTGTTCCCCGTAGCAGTCGGAGGTGGTCTCCGCCGCCAAGGCGCAGATCTCCCGGTCGGCCCCAAGGCTCTCGATGCCGGACAGGAAGCGAAGGAGAAGATGGATGGCGTTGACCCCCTTCTGGGGACGGGCGGCATGGGCGGTGCGCCCGGTGGCAGTGACGGTGATAACGCCCCCGTCCTCGGCGACAGAGATGCCCTCCGCCTTTTGGGCGGCGGCCTTCACCTCGGCCAGGAGGGCGGGATCGCCGGGCAGGGTGGCTGTGGCGGAATCGGGGACCACGTTGCTGGCTACCCCTCCGGCCAGGCTGGTGATCTTGGACCAGGGGGTGGGGCAGTGGGCCTGGAAGGAGAGGATGCCCTTCTCCCCGTGGCAGACGGGGAAGTCGGTATCCGGCACCATGGAGAAATCGGGCATAGGCTGCTCCTCCACGAACTTTTCAATGTCCTGCATCCCGGTCTCTTCGCTGCAGCCGAAATAGAGGGAGATCTTGCTTTGCAGGGGAATCCCCAGCTCCCGCAGGCCCTTCATCACGTGCATACAGACCACGGCGGCGTTTTTGTTGTCGGTGCTGCCCCGGCCGATGAGAAGCCCGTCCTTCTCCAGGGGCTCGTAGGGGGAGTAGATCCAGTTGTTTCCCTCCGGCACCACGTCCAGGTGGGAGAAGAGGCCGATGGTGGTGTCCCCCTCCCCGTACTGGGCCAGACCGTACCAGTAGCCGCAGTTCTTGGCGGTAAGGCCGTAGCCCTCCGCCAGCTCCAGAGCCTTGTCCAGGGCGTTTGCCACCCCCTTGCCAAAGGGCAGTCCGTCGGCCCCGTAGTGGCTGACGCTGGGGATCCGCACCAGGACGGAAAGATCCCGCACCAAAGCCTCCCGGCAGCCTACGGCGTACTCCTCGATGCGCTTTTGCAGTTCTTTAGAAACCATTTCGCAGTCGCTCCTTCCAGATGATTGATAAGGGTTACATACCCTTACAGTTTACGATGAATGGGGGAAGAAATCAAGGGGGCGAGGGGAGGAAATCCGGAAAAACATGACAATATCAATGGGTAAACAGCGGAAACTGCCAGCGGCGAGAGAGAAATGTAATGATAAACCTTGACATTTGAAAGCAAAAGTGCGTATAATACTTTATAGAAAGGAGTGTTTCTTGTGACTCAGACAGTAAATGTAAATTTCCGCCTGGACGCAGAGGTAAAAAAGCAGATGGAGGAGGTCTGTGAGGAGATGGGCCTTTCCATGACCACAGCCTTTACCATCTTTGCCAAAAAGGTGATCCGGGAGCGGAGCATCCCCTTTGAGGTGGAGGCCAGGGATCCGTTTTACTCCCAAAGCAACCTGGCCTTTCTCCGCAAAGCGGTGGCGGCTCTCAATGCCGGGGAGGGCGTGGAGCATGAGCTGATCGAGGACGACACATGAGGAAGATTTGGTACGACAGGGCCTGGGAGGATTATCTCTATTGGCAAGCCCAGGATAAAAAAACCCTTCGGCGGATCAATACCATCCTGCGTGACATCGAGCGGGGAAATTTCAATGGAGTCGGAAAGCCGGAAGCATTAAAAGGAGATCTGACCGGCTTTTGGAGCCGACGGATCGACGAGAAAAACCGGTTGGTCTATCGGGTCAGACAGGGCGTTTTAGAAATCGCCAGCTGTAGGGGCCACTATGATTGCTGATATAAAATCGACCGGCAGCTGCTACAAACGGACGGGAAAAGTCTACTGGCCGCTTTTTAGGCGGGAAGTAAAGGTTTCCTTTGGTATGAATGCCGATGTTTCCACCGAGTACGCAGAAAAATGTGTTTCCCAGTTATTAGATCTGGACCATTCGGGCGTTGAACAACTTCTGCAAGCAAGCGTTCGTTTTTTCTATGATGCGGAGCGATGCTATGGGGAGCCCCTTCCGTTCCTATTTGAGTTTGAGAATATGGAGTACCCAAAGGAACTGAATGTACCAACGAACATTTTGCCCTATATCATACCGGTAGAAATGTACGTTGACAAAGAGATTCCGAACTGCTTTTCGATCTCTCTTTTTGCAGAATGCGCCTGGGAACCGGAACATGGTTTACAATGGGTCGTGCGAAATGGGCGGCCATTGTATGTTGGGGGATATGATGGGCTTGGATCTCATAGTGATGAGAATATTTATTTGGAGAATTGGAAAGAAAGTAACTACCTGTTCGATCATTCGGGGTGACGAGTGCTTTTCGCCATTGCGTCAAGCGGTCTGGAGAGCTACAGAAAGAGGGGGTGGCAGAACGCCTGTCCCCCTCTTTTCGTCCAACCGAACGAACAAACATTCTCAAAAAATTGTTCAAAACCAAGAAAATCCCAATTCCCCGCCTTCTTCCCTTGACAAATCCGCCGAAAATGAGGATACTATAACCTAGTGTCTTTTTACCTCAAAATAGAGCGACCAAAATGTGGAGGAATACTATGGCGGCGAAAGCCAGAGAGAGAAACTACGACAACGAAAGCATCTCGTCCCTGAAGGGGGCGGATCGGGTCCGGAAACGCCCTGGGGTCATCTTCGGTTCGGACGGCATTGAGGGGTGCCAGCACTCCGCCTTTGAAATTTTGTCCAACGCCATCGACGAGGCCCGGTCCGGCTATGGGACCAAGATCATCCTGACCCAATACGCCGACGGCTCCATCGAGGTCCAGGACTTCGGCCGGGGCTGCCCGGTGGACTACAACCCCAAGGAGGACCGCTACAACTGGGAGCTGGTCTTCTGCGAATTGTACGCCGGGGGAAAATACGATCAAAGCGGGGACTACGAATATTCCCTTGGCCTTAACGGCTTGGGTTCCTGCGCCACCCAGTATTCCTCGGAGTATATGGATGTACAGATTATACGAGATGGCTTCCAGTATGACCTCCACTTCGAGAAAGGGGAGAACGTGGGGGGACTGAAAAAGACCCCCATCTCCGGCAAAAAGACCGGCAGCCGCATCCGTTGGAAGCCGGACCTGGAAGTATTTACTGACATCAATATTCCAGAGGACTACTTTCGGGATGTCCTCAAACGCCAGGCGGTGGTGAACCCCGGCATCCAGTTTCTGTTCCGGGTCCAGGAGGGAAAGTCCTTTCAGGAAACCACCTACTTCTATGAAAACGGCATCCGGGACTATGTGGAGGAGTTGGTGGGGGAGGCCGCCCTTACCCCGGTGCAGTATTGGACCGCCGAGCGTACCGGCCGGGACCGGGCCGACAAGGACGATTACCGGGTGAAGCTGGGGGTGGCCCTCTGCTTCTCCAACAAGATGAGCCTCACCGAATACTACCACAATTCCAGCCACCTGGAGCATGGCGGCAGCCCGGAAAAGGCGGTGAAGGCCGCCCTGGTCTACCAGATCGACGCCTGGCTTAAAGCGGCGGGGAAGTATCTGAAAAACGAGGGGAAGATCAGCTACCAGGACGTTGAGGACTGTCTGGTGCTGGTGTCCTCCAGCTTTTCCACCCAAACCAGCTACGAGAACCAGACCAAGAAATCCATCACCAACAAGTTCATCCAGGAGTGCATGACCGAGTTTTTGAAGCACCAGCTGGAGGTGTACTTCATCGAAAACCCCGATGATGCCGCCCGCATCGCCGAGCAGGTCCTTATCAATAAGCGGAGCCGGGAGAACGCCGAAAAGACCCGCCTCAATCTGAAAAAGAAGCTGGCGGGGACCCTGGATCTCTCCAACCGGGTCCAGAAATTCGTGGACTGCCGTAGCCGGGACACCTCCCGCCGGGAGCTGTACATTGTGGAGGGGGATTCCGCCCTGGGCTCCTGCAAGCTGGGCCGGGACAGCGAGTTCCAGGCCATTATGCCGGTGCGGGGGAAGATACTAAACTGCCTCAAGGCGGATTACAACCGTATCTTCAAAAGCGACATCATCGTGGACGTGATGAAGGTTCTGGGCTGCGGGGTGGAGGTGGAGAGCCGCTCCAACAAGGAGCTGAACACCTTCGACCTTTCCGGCCTGCGGTGGAACAAGATCGTCATCTGCACCGACGCCGACGTGGACGGCTTCCAGATCAGAACACTTATATTGACAATGCTCTATCGATTGACCCCCACCCTCATCCGGGAGGGGTACGTCTACATCGCCGAGTCCCCCCTTTACGAGATCACCACCAGGGACGACACCTACTTCGCCTATTCCGATATAGAAAAGGTGAAGATCTGCCGGGAGCTGGAGGGCCAGAAGTACAGCCTCCAGCGGTCCAAGGGCCTTGGCGAAAACGAGCCGGACATGATGTGGCTCACCACCATGAACCCCGAGACCCGGCGGCTCATCAAGGTGATGCCCGACGACGTGGAGGAGACCGCCCGGATGTTCGACCTGCTCCTGGGGGACAACCTCACCGGCCGCAAGGAGTACATCGCAGAGTTTGGGAGCCAGTATCTGGAGATGGCGGACATCTCCTAAAGACGGAGGCCGACCATGAAGCTGTTTTTCCTCCACGGCCTGGGGCAGAGCCCCCAAAGCTGGGACAAGTGCCTGGAGGCCCTGGGCCCGGACACAGACGCCGTCTGCCCGGACCTCTTCGGCCTTTTGGGGGATGCCCCGCCGATCTACCAAAACCTTTTCGCCACCTTTGAACAGTACGTGGAGGCCCAGCCGGACCCCGTGTGTCTCTGCGGCCTTTCTCTGGGGGCGGTGCTGGCCCTGGACTACGCCATCCGCCACCCCCAAAGGGTGGAGGCCCTTGTACTCATCGCCCCCCAGTACAGGATGCCCCGGATGCTCCTGGGGCTGCAAAATCTGGTCTTTCGCCTCATGCCGGAGCAGACCTTTGCCCAGAGCAGAATGGGGAAGAAGGACCTCATCCGGCTCACCGCCTCGATGGCGTCTCTGGACTTCCGGGACGGACTGGCTCGGGTAAGCTGTCCGGCCCTGATCCTCCTGGGGGAGAAGGACGCCGCCAACCGCAAGGCAGCAAAGGAACTGGTGGGACTTCTGTCCCATGGGACGCTTCGGGTGATCCCGGGGGCGGGGCACGAGGTGAACTTGGAGGCTCCCGGGAAACTGGCGGAGGTGATTCGGGAGTTTTGCCCGAAGTTGTAAAGATATTTATTTGGATGTTCCTCAAACAGGGGAAGGCCGCCTGCGGGCGGCCACCTCTCCGGCCCTTCGGGCCACCTCCCCTTTCAGGGGAGGCCCTGGCGAAAGGGACAAGTTTGTTTTTTATGCTGAAGCTGGCGATAAGCACGACCTTTCACGGCCAACCGCCGAAGGCGGCTCTTAGGCCGTGGCTCCCCTGAAAGGGGAG
>CAJUFK010000037.1 GCA_910585535.1 uncultured Angelakisella sp. | reverse complement strand
TCTTTCATAATGATACGCTCTTCGCAGGGGCGACCATTCGCTAACGCTACCACTAAATTGTAATCCTGGTATTCATCCTTCAGGAATCCTTTCAGCTCTTCCTGAGAAGCCTGCCATTCCCGCAGGATATAAGCCAGTGTTTTGGGTAGCCAGACCTTGCAGATACTGGAATTTGTTTTTGGCTTCTTCAAAATTACCCGTGTGCTGGTGTTCGGCATAAGCGGGGTGAAAATATGGTAGATGTCTTTTTCTCCAATCATTTCAATGGATCGCTTTGAAACCCGGATCAGCTCTTTGTCAATGTAAACATAAGCATTATCAGCCGCAATATCCGCATCGGAAATATGGACATTATCCCATGTCAGCCCAAGGATCTCGCCAACACGCAGGGAACAGGCAAAAGCGAGATTTATGGCAACATATAACCGACTGTCTGTGCATTTTTCCAATGCAGTGCGAATCATATCAGCTGTCCAAATATCACGCTTTTTATACTCTGTTCTTGGCAAAACCACATTGTCAAACGGATTTTTGGCAATCAATTCCCATCTTACCGCCTGCTTAAAGGCACAGCGGAGGAGCTTGATGATCCGCTCAATCGTTGAATCAGTGACAAAAGCAGTCCTTGGTTTGTGCTGCTTTGTTGATACGCAAGGTGTTTTTTGCAGAGTTTGAATATACTTATCAACCGTGCGGGGCGTTATAGATTGCACCTCTAAATCGCCGATGATGGGGTTTATGTAATTAGCAATCAAACCAGTCTGACTATCATACATAGAAACACTCCACTTTTTGACCCCATAAATGGACACAAAATCGTATAAGAAATCAGCCACAGTTTGGTTGCTTGGAGGAAGAAAGGTTCCCTCATTCTGCTGATTTTCGATCTCCGCTTTCCGACGCATCGCTTCTTTGTAAGTATGCCAGGTCTCCCATTTTTGCCGTGTTTCTCCGTGCTCATCAACATAACTGTAAATAACGGAGTAAGATTTTTTACGCTTGATAACAGATGCCATACTTTGCTTCCTTTCCGGGTTAGAACGATTTCGCGTCCAACCACTTATCAAATGATTTTTTAGAAATCCGTATGGCGTTACCAACTCGTACAACTTTGAAATGTCCCTCTTTTACAAGACTATAAGCAGAGGTCCGGCCAATATTCAATATTTTGGCAATCTCCTCCACAGTATAGGTTCTCCGCTCAGGGGCATTTCCCCGCACACTGTCAATGGTCTGATTCATAATTCCTCCTTTCAGCAGCAGACAAGACAGGGGGGTGGAACACAACTTCCTATCTCTATTATACAACAGTTCTGCTGCTCTGTCCGCTGCTAATGAAAATTTTTCGATCTATCCATATTTTTATGGAAACACTTTCTGCAAGCGAATCTTTGCAGTTTTAAGGTGATACATCCAGCGCCTCATCCAGTTTCCTACACATCCGCTGGTACTCCTCCACAAGCTCTGCCCTTCTGCTCCCCGCCGAAACATACCCCGACACCTCTGCCAGCGTAAGGCCGCAGACCTTTCTGGCGGAAAAGCAGTGATCCTCCACCTCCCGCATGGCTGCAGCCTCCAGCAGACGCTCTACAGCCTCGTTTTCATCGAGGGTAAAGGCTATACCGACCCTCAGCAGCAGATGCCCGCCGGCCTGCCTCACAGTTACGATATGACCACCCACCCAGGACACCTGGGCAAAGGGACTGTTTCCTTTCTGGATATTTGCGCTGCGCCAGCTTTCTTCCCCCAGAAATGCCAGTAAAGCCGAACATTCCTTTTTTGTCGCAAACCTCATGTCAAACATCGGGCGGGGCGCTTTTGGGCGCCCCGCCCTTCTCCTTTCTTGTATTTTCTGTCAGAACTCCGGCGCAGCCTTCCTCTTCAGCACTTTGAGGATAGCCCCGGTGGGGACGCCGTCATGGACGCCCCGGATGTAGAACTTCACCAGGTCCCCGATGCCGATAACCTCCATCGTATGACTGGACCGAACCGGGCAGCGGATCTCTGCCAGCATCCCGGAGACCCGGACATAGTAGGCCTTTTCCGAGAAGTTGATGATATGCCCGGTGTAGGTGTTTCCCTCCCGCAGCTGGAGCCGGGGGGCTTCCTCCGCCGCCCGGAGGCTCACCTCCATTTTGGTCACCCGGCCATCCTCCCCTCGAACCAGGGAGAGGATCTCCACCAGGCGCTCTTCACCCACCTGGATGACCTCCCGAATGTCGCTTACCCAGAGGTTGGAGATACGGTTAATGGGAACGAAGGTCTCAAAGCCGTAGATCTCCACCCGGACGGTGAACCGGGACACATGGACGATCCGGGCGGTGACCCGCATTCCCTCGTTAATCCGGTACTTCCGATTGTTCCCCCTGGCGTTGAGGATGGATGCCTGGCGCACCAGCATGGCGTCCCGGCGGCTGGCGGCGGCGATACGGGCCTCGGCGTCGATACCCCGCACCATGTAGTCGATTTTGGCCCCCAGCATGGAGCCCATGAAAAGCCGGGCCTCCCGCTGGCTTCCTTCTCCCCGATCCAGGTCAAAGCCCATCTGGGCGAAGGGGATCACCACCTTAACGCTGCCCACATAGAAAACTGCCCTGGGCATGGCGTCTCCGTCCGTTTCAATGGCGTCAATGGTGGCGGTGAGGATGCGGCGGGCGTTCCGGGCAGCGGTAAGGACCGAAACATCCTGCAAACCGCTGTCGGAAGGCTCCCGGATCATATTTCCGTAGCTGTCCAGTGTCACCGCCCTGCGGGAACGCCTGGGGGCCTCCATTTCGTCCGGCTCGTTGGCCCCCTCCTGGTCCGTCTCTGGGGGCGGGGGTGCTTCTTCCTCCGGGGGCATCGTGTCTACCCCCTCTGATTCTGTGGTAGCAGACTCCGCAGGGGCCTCTTCCTCCACCACCTCCGCTTTCTTCCGGCGGGGCCTGCGCTTTGCCTTTTCCTCCGGCTCACCGGGCGTGCCCTCCTGCTCCACAGCGGGGGCTTCCTCTTTTTCCTGCTCGATGGGTGCATCCTCCCCAGCCCGTTCCACCATTGGGGTTTCCTCTGGGGTGGGAATGCCCTCCGTCTGCTGTTCCAAATTCTCCAAGTAATCTGTCATTGTAGTACCTCCTATACATCCGGTTTTTCAATGTGCTGAATCTTTCCGGGGCCACGATCCTCCTGCCCTTCAGCAGGGAGCGGTTCCCAAGGATATTCGTCGATCCGAAGCTGCATCTCTTCTTTTCCAACTTCCTCCTTTCGTGGTTTTTTCCGGCGGGGCCTGGGCGGCTTCTCTGCCACGGGAGGAGCCTCCCAGGATACCGCTGTATCTTCTTGTGGGCGGCGGGGTCCATAGGCCTCCGCCACCGGCTGGGGAACAATTTTCAGCCCCTGTATGGGAACGGGGCGGAACTTTTGGGATTCCGGGTTTCGGGTGTAGTCGTACTTCTCCAGCTCCAACAGCTGCTCATGGTTCACCATCACCAGCATCTTGTTTTGGGGCAACCGCATCACCTCGTCGGGGGTGAGTAGCTTCCGGCGTCCGGTCCCCTCGCTGTGGCGGTAGTTGGGCTGGAACAGGGACGGGGTGAAGATGTTCCGCTGCTTCATTACCGTATCGGCGTAGATGGTCACCTCCCCGCTACGGTCGGAGATAAACTTGGCTGTCACCGGGTCGGAACTGCAACCCAGACATAGGAAGATGAGGGCGGAGAGAAGGTCCCCTTCCGCCGCGTCGTAGATGGGGTCTCCCACCCCGCCGCCGGTGTTGGAGATGATGGCCTCCACGATGTTGGAAACAAAAAGAGGAAGCTCCCGCGCTCCCTCCAAACCGTCATAGCGGTGGCTGTTGTAGGGGTCCACCACATTGAGGACCTTCACCTCGTAGCCGTATCCCTTCAGATACTCCATGGTGTCGGAAGCGAGTTCCCCTTTTGTATCAGTCACCACCAGACTGTGACCTTTCCGGGCGCAGCTCATAAGCATGGCCCGGCTGATGGTGCGGGACTTCATGGAACCGGAGGAACCCATCACCGCGATATGGGGCCCCAGGCGGGTGTCCGCCTTGCGGCTGACCACCATGCCGTCCTTAATGCCGTAGATGACCTCGATCACCTCCCCGGCCTGTTCCTCCGGGGTGACATCGAAGCAGGCTCGAAGTTCCTGGTCGTTCATCCAGCCTGCGGTACCATAGACCCCCTTGTTGGAGTACCAGAAGTTTCGGGCCTTGTCGTAGACCATCCCGGAGCGGTCCTCCAGGTTTATCCAGGCCAGCAGAGTTACGATGAGCAGGAAACAAATAAGCCCGCCCATAGCCTGCGCCCCAAAGGGGGTAAAGAGCATGTCGAGACTTTTCAGCGGGTTCGGGCTGGGCAGGGGAAGCTCCTGTCCGGGAACCCACCCATAGCGGTTGTTCAGAAACTGGGCCAGTAAGCCGGAGAGGTAGAAAAACAGGAGGAGGAAAAAAATCAGCAGGGCTTTGTTCTTCGGTTCCTTCAGCCATTTTTGGGCTTTTTCAAAGGCTTCCTTCATCGGCGCCCTCCCAATATTCTTTTTCTCCTTGGAGAAGCCCCTCCAGAAATCCGGCGGGGAGTTTCGTGAGCCAGAGGTTTTGCTGTTTGGCGAAGGGCTCCAGCAGCTGACGGAACAGCGGGACCTGCCAGTCAAGGCAGACGATCCGCACCTTCTTTCCCGAATTGCCCTGGACCATCCGCATAGCCAGGTCGATCTGGGCCAGGTTCAAGGCGGCCAGGATATAGACGGTATATCCATCTTGCTCGATGCACCAGTGGGACAGATCCAGCTGTGGGAACAGCCCCCGGCAGATCTCCCGCACCAGAAATCCCTGCCAGAAGGGTAGGCCATGAGACGGAGAAGGGGCAGGCTGTCTTTGCAAAGGGGCAGATAAAAGGCTGGCTTCCCCAGATTGGTGGGGGTAACAAGCTCTCCCGCCAGTCCCTTTACGGCGGTGTAACCCTTGCCGCCTTTCTTTTTGGCGGATAGGGGCATCCGGGGGCTGTGCCCGGCCAGGTGATGCTCCAGGATATGCTGTGCCGCTGTGAAGTCTGTCCCTAAAATAAGGGCGGCGTTTTGCTCCTCCGGCAGATACCCGGTAAAGATTTTGGGAGACAGCAGCAGGCACTGGAAATTTTGCTCTCCGGTGCTGTGAAACTTCATCGCCACATCCCGGCTGTGGTAGATCCGCAGTAGATAGGAGGGCGTCAGCAGGGCACCGCAGGTTCTGGAATAGCCGACCCCTGTACTGTCTACGGCCAATTCTTTGATAGTGGTAGCGTCATAGTAACAGTTGACCGCGGTAGCCCGCCGCCGGTAAACATTCCGGTCTAGCTGGCCTGGATAATGGTGTGAGCCTACGTTTCGGCATAAGTCCCGCCACTCCTCTCCACTTGGGTCTGGTGTATATGCGGGGAAAGCCGGTTTGTCGTCCGGGTGGACCGAAAAACCGCCAAAGGAGAGGAAAGCGGCGGCGTCTCCCCGCAGCACCGACCGCTCCGGGTGGCGGGCAAGCTGCTTGCTTGTTTGGAGCGCCCCGCCGCCGAACCGGCAGGTGTTGTAGGCCGCCAGCAGATTGCGCCCTTTGGTGGAGATGGCATAGGCCTTGGCCCGGCCCTTGCCGCTCTTTCGGATGTACTGCCCGTCCAGCAGCGTTTTGAGGGCGCGGGTGCGGTAGGTGTAGCCATAATCCAGCAGCTCCAAAAGCGGCAGGGACACCCAGCCGCAGGTAGACAGAAGCCCCAGAATGGTGTAATGGATGTCCGAAAATTGCTTCATTGGCATTGACTCCTTTTGTTGTATAGAAACCCATCGCCTGTGGCGCTGGATTTCTATACTTGGTTTCATTTTGCGGGAGCGGCGGAAGGAAAAGCTGCTTGTTATATAGGTCTGCTGGCATTTCCCCCACCGCAAAAAATCAGCGCCGCAAAATACCACTGTTTTTTGCGATGCGACCCTCCGAAAATTTGCGATGATTCACCCTGGCAGAAAGCCCATTTTTTCGGACAAGGCAAATTCCTGGAATCGGGACAGAGGCAGGATGCAAATTTCTGTAAAGTTGTGGTCTCCGGGGGCCAGAATATCCAGGGAGACCATACAGTTAGGGCCGTCCCCCCACATGGTCAGCGCCGCCAGTGCGTTGGTGATACAGCGGTGTTCTACATTATCGTAGTCCCGCAGCCTGCGGGCGGGCTTGCCGCTGTCGTAGTGGTGCAGGTAGACCAGGGCGCACCGTTCATCAAAGAGGGGCCGTGGGAGTTTTCGCTCCCGGATCAGCTTCTCCAGGGCTCCCTTGACCTGCTCGTGGAGGTAATAAACACTCCCGCCAATGGGAAAGGGCAGCATCTCCGGCAGCGTCAGCCGCACACAGCCGTCTTCCACCGTGGCCTCGACCTGGGTGAAAAAGGGGTAGGGCCGGAGGGCCGGGCAGGTCCCCGTCAGCTGAAGGTCGTCGTAAAATTCCGTCATCACTTCCCGCAGCTCCTTGCAGAGACGCTCCACCTGGCCGGAAAGCTCGTAAAGCTGCTGGTAGACCGCCTCCTCCGCGCCAGGAAGCAGCGCTTCCATCACCTGAAGCCGGTTGTGGATCTGCCGGGAACGGTAGTCCAGGCGCTTTGTCATCTTTTCCCGCAGGGTCTTGGCAAAATCCTTCTGCATGGTCATTCTCCTTCCTTCTCCGTCGCGTAGTAGCGGACGGTGTTCCTTTCGTCCAACAGGGCGAAAGCGTGTATCTGCGTTCCCCGGATAAGGGGGATCTGCGCCAGCTCCTCCACCATAACAAAATAGCGGGTCTTTCCGCCCCGCTCCATGCTGTAACTGCACATCGTTTCCTTCCCCTTGGGGACATAGAGGACGCTGTAATCCCGGCCCCCGATCTCCATGGAGATAAAGCTGCTGGGGGTGTTGGCGGCGCAGTGGCGGTCCACCCGGTCCAGGTAGTCCAGCAGCACCCAAAAGCAGCGGATCTGCCACAAAAGCCGCCCCTCCACCCGAAGGGGACGCCGGACAAAGTAGGACCGGTCCCCGGCCTCTATCCTTTTAGCGTGGCCCTGGCAGAGCAGTTTGGCGATGTGGTTCCGGTCCCGCCGGGAAAGGCCGCCGTACCGCTTCAAAAGGGTCAGCACCTGGGCGCAGTCCAAGGCGGTGTACTCGGTGATGAGGGCGGCGCAGTATTCCAAACCGGCATCGGATGGCTGGCGGATACCCAGCATTTTATCGACCTCCTTTCGGCCCCTAAATTCTGCGTTAGGTCCCTAAGTTCCATGTTGGGAACCTAACCACCCTGTCCCTCCGGGCGTTAGGCCCCTAACCATGAAGTTAGGCCCCCAACGCCGAGGTTAGGGGCCTGCTTTTCCCATTATTTCTCTGTTTTTTCCCTCCACCAGCTTCTGCAACTCCTCCGGGTCGGTGGTGATAAGGGACAGCTCCATGGCCGACGCCTGGAACCGGACCGCGATGTTGTTGCCGTTACAGGAGAGCAGTCCGTACCCCCGCTCGAAGTTTTTGATCTTGTGGACCTCGGTGGCGGTAAGGCCCAGCACCTCGCCGCACCGCTCCGCCTCGTGGGATTCCATGTTGAGGATGATCTTGGTCTTGGAGTTGGAGAGAATCGCCTTGCCGTACTTGCCGTTTTCCAGGGAGAAAAAGTCGTTGATGTCCTGGGTAGCGAAGATAATGGAGGTGTTGTAGGCCCGGCCGATTTTCGCCATCTCCACCAGGTACTCCGCCGCCTGGGGGCTGGAGCTGCTGCCGATCAGCTGCCACACCTCGTCGATGACGATGGCCTTCTGTTTGAGGCGGTTCTGTTTCGCCAGGTCCCAAATGAGGTCGGTGGCGATGAACATTCCCGCGCTGAGGAGCTTCTTCTTCAGATAGGACAGGTCGATGACGGTATAGGGATTGGAGAGGTCCACATTGGTCTGGTTGTTGAATGCCCTGGCCGAGCCGCCCACAAAGCGGTTGAGGACAATAGCCAGCCGGTCCGCCTTGGGGTTGTCCCTGAGATTCTTGTAAAGGTCCCCCAGAATCGGCATCCGCTTGAACCGGCCGGGATGGTCCGGGTCCAAAAGGCTCCGGTTGTCATTGGTGATGCCAAAGTCCCCGTAGGTCTTGACCAAAGCCTCGTCCAGCAGCTGTTCCTCGATGTTGGTCATCTCCGGCATGATGATGGAAAAGAAGATGAGGAGGCTGTCGATCTTCATGGACAGACAGCTTTCCTCCTCCATCTCCCCGTCCAGCAGCCGGTTGGCGCTGTTGTCCGTGGGGCGTATCTCCATAACATTGATACAGTGGGGACTTCCGGTGGAGATGCGAATGAACTGCCCGCCCATAGCCTTCACCGCCCTGGCGTACTCGTGGCCCTTCAAGGGGGCGATGATGGTGGTGGCGATGTGCTTGCGGCGCATCCGGGTGGCCATGCACTGTTCGATGACCGTCTTGCCGCTGCCGGTGGTCCCCATGATGGCCATGTGGGGGTTTTTGTATTTCCGCTGGTTGAACAGATCCAAAATCACCAGGGAATTGTTATGCTCGTTGGTCCCCATGAGGATGCCGCTTTCGTCACAAATCTCAAAGGAGGTGAAGATATAGGTGCTGGCGGCGGTGTTGGTGAGGATGTTCCGCCTCCCCAGCCGGTACAGCTTGGGGGACAGCTTCGCCAGGGGCAGGGTGGAAAGAAACGCCTCCTCCTGCATATAGGCGCAGGGCCGAAGCGTGATCTGCTTGGCGGTCATCATCTTCACCACCTCATTGACCCGATTTTCCAAGTCCTTTCGGGAGAATGCCTTGACGGTGACCAGGACATTGAGGTAGTAGAACTCCTGCCCATCGTTAAGGCCCTGCTGGAGATAGTAGCCGGATTCCATAATATCCCCCATTTTGTTGTAGTCGGCGCTGGTGCTGGAACCCTCCCCCAACTTTGCCTTGTTGAGCCGGAGGTTCCGGGATACCTGCACCTGCATCCGGTCGGCAGGCATCTTATGGAGAAACAGGTCCACATCAATGGCCTCCCCCGCATTGATAAGAGGGGAGAGCCAGGCGGCTCCCACCAGGGTTTTGTAGCCGGTGGAGGGGATATGAAGGTAGGCGTGGTAGACCCCGTCAATGACCACATACCGGGCGTGGCGGAAGTCCAATTCCTCCGGGCAGATGTAGTCCGCCGTGCCCATCTCCGAAAGGTTATCCCCTTTGAGCCGCAGCTGAAAGGCCCGGTCGATTTTATCCTGGAGGGTGGTCTCCGCTGTGTTGTAATGGTCCAGCAGAGTGAAAAACAGCTGGAGCAGGAACTCGTTTTCCTCCGCTTCGTCGGCGAACTCCACCGTGGAGTTGCCGCACCGGGAAAGGTAGCTGCGGAAGTTGCGGGCCACGCTCTCCAGGGCGAACTGGATCTCCTTTTCACTGGGATGGTAGGCTGGGAGGGAATTTTCAAATTCAAAAACAGCAAAGAACCGACGGGAAATAGCATTGTTGGTAGCGATGGACTGGATGTGCTGTAAATAGTCTTTGTCCATCTCTACACAGGCAGGATCGGTCTCCCGCCCCATCTCCTCCACTGTGTTTGCCAGAAACTTTGTGATGTCGGCCCGGTTGGCGTTGCTTTTGAACTGTATTTTGACTGGGGCGATCCGCAGCAGCTCGGCAAAGGACAGGATGATGTCCCGCTGTTCGCCGGCGGAACGGAGCAGGAAGTTGATGGGCTGCACCTCCACCACCTTGATATACCGCTTGTCCTTGGTGACGATCATCCCGTCCCGGATGTCCTCCACCGGGAAAAACTCCTGGGCCATGTTGTAGATCCTGCGGCTTTCCTTTTTGGGATTTTCGGCGTCGGCGGACTTTTTCGCTTGGCGCTTTGGCTTCTGGTAGCGTGTGGCGTCCTTGTCCGGTTTCAGGAAGGAACGCAGACGGGCCAGCCCCTTCTCTTTTTCCGGCTCCGGCTCACCGGCATCAATGTAGTATTGCAGACGGCGGCGCCGGAACAGGAACTTTATTACCGTCACCAGGAACTGGCTGAGGCTTTCTCCGCCGTATCCCACCAGACCGACAAAGAACAGGGGTAGGGAAACAAAGCAGAGCAGGATGATCCGCAGGGAGAGGTCCACTGGCAGGTGAAAGGCGATGGGATAGCCGGTCGCCGCCGCCAGGATACAGCCCTCCGCCAGATTCCGGCGGGAGAGGCCGTTAAAGCTGATGCCGTCCTCCCCGAAGTTTCTTGGCACCGCAAAAGCATCGTACTGTTCTTTTTTCTCACTCATGGGGACAGGACTCCCGTTCCAGGCAGCGGATCACATCCTCCCGGAGCAGGCGGTAGTGGGTCCCCACACGGAAGCAGGGCAGGCGGTCCCACCCGATGAGGCGGTACAGGTGGGAATCGCTGGCCCGGATGATGGCGCAGACTTCATTGGGGGTCATCACCTGGGGGGAGGTGGCAAAAAGGGTGTGCAGGTCTGTACATTTCATGGAAAACGCTCCTTCCTATATGGGCAAAATCGTTTTGGGGTCATAGGCGGCCCCGGTCTTCTGGTATTCAAAGTGGAGGTGGTCTCCGGTGCTGAGGCCGGTGGAGCCGACATAGCCCACCACCTCCCCACGCTTCACCTGGTCCCCCACCCGGCAGCTTCCGAAGGTGGATAGATGGGCGTACATGGTGGTCACCTCGCCGCCATGATAAAGGACGATATGATTTCCGAAGGTCCTGGGGTTGGTGAGGCGCAGCAGGACGATGCCATCCATGGCGGCGTAGACGGGGGTCCCGGCTCCGGCCGAAAAGTCAATGCCGGTGTGGATGGGGTCGGGGGCGTAGTTGCGGGGGCCAAATTCGCTGGTGACAGCAAGGTAGGAGCGAAGGGGCATCCCGGCGGAGCCGCCGAAGAACTCTTTTTTCTCCTCTAACTCCGCCAGGGCCTGCCGGATGGTATTGTGGGTCCCGCCGCCGGGGTAGGAACCGGAAACCCCGCCTGTCACGCCTCCCAGGGGGAGGTCTGCTGCTTCTCCGAACAGGACCTTGGTGTTGTAGGCCATCTCCACGCTTTTGAGATACTCTCGGTCATCCTGTAAGCCAACCTTCTTTCGGAACTGCTCCACGCCCTTATCGTGGAAACGATAGGTCATCTCCACATGGATGGTGGATTCCGGGTCCTCGTCCTCGCCACCGCCAGACCAAGTGATGGTGGAGGTCTCGGACAGCTTTTCGGCCTCCACCACTCCCTGCCAAAAGCGCACGCTGTCCACCGCTTTTTGGAAGTGGTCGAAGGAGGCTTTTCTCCAGTCATCGGTATGTACCTCGAACATGGCGGTGATAAGGACGCAGGATTCCCGGACCTCGGCGAGAAACGCCTCCTCGGTGGGGTCAAAGGAATAGGAATACTCCACATAGTCGTAGGAGGAGAACTCTCCGCGGCTGACCCGCCGCTGGAAGTCCTTCTCAATGTCCTTTTTGCGGTTTTTGATCTCCTCCTTATATGCCTCCATAACATAGTCCTTGAACTTTTGATAGACTGCCTGGGGGCCGGTGTTGTCGGTTATGTCTATGGGCTTTTCAAAGAGCATACTGGGGACGGAGGAAAAGACCATCACCAGGAAAAGGGCCAGGACGATGGCCCCCTTTATTGCTGGTTTGACTGCCAAATCGGCGGCAAGTCCGGCAGCGGCCCCCAGCACCGTCCCGGCGGGGCCGCCTGCTGCCGTTCCGGCGGCGGCTCCTGCTCCGGCGGCCCCGCTGGCAGGAGCGGCGGCTTTGGCAGCGGCGGCCCCCGCAATCGCGGAAGCCGCCCCGATGCCGCTGTCTGTCCCTCCGTCCAGGCTGTCGGAGGTTTTGGATTCTTCGGGCAAGAGTATCACCTCCCGCTACCAATATTTCCTTCGGGAAAACAGGTTGTGGATACCAACGCCTATTCCAATAATGCAGACTACTGCCAGAAGTTTTTTCATCATCTTCATGATTTCACCCCCCTACCGGTCTCCCTTGAATTTACAGAAAACCGCCACACCGATCAGCACCAGCACGGCGATCCCCGCTCCCAGGAAATACGGGCCGTTACCCGCCGGCGGTTCCGCTGTTTCCGCATAGGCCGGTACGCTGGCGCAGCCGAATGCGGCCAGCATCAGCAGGGGGATCATTACAGTTTTCAATTTTTTCATATCAATCAACCTTCCTTATCTTTTTTCGGGAGCGGCACTTTTGGACCGCTTCCCTGGTCCGGCCTTGGCCGGTCAAAGGATTCCACCTGTCCGCCGTCCCGCCGGAATATCTCTACATTGGCGGGGTTGTTCCGGGAGAACCGGCGCACCTGGTTTTGCGGTGGTTCCGGCTTGGGGACAGGCGGCGGGGTCTCTGCTGGCTGTTCCGTTGAAGGCGTTTCTGTATCAGGAGGAGGTGATGGGGGTCTGTCTGGCGGCAGGGCTTCCGAGGAGACCGGAGCAGTAGCGCCATTGGGTACCATATGGAACTGTTCCACCTGGTTTGCAACCGGGGATACCGCCGCTTCCGGCAAATCTGTGGCAGCGATGCTTTCCTGTTTAGGGGATGCTGCCATCCGACTGGTGCCGCCGGGGGTGTAAGCCGTTCCGGCTCCATCGGCTGCGGAGGCAAAAATCGTGGTGTCCGCACCAGTCGCCATATGATAAGCGCCACCAGATGGTTCGCTAACCGGGACAGCGTGGGCGCTGAAGGTCTCCGCACCGGGAACGCCGCTATGTACCGCTTTGAAAGCGAAGTCCTCCCCGGTTTTTCCGGTCTTGGGGTCGATTTGGGAGATCGTCCCCTGCATCACGCCGTTATCCACGCTGGCAAACTGCACCAAATGGGCCTCGCCGGTCTCCTCGTTACGATAAACGGTCCCGATGGAGCCATCCGGCAGCTTGACCATGGACTGGCTGAATCCTTCTGCGGGCGTCAGCTGGGACGCACCGATCAGGTTGGCTCCCTTGCCGGTGAAATCCTGGAAACCACCGCCGGACCAGCTGCCCTTCTCTGGGTCAAACTTATCATGGGGCAGACCGTGGGCCAGGTTGGACAGGCCCTCCACCGTTTCTTCATCCAGACTTTGCAGGCCTTTCGTGTTTTCGGAAAGACCGTCCGGTTTCATCGCAATACCGCTGCCATCCTCCTGCACGCTTACTTGCCCTTCTTGGGCTTTTCCTTTCCCTGTTGGGGGAGTCTCTTTCAGGGACGAAATCGGCAGGCTCTCACCCGCCTGGGCATAGGCCGCCCGGAAAACCGCTTTGGTAAAGTTTTGCTTTGCGGTACTGATGCCGGAGGCTGTAACCCCGCCAGAGATGGCTCCCCCTATACCGGGGGACGGGCCTTCGGCCTGGGGCCGGGAGCGGCTGCCCATACCGCCGATGCTGTCCCCGGAACCACCGCTGCCCTCTCCGCTGGGGCTGCCGCCCTTCTTCCCGGCGGCGTCCGTGCCGCCGAACCGCTGGCCGATGGCCGAGGTCACATGGTTTGCCATCCCCCCGGCGGTGCGGAGGGTCATGGCGATCCCGGCGATGGTCCCGCCCAGGGAGCGCACCATATCACCGGTGCTGGCGGTGTTCAGGCCCAGGATACGCAGCAGGGTGTCCGCCTTCTGGGCAAATTTCAAAAAGGCGTACCCCATGAGGAAATTGAACACCATGTTGGAAGAATCCCTTTCAAACACCGGCATGAAGCTGAGGAACAGCTTGATGGACCAGATGTTGAGGAGGAGCAGCATGGCCTGGGAGGCCACCATCCGGCACCAGGACTTGAAGATCTGTGCGGTGGATTTGAAAGCGCCGGTAGCAAAGACCACCGGCGCGCAGTAGAGAGCGAAGTAAAAGACGATGTACCGCTCCACGCACTCCACCGTCAGTTTAAGAAACTGCCAGCCCAGCACCAACATGAGGATCAGTGTCACGATAGCCATAAAGGGATTGGCAAAAACGCTGCCGAACATGGCGGTCGCCAGGGTGGTCAGCCGGAACTCGTAGGGAGTAAATGCGGTGTTCAGGAAAATTGCGTAGGGGTCCGCCAGCAGCCCCAAAAGGGTGTTGACGATAGAGCGGGAGTAAAGGATCATCCCCAGAAAAAGGGCCGTTTTGCCCAGTATCTTCAGAGGGTCCTCGGCCTCCATATCCAGCATTACGCCAAAGTTACGGAACAGCTGGAACACCAGCATAATGAGCAGCAGCCCCACTCCAAAGCCTACAATGACTTCCTGGTAGTCCGCCGCCGCGGGAAAATAGTGCTCGAAGGTATCCAGGTCAAAGCCCAGCGCCCCCAGGAAACCATTGATGGCGGCATCCAGCAGGTTCAGGGCCAGACCGAACAGATAACTCACCACGCCGGATAAAATGCCCAAATCATCACCTCCTGGCGGCGCGGCGGGGCATCAGGTGACATAGGCCCCGCCCTGGGTGAGGTTCACCAGGTAGGCCATAATGAAGCCCAGCACATTGAGGATCACCCAGCTGACCAAGATACGCTTGAACCAGGCCCGTGAAGTGGCTACTGCTCGGTCATCGGTACTGAAATTCATGAGGATCAGGCAGACGCTGGCCGCAACGCAGGCGGCGATGGTGGATACCGACAGGAATTTTGTGTACAGATCCTTCAGGGCGTAGTCCAGCCAGCCCCAAATGTCGGTGACACCGGAACCGCCGGAGGCGTCATTGGCAAAGGCGGTGGTGGCGGTGAGCAGGGCGCAGGTCAGCCCCACCGAGAGGGAGAAGGCGGTTTTGCGGGCTTTGCAGAGCATATTTTTACAGTGAAACTTCAACTTTGTACCTCCAAAATCTTCTTGAAAAGTCTACAAACAAAAGGACAAAATGTCGTTTGACATTATTTGCAACTAAAAACAGTTGCAATAACCTGTGGAAATTGTTATAATGGAAACACTATGAGGAGGGATTCAGATGGGCCAAAAAGAAAAACTGATAGAAAAGCTGATGGCGCGACCAAAAACCTTCTCCTTCGATGATGCCGAATCCCTCCTTCGCCATTTTTCGTATCGTCGTTCTAACAAGGGAAAAACCAGCGGATCAAGAGTCATATTCATCAGCGAGGAACACCCTCCCATCATGCTTCACAAACCGCATCCACGCAAGGAATTATTGGAGTACCAGATAAAACAGCTTACCGAAATACTAAAGGAGGAGGGCCTTATATGAACAACACGATAGAATACAAAGGGTATGTCGGCAGTGTTGAATTTTCCGAGGAGGACGGTCTGTTCTTTGGGAAAGTGATGGGAATACGCGCCCTGATCTCCTATGAGGGCAGAGACGCGAAAGAGCTTATCAGCGATTTCCATGGGGCGGTAGATGATTACCTTGTAATGTGTTCCTCCGAAGGGATCGAACCGGAGAAAGCCTACAAGGGTAGCTTCAATATCCGCATCACGCCGGAACTGCATCGCAAAGCAGTGATCGCGGCGGCGGCCCGCCAGATGTCCCTGAACAGTTTTGTGGAAAGCTCGATTGAACGGGCAGTCCACGGCTAACACCGATCAACTTGCACCGGAAGCGCCAGCCCCTGTGATTTTGCAGGGGCTGGTGCTTTTTTATCCCTAAGTCAGTTTACCAACCAGTTTTCGGCAGCTTGCCCTTGGGTTTGTTAAAGGTCACGGTGGTCCATCCATCGGTGTCATAGACCCACTCGCCGCCGTACAGACCGCCCACATCCACCTTGTTGACAAACTTCTGGCCGTCCTTTACGGTCTCCCTGACCCGCACCTCAGCCTTGGGGCCGGTGAGGTCATGGAAGCCCGGCTGTACATCCTCCTGGAACACCAGGCGGAACTCGGTGACATACTCCCCGGCGGCAAGGCCCAGGGCGGAGCGGGAACAGTCGATCTCATTGTTTACTGTGGAGAGCAGCCCCTCCTTCACTGTCCGCCAACCGGTCTTTTTGTTGGTGCGTATCTCAAAATCCAGCTTGGCCCGCTGACTCCACTCCCCGGTCCAGACCTTTTCCAGCCGCACCGCCTCGGTGGGGAGCTTGTCCCGGATGTAGAAATCGGACAGGGGCACATTGGAGGCGTTTTGGATGTTAGAGAGGGTGTAATGGAAGGTTTCTCCGGCCCTGGTTTCCTCCACCCCGCGCTTTTCTACCGTGGTTTTCAACTCCACCGGGGTATTCTTCACCTTGAATTTCACCAGGTCCCCGTGGACCTTCACCTCGGCATAAAACATCTTGCCGTCGGTGAAGTAATACTCCGGGCTGGCGGTCTCCTTGACGCCATAGACCCCCAAGGGCAGGGGCTTGGAGGTGGCAACGCCGTTGGCTGTGTCGGTTGTGATGGTGTCCACCAGTTCCATTTTGTTGTTGTAGATCTCAAAGACAGCGCCGCCCAGGGGCGCGCCTTCCTTGTCTTTGGTGATGGGATTTTCCGCTGCCGCCACCTTGGTGATCTGGATCTTGCCCCGCTTGGGCTGGTTCTCGATGACGACCTCGGTGGTCTCGCCCGCCTTCAGCTCAATCATCCGTACCTGCTCGTCCAGTACAAAGGCCGGGTCGGTGGCGATCTCCCGCAGCTTGTACTTGCCGGCGGGGATGGTCCGGGGCAGCTCGATGATGCCGTCCTGGTCAGTGACCAGGTTATTGGCAACAACATTGTTTTTCAAATCATAGAGGATGAACTCCACCCCGGGGATGGGCTTCTTGTCCTCGCTGCTCACCTTTTTGAGCCGCAGAGAGGCCAAGGGTGTGTTCTTCACCTCCACGGTGGTGGTCTTTCCCCACTGGAGGCTGATTTTGCGGACGGTGGAATCCAGCTTATAGCCTTCGGCGCTCTCCACCTCCTGCAGGTAAAACTCGCCTTCGTCCATACCGGTAAGGATGATCTGTCCGGTGGCCTCGTGGGTGGTGTAGACGCCGATCTCCCGTTGGTACTTGTCCATGAGGCGGAACCGGACGTTGCCCAAAGGCCGCATGGTCTCAGAATCCACCTTGCGGACAGCCAGAACCGGGTACTCGTAGTTGGTATAGACCACCTTGTTCAGCTTGCCGGTCTCCACCCGGACATTCCAGGGAAGGGTGTCCGCCTTGTGGGTGGCCAGTCCCCGGATCTCGGTGACGGTGTAGAAGCCCTCCAGCAAATCGGGGATGTAGCAGATGCCCGCCTCGTCGGTGGTGAAGATCCCCAGGTCCTGCCCATCCAGCTTTTTCACCGAGAACTGCACCCCTGCCAGAGGCTTTCCGTTCTGGTCTTGCTTGACGATCTGCAATCCACTTAGGGGCACATTCTCAAACTCCAGCAGGACCGGCTTGCCCTCCTTTACCTCGAAATTCTGGGGGGTGCTGTCCAGGACATAGCCGGGTATCGTAGCGGTCTCAAAGCAGGAGTACCAGCCGGGTTCCAACTCACAGGAGAAGGTCCCGCCGGCTCCGGTCTTGTAGTCGCCGATGTATTCGCCGTTCATCTTGGTGATGCGGAAGCTGACGCCGGCGATGGGCTCTTTGGTGACGCTGTCCCGCTTGATGACCTGGAAATCGCTGTATTTGGTGTTGACGAACTCCATCCGGGCGCAGTCGCCCCATTTCAGTTCTACCGTCTGGGGACGGGCGTCGGGGGTGTAACCTTCCACCCCGGCGGATTCAAAGACGGTATAAAATCCCGGCTCCAGGTCGGGGATCTGAATGAGGCCATTGGCGGCGGTGCGGTAAGTGCCAACAAGGTCATTCTCCTTCTTGACGGTAAACTCTACCCACTCCAGGGGCTTGTCCTCATCGGTTTTCTTGTAAATTTCAATGCCGTTGAGGGGCTTGTTGACCAGCTCCACCACCGCAGGCACGCCAACCTTCAGCTCCACCTGCTTGGGGGTGTCGTCCAGGATATGCCCTTCTACATAGATTTCTTTTACCAAATACCACCCCGGCTTGACCCCGGTGCAGACGGCATACCCGTTGCGGCCGGTTTTCAACTCGGCTACAAATCCGCCATTGATGGTGAGGACCTGGACCACGCAGCCCTCGATAGGCCGCCCGTCGGTGTCGATCTTCTTGATAAGGATGGGATTTTCCGGCTCGTTCTCGAAATATGCCGTTGCCACCTTACCCCATTCCACCAGAATTTCCTGGTCAGGGTTCAGGGCGATGTAGCCCTCAAAGGGCAACTCCTTGATTTGAATATAGCCGGGAGTGATGTTCTCCAGGTAGATCTCGCCCTTTTGGTCGGTGACATATTCCCCCAAGGGTGTCCCGTCCTTGTAGGCCAAGGTGAAATGGACCCCCTCCAGGGGCTGCTTGGTAGCGGAATCGGTTTTAACGATCCGCAGGGAGGGCTTGCGGCGGTTTTTCACCACGATCTCCTTGTTCTCCCCTGCCACCAGCTGCACATGGCCAACCTCGTCATTCAGCAGGTAGGAATCCGGGCAGGAGATCTCCTGGTAGGACCACCAGCCAGGCTCCAGGGATTCCGTGATGATGCCGCCCTTGCCGGTGGTCACATCCCGGTGTTCCCCATCCTTGGAGAAACGGAAGGTGACCCCCTCGATGCCTTTTAAGGTCTGCTCGTCGATCTTGCGGAGGGTCAGCCGGGGGATCGACTGGTTTTTGATGGTAAGCCGGTGTTCCTCCCCGGCCTTCAGCTCGATGCGGTGGACGGTATCATCCAGCACGAAGCCGGCGGGGCTTTTGATCTCCTGGCAGAGAATAAACCCCGGCTCCAGGTCGGTAAGGCGGATATACCCGCCCCCCTGGGTGGTGTAGTCCTGGTGTTCGTCCACCCCTTCCCGCCAGACACGGATGACGGCGTTATCCAGGCCCCGGCCGGTGGCCTCGTCGATCTTCTGGATGGCGAGGGAGGGCTTTGTGAAGTTGACATAGCGCAGGGTGGTGGTTTTCCCCGCCACCAGCTGCACATCCCGGACTGTCCCGTCAATGAGATGCCCGTCCCCGGCCTTATGCTCGGAGACCTGGTACCAGTCCTCTTCCAATCCCTCTACCAGGGCGGTGCCATCGGGACCGGTGGTCACCATCTGGTACTCCGCCGAATCCCGGCGGGCCACCTTAAAGATGCAGTTAGGTACCGGGCGGTCATGCTCGTCCACCTTCTCAATGAGAATTTTTGGTTTCTCCTTATTTCGGAAAATGAGGGTGATGTTGTTCTCCAATGCATCCGGCTTGATGAGAATGGTGCGGGTGTTGTCCTCGTCCAGCAGATGGTTCACCGGGGGCTGCCGCTCCACCACCGTGTAATACTGGTCGCTCTCCAGCTTGTCGATGACGATGCGGCCGTTATCGTCGCTTTGGAACTCCCCCAGGAACTTCTTGGCCTCCACATCGGTCCCCTGGTAGAGGCCAAACACTGCTCCTTTCAGCCCCCGGCCATCGGTGGCGGAGACCTTGCGGATGGTAAGGCCGCTGTAAGGCTGGTTCTCCCAGGTCAATTCGATGGATTCGTAGGAATCGTCGGGGATAACTACCGTTTCCACCTTGGTGGAAGGGAGGAAGTAGGGGGGCGGGGTGATCTCTTCAATCCGGTACTCCTCGTTGGGCATGAGGTCATCAAAGACAGCTTTGCCATCCGGCCCGCTTTCGGCGGTCTTGGCCATTCCGTTGCTGATGCAGGTAGCCTTGAAGGTGGCCCCTTGGAGAAGCTGCCCGGAAACGGCGTCCTTTTTCCAAACGATCAGCTGAGGCCGCTTATCGTTGGATACATCCACCCGCTTATCTTCGCCCTTCTCTACGGTGACATATTGAGTGGAAACCTCCCCGATCTCATAGCCGCCGTCCGGGGCTTCCAGTTCTTCGATCACCAGCGTGCCGGCGGCGGGCAGGGGGTCGATGGTGATGGTGCCGTCCGCTTCGGTGGTCATCTCCCAGACCTGGGCGCTGACGCCCGGATCGGCATAACGGATCCTGAACTTGGCGCCGGCCAGCGCCTTCCCATAATTACCCTTTTCGTATTTATAGACGGTCAGCGAACAGGGCTCCGGGTAATTGACGAAGGAAACCCGCGCCACATTGACCTGTTCCCCAGCGGTGACAGTGACCGTTTGCGGGGTGGGGTCCGGTTGATATAGATGCGGCGCTGTTACCTCGGTGACGGTTACTTCGACGCTATCCTTGCCTTCCGGCATGGGGATAACGATGACCGCGCCCCCATACGGGAGCGAAAAGGCCTCGTTGATAAAGCCTTCGCACTCCACCCGGAACACAGCGCCGCCCAGGGGGAGGTTGGTGGTCCCGTCATACTTGGTGATCTCCAGATACCCCACCTTCTCCTCCGGGTCCTCCCCCGGCTCAAAGGGCGGGATGGCGTCGATGGAGAATTTCATGTAGCCGATGCCGGGAAGAGCACCGGCGTTCCAGCTGGCCTTGTCCTGGATGTTCTGGGAGTTTACCCAGAAGATAAGGCCGGTGTTTCCGTCGCCGCCGGACCACTGGACAAAGGAATCGGCATTGGGGGCGGTCCTGGAGGTGACGGTGAAGGCATCCCCGCTCACCTGGTAGGTAAAGGGCCCCTTGGAGGAGAAGTCGGCGGCCTTTAAGGTGACGCTGCTGTTGGTGTCCTCCAGCGAAACGGTCCACTTGCCGCCGCTTTCCTCCATCTCGTAGTAAGGGGCGTTGTCCTTGTCTTCGTCCATAAAGGAGGGGATCTCCCCGGAAAGGTTCTCCATCTCGGAAAGGAGCTCTTCATATTCGGAGGTGAGGGCGTTGGGAACGATGACGGCGCTGTAGACAGAGCCACTGCGGTGGTTCCCATGGCGATCTCCCAGATGATGGCCTGACAGGCCATGTACATCCGGTGGTCGGAGGCGCCGGAGGAGTTGACGCTGATGGCCCTGGCGATCTCGGTCTGCTTTGCCATAGAGAGCTTATCATACCGCAGCTGCCCGGTGACCAAATGGCCGTAGGTGGAGTTGAACTTGGCCGGCTCGATGCAGTAGGCGGGCCGCCCGTCCGCCGTGCGGAAGATGTAGGCGGGCATGGTGGAGGTGCCGCTGCCGAAGGGGTAGCGGTGGGTCATGGTCCAATCCGTTTCGTGGTAGATGTTGGTCTGCTCCCCGCTGGCTGCCCGGCTTCTGGCCCGGAGGGCAGCGGGGCCGATGGTCAGAACATAATCGTCCGGGAGAAGTCCATCATTGGGCGGGGTGCCGGAATCTACAATGTCCGGTCCTTTCTTTTCTTCCGGCGGGGTTTCGCCAAGGATCTCCGGTATGGAACCGCTGGGGTCAGTCGGTGGGGTATCCTCCGCCGGAGGAGCATCTTCCGCCGGAGGGGCTTCTTCTGGGGATGTGTCCTCATCAGGGGCAGGGGTATCTTCGCCCTGGTCAGGAACGGGAGCCTCTGAAAAATCGTAGAGGTCACCGTCGCTGTTTTCCCCGCCGGTGGTCATGTCGATAACCGTCTGAAGGTCGTCAAACCCCATGGCGAAGGACGGGGCGGCGGTGGTCACCATACACATGATGGCGAGAAGCAGGGCCAGAAAGCGCCTGCCTTTTTTCTTTTTGAACATTCAGTGATCCTCCTTGGTTAAAATAGAGCACAGAAAAGCCGCTGATCGCTCAGCGGCCTCTTGGAGTGTATGCTTTTTCGGTTTACTTGGCGTACAGCTGAATCACGGAGATACCGGAGCCGTCC
The DNA here is from genome assembly GCA_910585535.1 of uncultured Angelakisella sp. Classification (GTDB taxonomy): domain Bacteria; phylum Bacillota; class Clostridia; order Oscillospirales; family Ruminococcaceae; genus Angelakisella. Next base: position 3,790 of record CAJUFK010000037.1, on the reverse strand, counting down.
TCATGGAGCATGACGCCGATACCCACATACCTGGCCTTCTCCCGCAGGATGTTGGCCTTGTGACCCTCGGAACCCACCGCCGAGTATTTGGCAATAGCGGTATAACCGGTTGGGTCATCGTTATACCCCTCTGTCTGCCAATCTACATCCTGGAGGGCCAGGGTCAGGCCGTTCTTTTGGGTGGTCTTGGGGATCAGGGCCCAGTCTTTGTTTTCCAGGTCCTCGATATATTTGGTGTCGGTAACGGTATAGGAGTATGGCTCCTTTCCGGTCTCGGTCACCGAAAGGCTTTCCGGGACCAGGGACAGCTCCCCCTTGTACCCATCGGCATCGGAATAGGAGAGCCTGTCCCCCAGAAGGGCCAGCAGGGCGGCCCGGTCATCGGTGGCGCTTTCTACCGACTTGGTCTGGGATACTGGCTTGCTGGTGCTGCCGGGGATGGATTCCCGCTGGATGATCTCTGAAAAGCGGAATCGGTACCCTCCCTGGGAGAAGGGGTCCTCCACCAGTTGGTCCGGGGCATATCCAGCAGCCACAGTATAGGTCTTGTACAGGAAGCTCCGGCCCCCCTGCTCCGAAAGCTGGATGTCGATGGGGTAGGGGGTGGTTGTCCCCTTTTCGCTGGGGAGAGGGGCTTTTTCCGCCTCCGGCCGAAGTTGGTAGATGCCGCCGGAAGGGGCGTTGTCGGTAATGGTGATGTTGGGTTCTGCGGCGTAGGCCGGGAGAACCAGCAGGATGGTTGCCACCATGCCGCTGGCCGCTCGGAACAGCCACTTTTTCTGTTTCACATCGGTTCCTCCTCTGTTTATTGAAATAGCCGGTCTAAAATGGTGCGGATGATCTTCTTCCCCAAGGGCTCCTGGGTCATATCCGGGATCTCGATCCCGCTGTACACATCGGCAGAGAGGTTTGATTGGATGCCCTGGGTGATCTGTTGGGCCATCTGCGGGTCGGAGAGGTATGACAGCAGGTCGTCCGGGTCTACCAGGTTGGGAAATCCGGTGACCAGCTGTGTGTCGATGGCTTCCTCCACCGGAAACAGGACTGAAGCGGCAAACTGCACCGTCCAATCCCATCCAAAGCCGCAGAGCAGCAGAGCAAAGGTGACCAGAGAAAGAAGTTTCATCCGAAAAGATTTTCTGTGTTTCATCGACCTCCTCCATCCAAGGACGGCCCCATAGCCCAAAAGATTTGCGGCCACATTTGGCAAGAAGGCACGGGCTATGGGGCTTTTTTCTTCTGTTTGGACTGTATCGTATTATCGGAACGGCAGGACCGCCCCTCGGCTCACCCCCGATACGGGAATATCCGGGCCCGCCTTCGGCGAAAGGCGTCATCATACCACCGGCCCGCAAAATTGCAAAGCTCGCAGTATGCCCCTTGGTCAAGGAGCGCTGTGAAGGTTTTCTGTCCCGTCGGTCATGGCGAAACACCCGGCCAACAGGTGCTTTAGGGACGCAGTGGTTCGCTCGTGCCTTGGCTTCTCCCCAAAGGGGTCCGTCGCTTTGATTTGAAGGTCTCCCTCCAAACAGGCAGTCCTGGCGCCTGCTCCCCTGTCGCTTACCCCATAGGGCAGCGGGACAGAAAACAGCCCGGATACTGGATATGAACGGCGGTGAGCCGCTGTTTTTCAAGGTGCGGAAAAGGGGAGAGGATTTCTCCCTTCAATATCTGGAAGCGGCAGAGGGCATTTGTGGGGGTACAACTCTAAAAATTTTTGAAAAATTTTAGAGAAATATCTGAAAAACGGATTTTACCTTGATATAGGAGCAAGTCAAAGCAAAGTACGGAGCTTTTTGAGCGCAGCTGTAATACTTTCGCTGATAGATTTCTTTCCTACCCCCTCCTGGTCCGCGATCTCCTGCAAGGTGTAATTTAGGAAGATATGCTTTACCAGGCGTTCCCTCTGGGTCGCTGTCAGCTGCTCCAACAGGCGGGAAAGGTCGGTCATCTGGATCAGCACCGATTCAAATTCGCAGGATATGGATCTTTCGGCGGTAGTTTCCACCCATTCCTCGAAGTTCTTCCGGCGGTAGCGGTGCTTGCCCTGGTAGGAATTATCCAGAAGGTAGAGCCCCACGATCTCTTGCAGCTTGTCCAGGACTTGTCCAAACAGTTCCGTGAGGACGGCGGCTTCTTCACGGGCTTCTTCTATTTTGGAAAGGGAGTGGATTTCCCCATAGGTCTCCAGGAATCGCTTTCGGTGCTTGGGATCATAGGGGATGGCCTGGTATTCATTCCCAAAACGGTAGATCTGCTCATAGAGGCGGTCCACCGCCAAGTCCAGCCGGAGAGTCTGCTCTCGGTGGGCGGAAAAGGCAGGGCCGTGGGTTTTCTCCAAGCGGCTGATGATTTCCCGAAAGATGATGGAAGTCCCCTCTGGGTCAGTCCACGGAGTTTCAAATATGTAGGGGCGATTTTCGTATGTGTAGTGCAGAACCACTTTTATTTCCTCCTTTTTTGGCGCAAAACGCAAAAAGTCCCAGCCGGACTTTTCAGCCCAACCGGGAGGAGAAAATAATAAGTGATATGATAGACCTTAAAAAATTATATAAGAAAAAGCACTTAAAAGACCGCTTGGAAACGGTTTTTAAGTGCTTGTACTTATATTCTGATCCTAAGTAGGAGCGAGCATGACCACACATCCTTTCCCCAGCAAATCGTCACTCTAATAGCTGAGGAGCAGGATATTGGAGTCATGCTCACTTGATTAAAATGTCAACTGCTTTTGGCAAAAGGCCGATATCAAACCGCTTCATGTTGATATAAAGCAGGTCTTGATCATCTTCTTTCTTTATAAAATATATTTATTGAGTTATATTATACAACTTATAATATCGTTCGCATTTCCGGACAAGATATTTATGATAGAAGTAATCTCCAAATTATGGTGGTGAACATATGCGGAAACGGAATGAATCTGGGAATAAGCTGGATTTCAAGCCCATTGGGAGGGCGATGCGTGAGGCCCGCCTTTGTGAGGGTTGGACCCAGGAAGAAGCCGCTGAAAAGCTGGGGATCGAGCAGCCTTATTACCAGCGTTTGGAAAGGAGTGGGCAGTATCCAAGCATAGAGGTGTTTTACAAAATTGTCCGGCTCTTTCAGCTGTCTGTGGACGAGCTGTTCTTTCCAAATATAAAGCCTGCAAAATCGGGACGGCGGAAACGGATGGAAGCTATGTTGGATAGACTGGATGATGCAGAATTGTTGGTAGTAGAAGGTACCATAAAAGGGATATTGCGGATGAAAGAAGAAAAAGACAAAAAGTAGCTTTCTAAACAAAAAGGGCAAGGCGACAAGCTTGAAACTGTAAATTTCAAGCCGCCGTCTTGCCGTTTTACGGAGACAAAACCGAGAAAGTAAACAGCGTCAAAAACGAATGTGTGTTTCTATTGTACCAAAGTGCTGGGAAGCGATGAAGTATTGATTCTATGCCCGGCGGTCCACCACAATGTCTATGTCAAACTCCATAAGTCAAGCACCACTGCTTTTAGGATGCGGGGTTCAAGCCGGGGCAGGCCGCTGGCTTCTAGGTGGTCCTTTAGCTGTTCCAGGGTAATGGGGTGGGTCTCATTGGCGGCAGTCCAGAGATAGCGCAGGAACAAAAGGAGGCGGTTAATGAGAATGATCGATTAACTTCTTTTTTCTTATATACCTGCCAATCATTCAAATTCTATTTTGTCTGTGACTCCATTCTTTCAAGTATTTTCCGCGCACGAACACAATCTGGATAATCTAGGGGCTGTTCACATAATGAAGAGTGTGTTATAATGTAAAGCATGGAATTGAA
>CAJUFK010000036.1 GCA_910585535.1 uncultured Angelakisella sp. | reverse complement strand
CTCCTGGCGGCTCCCGGCGTGGCACTACACACGCATATGCGCGCAGCGCACGGGCGCAGGAAAAATATTTTTTATTTTTTTCTACGATTCTACTTCGTAGAATCTACGAAAAAAATAAAAAATTTTTGCCCGGTTGACGAATTTTGGCGGCGGCGCTATGCTGGAAACACGCCGGACGGGGCAGCCCCCCGCCGGACCAGCGAACCGCCGCCGCCCGGCGGCGTCCACGAAAGGGGAGGTGAACATGGACGAAATGACCACGCGGGAAGTTGACCGCCTGGCCGATTGGCTAAAGGCGCAAGGCTTCACGGCGGAGCAGGTGCTGGAGTGTATCAAGTACATCACCAGCGCCACGCCCCCGCCGGAAAAGTAAAAAGCGCCGGCCCCACACCCTGACACGGTAGGCCGACGCTTCCCCTCCTCCAGCGGTCCCGGCGGTGAGTTTGCCGCCTTCGGGGCCTCCACTGGGGGGTGGTTTAAGAATACCATGGGCATCACGAAAAATCAAGTTTTGACAGGCCCCCACCGGGCCGGAAAGGATTACGATATGAAAAACTTTTTCGAGAACTGCCGCACCCTGGACGAACTCAAGAGCGAATACCGCCGTTTGGCCCGTATCCATCACCCCGACGTTGGCGGCGATGTCGCCACTATGCAGGAAATCAACCGCCAGTATGAGGCCGCCTTTAACCGGCTGAAAAACGGGGCTGCCGCCGACGGTGAGAAGCAAACCAGCGAGACCGCCGGGGAGTTTATCGCCATCATCAACGCCCTTGTCAGGCTCCGGGGGATCACGGTGGAGTTGTGCGGCTCCTGGCTCTGGATTTCCGGCGACACAAGGCCGGTCAAAGATGACCTAAAGGCCGCCGGGTGCAAGTGGGCCGCCAAAAAATCCGTGTGGTACTGGCACCCCTCCGACGCCGCCCCCATCCGCCGCCACCGGTCCACCAGTATGGCGGAAATCCGTGGCAAGTATGGCTCCCGTGTCCTGTCCGGGGGAAGTCACCCAGACAGCGACCTTTGCACCGCTTGATCCAAAACACAAAACCCGCAAGGCCGACGCTCTGCGCCGCTGGTGCAAGCCCAGCCGCCCCACCAGGGCGGGCGCTCATGGGTAACACAAAACCCAAAACAAAACAAGGAGGACCACGAAATGAAGAAAGCAGAATTGCAGGCACTAATTGACCGCTTCCATTTCCAGATTATCCGACACGAAATCACACGGGAGGTTTTCGGCTTCTGGCTGGATTCGGAAAATTTAATCCCGGAACTTGACATCCTGGCGGACGGTCAAGAGGGCAAAAATTTGGGCAAATGGGGAGTTTACTTTTTCCGCGATTCGATGTTTGGTCTTTTTTACCGCTACACAATCTACCCCCCCAAATCCTGGCTTGATCTTTGGGGTCTCCGCTAAGCCCGCAAGGCCGACGCTCCGCGCCGCTGGTGCAAGTCCAGCCGCCCCACCGGGGCGGGCGCTCATGGGTAGTAAAACCCAAAACACAAAACAGGAGGATTATACAATGCAGGTATTAGAACGCGTCCGTATTGAAAAACTTTCTTTTCCTGTCCAGGGTTATCGTTACAACGCACAAATTTGGCGTAGCATCGACGGTGGCAAAACTTTTTGTTATTGCGGCTATGGTAAATACTTCCGCGATCTTTGGCAGGCCATCCAGTACAAAAAGGCTATTGAAAATCCAGCAGACTGACCCGCAAGGCCGACGCTCTCCGCGCCGCTGGTGCAAGTCCAGCCGCCCCCACCGGGGCGGGCGCTCATGGGTAGCAAAACCCAAAACACAAAATTCAGGAGGTCCGCTCATGAAAAAATCCGCCAGTATCTTTACTTCCGCTTTGACAAAAGCCCTTAAAACCCGCCCCACTGTTATCCAGTGCCAGACCGACGGGGAGTACACCTACATCAGCAACGGCTTTTTCCTTGTGAAACTGCTTCCCCACGAATACGACGAATTTGTCCGCCCTGTCACCCAGCGCGATCCCGGTTCCTGGACCATCGACGAAAAGGGCCAGCCAACAGAACGAAAACCCCTTGACCTGTCCCGCACCCTGTCCGACTTTGACAGCAGAAGCGATCTTTCCGCCATGGCCCACACCCCCTTTACCTTCTCGATGGAAGCCAAAAAAGCCTATTCTGTCACCGCCTTTTGCAGTGCAAACAACGGCTTTGTGTCCTTCTTTGACACAAAATACACCGCTATGGTCTCCTTTGACCGGGTGAATCTTGGGGGCGCTTCTCCCGCTTCCCCGATGATTGTTTCCCACAATGGTAAACCTGTCGCCCTGCTTCTCCCTGTGCGGGTTGACAACCCCTCCATAACCGCCGCTGTCCTGGCCTATTCCACCAGCAAGTACCCAAAAGCCAAAACCACCGCCCCCGATCCCCAGCTTTCCGCCGCACTGGAGGAAGTTGAAAGGCTCCGTGAGGAATTGAAGCAGGCCAAAGCCCACGCCGCCCCGGAGCAGCCTGCCAACAAGGCCGCCGCTGTCCTGGCCGCCCTGGAAAGCCTGGATGGGATCACCGCCACCGTGAAGGGGGCGCAAACTTCCGCCCCGGTGGTTTGGATAGGCGGAACCGTCGAAGCCCACAAGACCACCCTGGAAAAGCTGGGGGCAAAGTGGTCCGGCAAACGCTCCGCCTATTATATCCAGGCCGCCTAAATCCCAAAACCCGCAAGGCCGACGCTCTGCGCCGCTGGTGCAAGCCCAGCCGCCCCCATCGGGGCGGGCGCTCATGGGTCATAACCCAAAACTACAAGACGGAGGTTTACATCATGGCAGCAGTTGAAAGAAAGATTCCCGGCACCTTTTCTAAAGTCCCCGGCGGGTACGAGCAGAGGATTGATGAAAGCACAACCATTTTTGTCCCGGATATGTGCGCCTCCAGCTTCATTCCAGAGACCGGCGAACTTCACGGCTACGCCCCCGACTATGACGCATTGGAAGCGGCCAAATCTCCCGCCATCCATGCGGACAGGCCCGGCGAGTATTCCTATTGCTACGAAATGGACCACGCGCCTACCGGCTGTGACTTCTCCGCTGACCTGGCCTATTATGGAAATCACTATTTTCTCTACCCGCTTCGTGATGATCTTCCCCGGCTTCGTGGGCGCGGTATCACCTACAACGAGAGCAACGGCACTTACAAGGTCACGCTCCGCGCCTATGCCAAACTCAAAGAGCAGTACAAAATCAAGCGTGAAACATACCTTGACTGACCCGCAAGGCCGACGGTTCCCGCCGCCGCTGGTGCAAGCCCAGCCGCCCCCACCGGGGCGGGCGCTCATGGGTTATAGAAGCCCATAATCCCTACCTAAAAGGACGTGATGCCTATGATTTAACAAAAGAGCCCCAACCGGTACGCAGCACCGGCCAGGGCAGCCCCCGGAGAGTTTCCACAACCCCACCAGCGGCCCTTTGATTATACAGGGGCCAGTCCCAAAAATCAAGGAGGAAATTATTATGTTGGAATACGTTCCTTATCTGCCGGTCCAACTCATGCTTGGAGCATATAAAATCCCGCCCAATTCCCAGGTCATCGGCTCCCACGCTGTCCGTAACCCCAAAACCGGTGCCTCCGGCGTCCTGATCCGGTTCAATGCAACCGGCGCTTATTGCCTTTTTTGCGCCGGTGTCATCCGCACCGTGGACCCCCAAGACGTCCTCCGGCTGCTGGCGCAGAAATGATACAGAAAGTCGCAATCTATATCCGCGTGTCCACATTGGACCAGGCCAGAAACGGCTACTCCCTGGCGGCCCAGCGCAAAACACTGGAAGATTATGCCACTTTACACGGCTATGAGGTCGTCCATGTTTATGCGGATGAAGGTATCAGCGGAAAGGACATTTCCCACCGGCCTGCGGTGCGTGAGATGCTGGAGGAGATAAAAGAAGGGGGTATTGACATAATCCTTGTTTGGGCCCTGTCTCGCCTTACAAGGAGCGTTGCCGACCTATACAAAATCTTGGAATTGCTCCAGCGTCACAACGTTTCTCTGGTCTCGCACACAGAAGCGTTTAATACTACAACCCCTATGGGTAGGGCTATGATTGGCTTTTTGGGAATTTTCGCCCAAATGGAAAGGGAGATCACCGCTGAACGCGTCAGGACGGCCATGGCCGAACGAGCCGCACAAGGGAAGCGCACTGCCCACGAAGTTTTGGGTTATGATTTGGACGGAGCAGATGGCCTAAAAATAAATGAGGCAGAGGCCGAGCGCGTCCGATACATTTTTGACCGCTACCTAAAATATCACAATCTTTCCGCTGTTGCCGAATTGTGTAGGTTAAAAGGCTACACCGGAAAGCGGGGCAGGACCTTTCGGGCCGAACATATCAAGACGATCCTTACTCGCCCTATCTACATTGGCTACAACAGCTATTGCGGCCAGTTGTTTCAAGGTTCCCACCCTCCCATTATAGACAATCCAACATGGGACCGTGTGCAGCGTTTAATCAAACAGCCTAAACGTATAGGCCACCCAAACAAAAAGGAGGAAACATGATGTATTACCCCATCGACGAAACCACCGCCCGCCGGGCCCACGAAATGATGTCTATGAGAGACTACACCCCCGGCAGCACCACCGCCGAATATCGCCGGATGGTAGACCAAGCCGCTGCCCTGGTGGAGCGGCAGAAGCAGAAGGTCAGCCCCTTTTACCACGACAAACTGGACGCCCTTCTGGACCGGTACGCCCGGCGTATGGCCCAGTGGACCAACGACCACAGCCGCAACGGTGCAAGCTGTCCCTCCATCTTGATTTGCGGCGGTGCCAATTTCCCCACCCGCAAAAAGGAGCGCCAGAACGCCAGGGATAGCGCGCTTTGGAAAGAGTACGAGGAAATCCAAGGCATCCTTGACAAAATCCGCAGTATCGGGACTGGCCCTGTTGACCTTACCGACCCCCACGCCCGTGAAATGCTGGAGGACCGCATCCGGCGCTTGCAGGAACGGCTTGACCGGGGCAAGAAGATGAACGCCCATTTCCGCAAACATAAGACCCTCCTGGGCTTTCCCGGCCTCTCTGACGACGAAGCCGACGCTTTGGACAAGGACATAGCGGCAGGGCCATCCTGGGCCAGAGTCCCTTGCCCGGATTTTGAACTTGCCAGCCTGCGGAATAAGATCAAGACCGCCCAGAAGCGGTTGACCGATTTGGACAACCTGGAGGCCCGGCAGGATCAGCCCGCCGCCGAAGAAGCCTTTCCAGGCGGGCGCATCGTCCAAAACGCCGAAGAAAACCGCCTGCAAATCCTTTTTGACGAAATCCCCGGCGAAGATGTCCGCTCCGCCCTCAAATCCCACGGTTTCCGCTGGTCCCCCAAAAACAAAGCCTGGCAGCGCCAGCTTACCCAAAACGCTCGTTATGACGCCCGGCGCATCCTGGGGATCGCATAGAGCATCCCCGGCAAAGCACGAAGCCCCCGGCAAGCCCAAAAGCGGGCCGCCGGGGGTGGTTTTCATTGGTAAATCCATTTCACTTTTGTTGCCTGTTGCGGCAAATACAGGCCCGCTTCAATCATCTGTGCAACAGCATCTTGGTATGATGATAACCTTCTATTTAGCCTGCTTAGATCATACCCAAATGTATATCCAAATTCTGTTATCGAAAGTATGTAATCTTGTTCTTTCTTCGTAGGCGAAAAAACAGAAAAAATAGGATCGGTATGTTTTATATTACCAGACCCAAAATTATATCCGCATTCTCTGCAATATACTGCATAACAGAAAAGTGCTATTTTTTTTGTTTCTGTGGCCGCACTCCATATACACGACATTACTGAATCTGGTGACGAGAAATAGGAAACACGCACTCTGCATTGTGTTGCCATTTCAAAAAGTAAATCGGAGCAAAGTTTATCGTCTTGATCTTCATAGCGTGTAAGCAGCGCCGAAACATCAAGTGCCGAAATTAGATTAGGATACGGTATACCCACGCCGCGAAGATACCTGTATTGCTCATAGGATGGTGGTGTGTCAATAAATTTGATTTGATATGGAGGCAATATTCCAATTTCCGCCGCCGCTTTTCTTGCATCTTCCGAATCTATGGCGCTTACGATGATTTTCTTCTTCCGATCTGTAGACCGCCCAGTTTTTTTGCTTACTCCTTTTAATCTCCCGCAGACAGAAAACAGAAATAAATTCGTGTAGCCAAGGCCAGGCGGTTGTTTATGATAATATTCCCAATAAATTGGAACGAATATATCTTGCACTTGTTTCCTTTGCAAAAAAGATTCTTTTGGAACTGGTTTCTCATATCTCCAAAAGCGTTTAGTTTGAAGCGCAAGAAACAACATATGTTTGCACGGTTTATGATGTTTTTTATAATCGTCGCATTCACACGTCGTTTCCGTTGTAAAATAAGTATGCCCGTTTTCAATATTTTTAATTTTGGCTGACATATGGGATTCATCATAAAATTCTATAATTTCAAGTGGTTCCGTGCGGGCGCGAAGAAAACGATTATCAAAATCTTCGGAATCAATATAAGTCAATAACAATTTATCTGCTTTCTTTTGTTCTTTCTTATCAATTTGATTATTCACATCTTGTTGCTCGCAAGGCGGAACCCCCCCGCTTTCCGCATCTATCTCTGGTTGCGATGAAATTTTTATAATGCCTTTTTTTGCCAGTAAACCAATTATGATAAAAAACACTACCGGAAACAAAGCTGCACAAAGAAAATACCATCCTGTTGAACAGATGCTGTCTGGAAGAAATAAATAACCAAACAGAAAGTAAATAACAACAAGAACAAAATATAATTTTAGCATAACAGTTATTTCTCCTTTTAGAAATACTTCTGTTTAAGCGCCGCTTTCCGTCTGTTCCTCTTTCTTCCCGCACATCACCGCCTGGGCAAATTCCAGCGATTTCAGCACCACCAGGGCGCTTTCCTGGCCTCTTTCATCCAGAGCCAAAAAATTTTGACCAATTCCATTTCTTTAGAATTGCTATCCTTTTGCGTCATGGCCGCATTTTCCTTTCAAATATTGCGTTATATACACAATATACCATGGTATTATGGTGTTGTCAACGTTCTTTGACCCGTCCGCTTGTGTTGACATGACCTTTTTTGTGTTGTAAGATATACACAACATCAAAAAAGGAGGGCTATCGCGTGCACAACAGAATCCGGGCCGTGCGAAAAGCCCTTAATCTTTCGCAAAGGGAGTTTGGGGAGGGTCTTGGTGTTAGCCGGGATGTTATCGGCAACATCGAGTATGGCCGTGTTCCGCCCAAAGAACCATTTTTGATCTATCTTTGCCAACAATGCAGAGTAAACCGCCATTGGCTGGAAACCGGGGAAGGGGATATGTTTGAAAAGGATATTCCCCTGGACCCAACAGAGGAAGCCATCCGAATCTTCAAGGGCCTCCGCCCGGAATTTCAGGACTACGCCCTTGACCAGATCAGGAAACTGGCTGAACTTCAAATGAAAGATAAGTAACCACCGCGCCCCCGCCTCCTGCCGGTCGGGGGCGTTTTTTGTCCCTTCGCAAATTGTTTTTCCGGCAATCTTTCCTGGCTTGCGGAAACGGTTTTGCGCGCGCGTATTAGGCTGTTTCAAAACACCGGTTTCCTGCTGCCTTTTCCATACCCGCTTTTCCCAAAGGTTTGGCTTTGCGCTCTCATTTTTTGAGTGGCAAATCTCACCACCGGCTATCTTGCAAACAGACCTTTTACACCTGTTAAACGCGCGCGCACGAGGCCCTGCCCAAAATCTCCTCCACCATAGACGCGTCCGCCAAGGTTTCCCCCAACCGCTCCACCGCCTTTCCATACCACCGGCGGGCCGTGGTTTCCGGCACTCCCATTTCCGCCGCAATCTTTGCCCAACTGTACCTGCCCGGATGCCGCAGGAAAAGCAGACGTTTGTACTTACCCCGCAAAGCGTCTATACAGCCCTGGATCACCGCCTTATCTCCGGCCAACACTGTCATTTTCACTTCGATTTCCCGCAGGCGGCATTCCAGACCTTTTTCCTCCGCCCGTTCCGCCAGCGCCGCCGTTGGATTTCCCAAGGCGGACCCGTGGGGAACACCATCCACCGGTGTCCCCCGCAGGCCACAGTATTCCTCTTCCAGGTCTGCCCGTTCCTGACGGAGAAGCCGCATCATGCCCGGTATCTCGTGGTAATACATGATAATCGTTTCTGTCTGCCCTTTTTGCATCTTCGCCCCTCCGTTTTATGTCTACGGTTTCCCGCCTGTGCGTTTGGGTTGATTTTACTTATCGCCGCTTTTGCGGAAGAACATCGCTCTAACCAAGCAAATCACGATCCAAATTCCGGTTGCGATTTTAAGCGAAAAGGGAATGGAGAAGCACCAAGCAATCCCCCAAAGCACCCCGACAGTGATAGCCCAACTGATTGCGTAACCGATAGCTACTGCAACCATATAGGTAATAAAAGCGATGATTTTCACTTACTTTTCCTCCTTTGTTTCTGTTATTTCCTGTATCCTGGCAATCCGCCTTGCTTCCCTCTCCCGCTTTTTCCGCTGAAGGAATTTCCGCTGTGCGTTTTTTACAATGTTTTTCCGGTAATATCCCGGCATGGGGGTTCTCTGCTTCACTTTCTGCCCTCCCTCCTGATTGCACCAAGTCCCTCCACCTGTTATACTGTCTTTGTTATTGGGTGTGTTCCAAAAGTCAGCACAGGAAAGGAGCCGAAATGAGTTATGAATCTTGATAAAGAATCCTTCTTCATACTCCAGTACATCTACAAGAAAAATATCACTACCTATGGCGACTTGAAGAAGCATTTCTCAAAAAAGCCTGTTTTTGATCTTGTATCTGTGCTTTGCATGGAAAAGGCTGTCTATTGCGAAACGGTTCGACAACGCACTTCAAATGGCCGTACTGGTTCGTACTTTTACGATGAAGCAAAAATTTCCTGTACCACGCTTGGTAAAAAGTATGTAGAGGATATTCAAGATAAGCGAAAAGATAAGCGTATGGAATGTATCCGTTATTCCATAACGACCGCTATTGCGATATTGGCATTGATATTATCTGGAATCGCAGTAGCAGCGCAATTAGGTTTAATAAAACTCCCAGCCCCATAATTGCCCATGTGATCCACCAGGCCCAGGGCGGAATCCCGTTGCCATCTTTTTTCACTCTGTACGCCTCTCTCTCAAATGTGATAGGTCATTCTTCCGGCTTGCTTCCGGTTCCAGTCCCGGTCCATCGCCTTGTACTTCTGCCGGGTGCCTGTCCAGGTTCGGTTTTTCCACAGTCAGCGTATGCAAAACAGTATGTATTTCATGGTGTTCCTCCTATCCCTTTTTCCTCTTTTTGCTTTTTCTCTGTGATTCCCGCTTTCTTCTGGCCGCACAGGCGGCGCAATAGGTATTCAGTTTGCTTTTCAGTGGTGTGCCGCAGTCTGCACACAGCTTCGGACCGCTGGCGGCACGTTCCGCCGCCAGTCTTTCTTTGTCCCGCTGCCTGCGCTCCTTTTCCCATTTCTCCCGCCGCCTTTGCCCGCAGGCGGCGCAAAATACAGCGTTGCATTTACCATCAAACAATGTCCCGCACTCTGCACAGACCATTTTCCCGGTTTTTGTGTCCCGCTTTGGCGGTGGGACCTGGTGTTCCTTGCGGTAGGCTTTTCTATCCCGTTTTCCGCCCTTACGGTATCTTCCCGGTATATCCTTTGGGGTAAATCCGTTTTTCAGAAGGACTTCCACAATATCCCCGGTGGTGCAGGCATTCAGCTGCGCCAGGATCGCCACCTGCCTTTCCCGGTTCTTTGCCTGTCGGAAGGATGTGACGATCTCTTTTTCCGTCATGTGCATCCTGCCCCGCCCCCTGTACTCTCCAGCCTTGCAATAGCGGACGTCAGGGCGATTCCATCCAGCTTCCAGTCCCTTGTCTTATCGCCGCTTCGGTCCATGTTCAGACAATAGGTGCAGAGGCTGTCCAGGCGGTCGATCAGCCGCTTTGTTTTTTCTTCCGGGGTGTCCTCCGCCTCCCGCTTTTCCTTGCGCGGTTTTTCCGGCGCCCTCTCCTCCGCCCTTTGTACCTGCGGGGAAGGGGAGGGAGCGGCCTCCGGTATTTGGGTGGGCTGTTCCGCTTCTTCCACAACGGGTTCCGGCTCCTGGGCCTTCCGCCGCCGCACGTCCTCCAGGGACAGCGCCCCCCTCTGCCGGTATTCTTCCAGGGCGTCGGCTTGCTCCTCCTCCGGGAGGGTGGACAATTCGTAGGCGGTGGATACGTTCACCCTGCCCGCCGCAAATTCCGCCTGGAAATCCGGCGCCAGGTGCTTGGCGATACTCTCATATCGCCCCACCTGGGCCGGTGTGGTCCCCAGCTGCTCTGCGATGATCTTCCGGGTCTGGCCCGGAATTTTCTGGTGCTGGCGCTTCCGTTCCAGCAGGGCCCGAAGGCGGGTAACTTCCTGTACCCGCTCCCAGTCGCTCTTTTCCCGCTGGCCGTTGGTGGCAATCAGCAGGATTCCCTCGTCGATCTCCCGGATTTCCGCCGCCTCCGCGGCTTCTTCCGGGACCTCCGGCTCCTCCCCGGAGGTCTCCTCCACCATACAGGGCATTTTCCGGTACTGCTCCTTGCCCTGCTCCACCAGAAAGATGGAGGCCAGCCGCCGCCGGTGCCCGGCGATGACCTTGTACTTCCCCCCGCCCAGGGGGACCACAAGCCCCGGCTGCTTGACACCGCCGGAAACCTCGATCAGCGCCGCCAGTTCTCCAATAGCAGACATGGAGTAGAAGTTATCCTCCGACGGGATCAGGTCGTAAACGTCTATGTATTTCAGTGCGGCCCGGCCCGCCTGTTCGTCCGCCCTGCTCTTTGCCTGGACCGTTCCCCGCCCTCTCTGCAAACTCAAAATATCAAACGCCACTTTCAGTTACCTTCCCTTCTTGTCCGAATCGGTCAACCCCAGGTACTCTGCCACCAGCTTTTTGTACTGTATGGCCGCCCAACTCCTGGAGGCGTACTGGCAAATTGGCTCATGGGCAAAGGTGCTTTCTGACACCTTTGGGTTATAGGAAATCGCCGCCTGGAACACCGGGCAGATACCGCTTTTCTCCAGGGCTTCCCCGGCTTCCAGGAAGGCGTCCCGCTTTTGCCAGTGGGTGAAGAAAGCCCCCTGTAACACCAGCCCCGGATTCAGCGCCTTTACACGCTCCACCTGCTCTGCCAGGTCTGCCAATCCCGCAAAGGAAAAATCATCAGGCCGGACCGGGATCATCACATCGTCAGAGGCTACCAGGACGTTCAGCGCCACCGTGTCCACCGCTGGGCCATTGTCTACCACGCAATAGTCGTAATCGTCCCCCAGGCGGCACAGAGCGGCTTTCAGCGCCCCTGCCGTGTCCCGGCTCTCGTCCATGTACAACTCCCGGTCGGCGGTGTACAGGTCCATATTGGAGGTAATTACGTCCAGCCCTTTGTATTTCGTCGTGTAGATGGTTTCCAGGGCGTCAAGGGCCGGATTCAACAGGATGGCCGCCGTGCCCTCCTGCGCCCCATACAGCCGGAAATACTGGGAGGCGTTGCCCTGCTTGTCCCCATCCACCAGCAGTACCCGCTTTTTGTGGACCACCGCCAGGATATGGGCAAAGTTGACCGCCGAAACGGTCTTTCCTACGCCCCCCTTTAGGTTGATAAAAGATACAACACGCACACTTACCCCTCCTTGCTTTCGTCAGCATCTTCAAAAATGCTCTGCTGTCCGTCATCCTGGTCTGCCGTGGAGCAGCTACTTATGGTAATCTTTTCGAGTTCCCGCTTGGAATCAATCAGCAGCAGTTCCAACTGGGTAATGAATTTTTTGTCCGTTACCACGTCATACGGGGCGATAATCCCCCGAAGCATCATCCCTGCTTTGACCGCTACATAGGAAACGCCCTTCGGTGTCTTTCTTTCGTACAGATTCAAAAGGTCTATTTCATCTGCCAGCGGTTCCAAAAACTGCTCCCCTATAAAAATAATACCGTCCTTTGTGCGAAGCGGGATCATCTGCATACCGTTATATCCAATGGTCATTTCCTTTTCTTCCAAGAGCGTTTCTTTCGGGTCTTTGTCTGCCACGTCTATGATCTCCGGCATATCTTCGCACAGAATCACCAGCTTTTCCCGCTTTTTCTCCGGGATGTCAAACATAGCGCAAAGGCTTTCCTCGTCAAGCAAAGGGAGGCCATTCAGCGGGTATAGAGCGTTCCCGGTTCCAAGCCACTGGGTAATCACGCCCTCACGGTCCATTTTGTTATACAGTCGGAATGTTCCTGCCCGGCTGCAAAGCGCCACAATCTTCTTGATCTTCATGCTGTTTGCTCCTTCTGTTGTAAATGACTACCATGGATGGAAATGGGGCCGCCTGGTATGCCTTGCCCTCCTCGTCCGTAAACCGTAGCCGCCCCCGTACAAAGCGGATTTCGGCCCAGCCGTATATGTAGTCGTGGAAATACGCCGTGTCGGTTCTGGCCGGGATCAGCAGGACGATGGTTGTTCCTTTTTGCGCCTCCTCCCACGCTTTGCGTACCCACTTGCCAGTCTCCCGCCCATATGGCGGATTGCAGAATACCGCCCCCCCCCCCGCAACTCCAGGGCATTTCCAGACCGTTATCCGCTGGGGTATAGTATCTTCTGCACTTTGCGCTTTTCGGCGTGGCCGCTGCGTCGAGAGTGAAATGAAATTCCTGGTCCAATTTGTTGAAGAAATCCTGCGGGGTGCAGTAGTCCATCTTCTTGCTGCTCAAAAGCGATGGATTCAATTTCGCACCTCCCGCCTGTAAACGGCGATGACCTCCCGCTGTTTGCCTATCACCGCCCCTGGTGCTATAACAGCATCTTCGGTTTCAATCTCAACATCATATCCCGCATTTGTCAGCCCTTCTACAACACTTCTGGCTACATCCCAGTCATTCACCGTAAACCTGTCCATCAGCCTGCGGGCTGTTCCTTTCTGCCGTTCCTGTTTTTCAGGTCCCATTCTGCCCACTCTCCTCTCTGTTTTTTTGTTCAGACTTCCTTGGGGGTGGAGGAATCCTTATGTTCCATCGCTCCTGTTCTTGCATAGCCATTTTAATATCCGCCCTTGTGGCGTTTTCGACCGTCATATGCCACTGGCCACCAATCTGATACGCTGTAATCTTCCTGCGGTGGCTCTGGAGTGCCTTCACCAATTCTGTCAGCTGCTCCAGGCTTACTTTGACCACAAAGGCCACGCCCAGCAGGCGGCAAACATGGATCAGTGTCAGTGATATTCCCGCTGCGATGACTTCAATCATTTGCACTATGTCATACCTCCGCAACGTCGATTCCGAAACGTTCCTTCATCAGCTTGCGCTTCAAGAGATAGTCCTTCGTCCTGGTTCCCCGGCTCTTTACATCCTCCACTACCAGGGCCCAAGTATGTCCTTCCCGGCCCATCAATCGCCGCAAGTAAGTGAAGTCCGCCCTATACCGAATGGCCCGCACCCGGCGGCCCTCGGTATCCGTATAGGCTTCCTGGAGGGTAAAGTCCACTTGAAGCCGCAGGTCCTTTATTTCCCCGGTTTTCTGCCAGGCCATGAGGTTGT
This sequence comes from uncultured Angelakisella sp., assembly GCA_910585535.1. GTDB lineage: Bacteria > Bacillota > Clostridia > Oscillospirales > Ruminococcaceae > Angelakisella. The sequence goes on along the minus strand of CAJUFK010000036.1, from coordinate 11,970 downwards.
CATACCTGCGGGCCTCCCGCTGGCTGTCAAAGCGGATTACCGTCCCGGATGGCGTCACCCTTTCCGTGGGGCTGTTGTGGTACTTGTTGGCCTTCCGGCTCCCGGACAGGGCAGGGGAGGGAAGTGGCTCCCGCTTTCTCTGCTGGTCCTGTTCGATGGCTTTCCGCCATACCTGTTCCCTGTACTTCGGGGGCAGATCGTCAATGTCGATTGTCATTTTATGTATCCTCCTCTGGAATTTTCCAACTGTATGGCTCTGTGCCGCACATCTCAAACCAAGGGCAGACTTCGCACACCGTATTCGCCTTGCAGATTTCTTTGATTGCTTGCGCCATCGCCCGGCAGACGGAAGAAATCACCTCTTCCCGCTTTTTCTCTGCCGCTTTCTGCTCCTTATAGGCTGCCAACCTTTCTGATAACACTTCGTTGAAATTTTCCATCCAGCGCCCCCCCTTACAACGCGAAGGCAGCTTTAATTTCCAGGTTCCGCAGGATGAACATTCCCAGCGCCTCCGCAAGTTCGTCCTCGCTGTGGTTCTGGTCCTCCAAAACCGCTGCCACTTTACCAGCGGCATCCGACGCAGCCCGGTATGCCTTTTCCATCTTTCTGAAATCCTTTGCTTCCCTGCTGTTCATTTATAAGTCTCCTTTCATGTCTCTCCGCAGTTAGATACAACTGCCTCCATTACTCCTTGCCTGGTTGATCCCATTTCCTTATTACGCCTTATGTATTCCGCCCAGGTTTCTGTCCGATAACAGTGCCCATACACATACCGCTGTGCAAACTCCCTTTGTACAGCATTTGGGATGATGCCCTTCCGCTCGTTTCTTTCCGGCTGTGCGTAAATGCTTATCCCCTTTAGGCGTTTTAGCCTTTCTACGCGGTAGGCGGCGTTTTCAATGTCCTTTGTGACCAGCAGATACACAAACAGGTTGTAAGGCTTTTTCCCGTACTGCTCCAGCAATTCAGCCACTTTTTCTATGGCTTCAATCTGCGGTATTTGGTCGCATGAGAAACGGATGTAGGAGATCCATTTCAGCCGGGCAAGTATGTTTGCAATCCGATTGTCCACCAAGCGCGCGTCCATACCCTGATTAAGGTCGATGGCATACCCGCTTCCAATCAGGCTTTCCAGTTGTGCAACCCCGTATTCGGATGCAAGGATATTGTTGTCCATCAGGACCAGCTTGCTTGTGTCCTGCCGTACCACCTGTTCCCACGTCCGGTATGGTCTGATATTTCCCTCCTTTGCCGGTACAACACACCATGGACAGTGATTTGGGCACCCTCGTGTCAGGTATCCTATTGCATAGTCGCACTCCGGGTAGATGCTGTAATCCGGGAACATGGCATCAGCCTCTGACGGAAGCGTTTGGTCGATCGGAATGTCCGGGTATCCAGTCCCGCCCCTTATGGCCCAGGACGGAAGGTATTCGTTTTCCGGCGTGAAATCAAACACCTTGCTTGAATAGATCATGTCAAAGGAGACTGTCATAAGAGGGTCCCACCATTCGACCGAATCACCCCGCGCCTTGTGGTATGCTGATATTTTCATCAGTGCATAGTTTGGGTAGGTCTTGTGTTTTAGGTATTCCTTTTCTGCATCATGGAGGCCCACACGCATTTGCTCTCCCTCCTTAACACTTCCGGCGCATGGTCAGATAGAAGTACCACCCGGTCCGCTCCACATACTGCCGTTCGGAATCCACCAGTTCCCAGCCTGGGTATTTCCGCTCCCAAAATTTCCGGTACTCCTCGCAGTCCGGTGGCAGCTTTGCTACCTTTTCAATTTGGCGGCGGGTGTATTTCTGGTCATCCGGCCCATTATGGTATGGCTTGTCCAGGTTTTGCGATTGGGTCCAGTGCTTTTTCCCCGCAGAATCCTTTGCCATGTATCCCACCAGGTCGGTGATACCCTTCTTGTTGGGTCGCACCCGGTCGGCGTTAGCCCAGCCATACATGACAGCCTCTTTGTCCTTGGTGGCTTTTTCCTTCCACCAAAGGGATTCCAGTTCGTCCCGATCCAGGCCCCCGTTCATCAGGATATGGTGATGTATCCTGTGCGTTCCATTCCGTTTTCGGCCCACTTGGGTGACAAGAATATACTTTAGAGGCGGCAGTCCTTTCTTTTTGCGCTTGTATGCCACCCGCCGGAGGTATGTAACGGCTATCTTATGGGCCTCCGCCTCGGTTTCCGGCAGAAATTCCGGGGCGTAGGTTAGGTGTACTACAACATCCCCGGCCCCAGGTTTGCCGAAATTCGCAAGGCCAAGCTGGGTTAAATACCGTTTTGCCCTCCGATCATTCAAATTCTTCTGCGCCGGTTCCGTTACTTTTATCTTCCTTTTCCGGCGGCCTCTCACTGCCTGCTGCTGCCTACCAGTGTAAGGGAATATCTCCGGCGTTAGGAAATCATTCCCGCAGTGAATTACTTTCTCACGTATAAATGAATTATTTTTCACGGCCCATCCTCCCGGATTTTTTGCGGAGCCGTAATGGGTCCTGCCTCTGCCTTACCGTTGGCGCTGGGTGTTAAGGGGGGAGAGGGCTCCTATCGGCGCCCCCTCCCTCTCCCCCATTAACAATCCCCCCTCACCCTCGGCGGCGCCAGAAAGGGAAAGAAATATTTTCTTTTCCGGTTCCCGCTTTGGCTGAAAAAATAATACCCATTACAAGCCCGCGACGCCGCATAAAGCGGCGTGTTTTCTTGACTTTTCCGCCGGTCCGTGATATAATTTGAACATAGTTTATAGTTCATTTTCCGGCGGATTTCCGCTTCATGCTTACCGTTGCAGGGTAGACATGGAGCGGTTTTTCTATGTTGTTTTCAAGGTTCATTTTTCTGTTTGGTTGGTTTTATACTTCCAGATTTTCACCGAAATCTGGAAATTCCATTTGCCCCGGATATACACCATCCTCCATCCACCAGTGGTATATGTCTCGGCCAGTGGTACCCATTCGCCAGGTCCCTTGTGTTCGGTTTCTGCGGATACGCTCGGCCATCATTTTGTCAAACGCTCGAATATACATATCCTTGTATTTTGGGTATCTTACAAACTCAAGTTGCCTGCTCTTTGTTCCTGCCATTGGACAACCGATACAGCCCACCCTTCTAAACCCTTCTTGGTATAGTGAATTTATTTCGATGTGTTCGCTTTGTATATAGTCCCATATATCTGCATCTGTCCAGTCTATAATGGGATTGCAAACTCTTTTCCCCTTTAAGGCGCAGGTTTCAAACAGCCTTCTTCTTTCGTCGTTGTCATTGTTTAATATGATCCTTTTTTCTTTATCTCGATGCAGAATCTCAAGCACACCACGGTTATTTGCCCTCTTTACACTTTCTGCCCAGCGTACTCCAGTAACGATAAATCTTCCTTTTCCCCCTCCTTCTTTCAGTACATCACAGCAGTATCGTACCATCCTTGTGGGCGGTATCAACTTTTGTGGGATAAGGTCCCACATAGATGTCCGTTTTCCCTTATATATCGGGTAATTTAGTGTGCATTTTATCCCTTGTGCTTCGATTCTCTCGAAATCTCTTCTTATAAAATATACCGTTTCTGGTGCATCCGCTGTTGTATGATTGTGCACCACTTCATACGGTATTTTGGCCCGTTTTGCCAACTCCAGGCAAACAGAGCTATCTTTCCCGCCGGATATTGTTATAACCAGCGGAAACTCATAAAAAGCCAGTGACATTTGGGAGGCTTCTTGTAGGCGCATGATCGCAGTTTTTTCTTTATCCATCTTCTTCTCCAAAATGTTTCTTTGTTACCGCTATGGGAAACTTCTCAATCTCGCTGGCCCATAGGCAGGTCCCCGGCCCGTTCAGACGCTCCCACAGGAGCGGAAACCCACCGATCCCGTCAAACAGGCTTGCCATCGTTGCCGGTCGCTCATAGCAAGCGCAAAGGCGTTTCAGCACCCAAGCCCAAGGAGGCAGGGCGATGGAGTTCCCCAGGGCCTTGTATCTGGCCGCGTCGCTGCTCTCTTTGTGCCGTTTCCCGGTGCTGTCTACCCACGGTCCTATGTCAGTCCACCCGTCAGGGTAGCCCTGGAGGCGTTCACACTCCAGTGGGGTTAGGCGGCGCAAGGCTCCGTTGGTAATAGGGTATGTAGCCATATCTTCCCGGACAGGGCTATGGTTTGCTGTGAGAGGCCGTGCCACGATTGGCTGCTCGTGGTTACAGTTTAGCGTAGGACAGACATCTGTAAGATTTTCCGCTCTACTTTGTCCGTGTGCCATCACAATGGCGGTATAATCTGTGATCCGTCCTTCATGATCTCCGGTAATAGTACAGGCTATTTTCCCGTCCCCGTTGCCTCTGGCATCGTAGATCAGCGGCGCATTTCTCCCGGAAGCATTGGAGTTTGTGTTCAGTGTACCTGCTACTTCTCCTGTCCTTATTTCACCTAACTGGTTTTGTGCAAAAGCAACGATTGGTTGGTGTCCATGCTCCTGTGCCCGCAAGGTTCCGGTGGCATCAACGGTCACAGACATGGCTTGTCCGCCCTGGTCATTTAGACAGATAACTGGTTGATTGTTCCCACTCATGCCTGCTGCCACTGTCAGTGTTGGAGCCTTGCCATCGCTCCGATATTCTGCGCCACCCTGCTGGGTCGCTAAACAATAGATTGTCTTATCAGTGCCGCCTCCAGTTCCGGCGGCAGTTTCTTCCCCCGGCGCATCGCCCTGCGAAGTATCCCCGCACACGCCTTTGCGGACAAAAAGTATTTCGATGGCGGCGTGTCCTCCAAAATCTGCGACAAGCGCGATTCTACGACGACGCTGGGGCACTCCCCAAAATTGAGCGTCGAGAACGCGGTAGGCAACGGACCATCCGTCTCCATACCAGGCGTCAGCCAGCGGCCACCGCCCTTTGGGAGGTAGTGGAATGTCGGGAGCGTCCGGTTCTGCGATCCTGATCGTCTCCTGGAGGACCGCCCGGAAGTCCTCTCCGTGGTTGGATGAGAAGGCTCCGGGGACGTTTTCCCACACCATGTATCGGGGGCGAATAAGCTGCCCTGTCCTGCCCCGTTGAACGTCAGCATTCCGCATCTCCTTTACCAATCTGATCTGTTCCAAAAAGAGGCTGCTTTCTTTCCCGGCCAGCCCTTCCCGCTTTCCCGCAATAGAAAGATTTTGGCATGGGCTCCCGCCGATAACTACATCCACCGGCGGAACATGGGCCCCGGAAATTTTTGTGATGTCTCCGTAGTGTTTCACTCCATGTTCTCCCAGGTTTCTTTTACTTTTTGGATACAGTGATCTACGCCACAATCTCCTACCCACTCTTCAAACCGTTCCTGCTGTTCCTGGACATGGCGGCGCTCCTCTGCCGCAAAATCCTTTTCCAACGTTTCCATATCAAAAAGCTGAACAGTTTCGTGCATCCCGCTGGCCCAATTTGCGGTCATTACAATATGACCGTTCCGATCCAGGTGCATCCGTACAACCAGATTCCCTACGGTCATACGGTAATAACCCAGCACACCAGGCTCCGCCATGAGGGTTTTCGTTGTTCCCAATTCCCGTTTTGCCAGTTCACGGGCGGTTTTCATGGTTAGGCACTTTCTTCTCATTGTCATGATTTAATCCTCCGCTTCCTGTAATGGACACCATGCTGGTATGTACGGTAGAAGCCGCTCGATCCCGATGGCATATCCCTGGTTTGGTCCCGGCGCAAAACACCGGAAGGCCATACGCTCTTTCTTGTCCCATTCCTCGGAGCGTATATGGGGGCACCCTTCACAGGTTCTTGTGAAGTCTGCGCTTCTTGGGTTCACAGTCTTACTTTCTGCGGGTGGGATAGCCCGCAGCCCCAGGTTCAAAATAATCCCGCATGATTGCATACTCCTGCCAGTTGTTGGCAAAGAAATGGGCGCGGTTTACCTTCCGCAATCCCGCCCGGCGCATCTTGGCCCTTGCCACACTCCGCATCAGCTTCCGGGGCGCAGGCAGTACGTTGTTTTTCATATCATCTGTTCCTTTCTCTGGCTGTTACGGCCAGCACATCTGGCCGTTTTCATTCCGTAGACCACTTTTGATTTGCCTGGAAAATGCTTTCAGCCCGCTGATACTGGGTGTCCATCCCATGGTCCGACACATATGCAGGTACTTGGCGATGTAATATACCATAACCAGCCCTTCCTTCTGTCCCGCTTTTGTGTTATACTGGTCCCGTCGCTTGGCGCACCTTCCGATTGCCCCTGCGTTCGATTGCCTCCTGCCACCTACGCTGTGCCAGGTCTGCATCGTACTGGAGCCGTTGGTCCGGGAGGCGGGCTCCGTTTCGCCCTCGTTCCATCTCTGCGTAGATAGAACGGGTAGGAGCATTTAGCTTGCGCGCAATTTCTGTTACGGTTTCTCCAGCCTCCCACATCTTCTGGATTTTTTTTCGCTCTTCATAGGAGCGCGATTTTGACATTGTTTCACCTCCGTCATAAAAAACATAAAAAAATAGTCTGCAAAGGTCGATTGACCTTGCAAACTAATCATAATGGTTGCCTTCCCCGCTTCTCCCAAGAAAAAGAAGTTGACAATTCAGCGGAGAATAGGGTAAAATAACATGATAGGGAAAATTCCCCATTCCGCGGCAAACGGAAGGGGCTGCAACAACAAAAAAGGGGGAGACCCAGCATGATCCGAAGCATGACCGGGTACGGAAGGGCCCAGGAACTGAGAAACGGGCGGGATATTACAGTGGAGTTCCGGTCGGTGAACCACCGGTACTTTGAGTTCTCCGCCCGGGTGCCCCGGGCCTATGGCTACCTGGAGGAAAAGCTGAAGGGGCTGGCCCAAGGCTCCGCCAGCCGGGGAAAGGTGGAGGTGGCTGTCCTCATCCAGACGGTGGACAGCCCCGACTCCCAGGTGGCGGTGAACACCGCCCTGGCCCGGGAGTACGTGGAGGCCCTTCGGGGATTGGGCGCGGAGCTGGGCCTGACCGACGACCTCTCCCTTACCGCCATCTCCCGGTTCGGGGAGATTTTCACCCTAAAAAAGAGTCCCGACGACGAGGAACGGATTTGGGCTGACGTCTCCGCCGTGGCCCAGGCGGCGGCGGCCCGGTTTGTGGAAATGCGCCAAACAGAGGGGCGAAGGCTTCGGGAGGACATCCTGGGACGGCTCTGCACCATCGAGGAAAAGGTGGCTGTCGTGGAGGAGCGAAGCCCTCAGACGGTGGCCGAATACCGGGCAAAGCTCACCGCCCGGATGGAGGAGCTGCTGGGCAAAAGCGGCGTCGAGGAACAGCGGATCCTGGCCGAGGCCGCCATCGTCGCCGACCGCTGGGCGGTGGATGAGGAGACGGTGCGGCTTCGCAGCCACATCGCCCAGCTGCGGACCATCCTGGATACCCCCGAGGCGGTGGGCCGCAAGCTGGACTTCCTGGTCCAGGAAATGAACCGGGAGGCCAACACCATCGGCAGCAAGGCCCAGGACGTGGCCATTGCCCAGGTGGTGGTGGACATCAAAAGCGAGATTGAAAAGATCCGGGAGCAGATCCAGAACATCGAATAGGGGGCTTGTCACCGATGAAAAAGCAAACCCTCTTGAAGCTCGCCTCCGCCCTTTTGGCCCTGGCCTCGGTCCCCTTTCTGTGGGTCTACGGGGCCTACCGGTGGGCCGTTTGGCGGGTGGATCATCCCGCCCCGGGGGAGGTAAGCAGCATCAGCGTCATCACCGGGGAAAAGGAGCATAGCGGCGTAGCCATCATCGGCGGGGCGGACGGGCCCACCGCCATCTTCGTCACCGTCAGGATGAAGATGGAGGTCTACCTCCTCCTGGGGGCGGCCCTCCTGGCGGGAGCCGCCGGGCTCTGGTATCTGGTAAAAAAGCGCGGGAAGAAGCAGGGGAAGCAAAATCCCCTGGGACGATAGGAGACCGCCCCGGGCCCCGGAGGGGAGGGGCTGCGGCGGCGGGATCCCGACACTAAAAGAAAGGAGTCCCCCTATGAAGCTTATCAACATCGGCTTTGGAAACATGGTCTCGGCCAACCGCCTGGTTGCCATTGTCAGCCCGGAATCGGCTCCCATCAAGCGGATCATCCAGGACGCCAGGGAGAGCGGGAGCCTCATCGACGCCACCTACGGACGGAGGACCCGGGCGGTTATCATCACCGATTCGGACCACATCATCCTTTCGGCGGTACAGCCGGAGACGGTGGCCAACCGCATTGTGGATTACGAGGAGGACGAAGAACTTGAAGAAGAATGACAACGGCGTCCTCATCGTCTTTTCCGGGCCCTCCGGTTCGGGGAAGGGCACCGTTCTGGGGGAATACTTCAAAGGCCATCCGGAGGCGGCCTTTTCCGTCTCCGCCACCACCCGCAGCCCCCGCCCCGGGGAGGTGGACGGGGTGAATTACCACTTTGTCTCCCGCCGGCGGTTTGAGGAGATGATCCGGGAGGGGGAGGTGCTGGAGTACACCCAGTACAACGGCAACTACTACGGCTCCCCCGCCGGCCCCATCCGGGAGGAGCTGGCAAAGGGCCGGGATGTGGTGCTGGAAATTGAGGTGGAAGGGGCTATGCAGGTCCGGGAAAAGTTCCCGGAAGCGGTCCTTGTCTTTGTCCTGCCCCCCTCCTTCCGGGAGCTGGAGTGCCGCCTGACCGGACGGGGCACCGAGACCCCGGAACAGATCGCTGGCCGCCTTGCTGCCGCCCGCCGGGAGCTGGCCCTGGCCCCCCGGTACGACTACCTTCTTATCAACGACAAGGTGGAGGAGGCCGCCGCCCGCCTGGGGGAGATCATCCGGGCCGCCAAATGCACCCCTTTCCGGAACGAATCGTTATTACAGCAATTTTTATCAGAAAAACCAATTTAGAATCAAGTCGGTTATTATGAAAGTCGAACTTATGCAAAGCTAGAGGCGGCGCGAAGCGACGCCAGCACGCAAAGCGTGCGTATCACCGACCTTGGTCGGGGATCAGTATTAGCGGAATAAAGGAGAGAAAAATCATGCTCAGACCATCCATGTCCCAGATTTTGGAGCCCGGCGAAAGCTACTATATGTTTGTGGTGGCGGTGGCCCGGGAGGCCCGGCGGATCGCCAAGGCGGAGGAGGAAAAGCGGGAAGCCAGCAAGCGGACCGACAAAGACGGCAAAAAGCAGCCTCCCCTGGAGCCCATCGAGATGAAGAACCCGGTGACCGAGGCGGTGAAGCGGTTCGCCAGCAAGGACCTGACCCTTTCCGAGGCCAAGGTCAGCATTGTGGGGCAGCCCGCCTCTTGGCTGGAGGAGGCCCCGGACATTGCAGACCCCGAAGCAGAGCCGGCGCCGGAGGAGGACGACGAGACGGAGACCACCGAAGAAGAATAATCCGGCCGGAGGCACCCTTTCCTTTTGGGGAGGACGCCTCCGCTTTTTTATGCCCCCAAAAGGAGGAGCCACCCCACCAGGACGGCTCCTCTTTGCGGTTTTACAGATACCGGGGCGGCGCGGCCCCATAGGCCAGGAGGTTGGCGGCGGAGAGGGTGTCAAATACCGGCAGCCCCAGCTGCTGGTGGAGATCCGCCGAATAGGTCGCCAGGTTGCTGCACTCAAAGATCACCGCCCGCAGCCCCTTGGCCTTCTGGCGCAGCTTTTCCCCCGCCGAGAGGACGTCCCCTCTCATCCGGTCCACGTCCAGGTCCAGGCCGCCGTGAATGACGATCTCCGAGAAATGGGCCTCCTCCTCCATCCCCTGGATCACCAGGGGGATCTCGTCGGTCCAGCCCGAGGCCCTCAAATGCCTTTCCCCCAGAAGCTGGGAGTGGCCGGTGATAATGCCGATCTCCCCCTGGCGGCCCATAAGCTGCCACAAAAGGGGGATCTGACAGAGGGAGGACCCGGCGAAGAGAACGCCCAGCTCTGCCCCCAGACAGTCCTGATAGAGGCTCATCATGCCGCAGTCCCCGACAATGGCCCGGATGCCCAGGCTGGTGAGGCGGCGGCCTGCCGCCAGGAGATTCTCCTTAATCTCTTGGCCGCCTTCGATAAGATCGGCGAAGCCCCCCTGGACCACCTCGTACCGCACCGGGTACCGGAAGGAGGCGGCGTTCCCCGCATCTCCCGGCACCCGGGGAGTGACGGTGGAAAAGACCAGGACCCCCACCTGCTGTCCATAGAAGGGATACCCTGTGGCGATCTTCATGGGCGTCACCCTTTCTTCTTGGCCGCAGGGACCTTACCATGGGTCCGGCCCCAGCCGGTAAAGATAGCGAAAAACATGACGATGGCCAGGCCCCAGCCGTGGAAGGAGTACAGGACCAGCTCGTTTACCGAGAAGTTCACCGGCGCGCCGGAACCGCCTGCAAACATATAGGCCAGCAGGGGGGCGAAGCCGTAGGGGATAAGGCACATGGCCACGCAGGAGACGGCGTCCAGGATGTTGGCGCTGCGGTCCGGGGAGATGCCCCGGTTCTCCACCAGCAGCTTCTTGGCGATGGGGCCCTCCAGGACGATGACCACGCTGTTGGCCACGGTGAGGCAGCAAAGGATGATGTCGATAATGGCCACCACGAACTCAGAGGACCGGTCGTCCTTGGTGTACTTGGAGAGGGCTTGGATGAGCCACTGGAAGAACCCGCCCTTGTCCAGGAGGTTGATGAGGCCCATAAGGAGCATGGCGAAGATGGCGATGTCCACCAGGCTCTGGATCCCCTCTACGATAACGCCGCTGACCACAAAGTTGTCCATATCCACCACCAGCAGGCGCTCCAGGGGCAGCAGGCCGCAGACCAGGGAAAGGAGAATGCCTAAGGATCCGGCGCTCATCAGGGCGACGATAAGGTGAACGCCCCGGTACATCATAAAGATGAGAAGCGCGGGGACAGCCAGCATGATGAGGCCCTTGGGGGACAGTTCCCCTACAAAGGAGAGGTCGCCGCTTCCGGTTGCGCCCTGGCCGAAGATCAGGAAGCCCACACAGGCGATGGCCGCTGCGGAGAAGGCGTACTTCAGGCGGGAGCGCACCACGTCGGAAACGTCAACGCCCTGGGTGTAGGCCGAGGCGATGGTGGTGTCAGAGACGGGGGCGATATTATCCCCGAAGTAGGCGGCGCTGACAATGGCGGCGGCCATCACCGGGGGATTGGCACCCAGGGCCACGCCAACCGGGTAGAGGATCGGGGCCAGGGCGATAACGGTGCCCAGGGCGGTTCCGGTGGCGGTGGACAGAAGGCTTCCGCAGATAAAGGTAATAAGGGGGAAGAACCGCCCCTTCAGTCCCACGTTGATGCAGAGCCAAATAAGGCCCTGAATCAGACCGGACTCCTTCATCAGCTGGGCCACGATACCGGCCAGGAACCAGGCCATCAGCATAATGGCCACCATTTCGTTGGACATTCCCTCCACCAGGAGGTCGGCGCACTGGGTGGGCTTTTTGGCCATGATAAGGGCGACCAGGACAGCGGCCAAGGTCGGCACCCAGAAGGCCATGGGCATGGCCTTGCCTGCCACCGAGAGCATGATGATCCCGGCGAACAGAACGATAAAAGGCAGGATCAGCCCGAACATTCCTCCGCGAAATTCGATCACAGCAGATTTTTTGTTGTCGTTCATACAGTTCCTCCTCGTTATATCCTAACCAAGCCGGAATAGGCGCTCTGCCGGGTTTCCGGTTGGTTTTGTGCGAAAGGCTTGTCGATTTGCAGAAGGACAAATTCCTTTCCCGGGTACAAGAGGGGGTGCCCCAAACCTGAGGCAATCGCAGGATCCGGAGGACCGGACACCTATTATGATACTGGAAACCCGCCCAAAAAGCTGTTCCCCATTTTACACTTTTGGGAAATTATGATAAAAATTTTTACAATTTTTTCTGGAGTTTGGGTAAATGGGCTTACTGAGGTTCGTTTGTTCAAAAAGCGGGCCCTTTGGGCCCTGTTTTGAAGGGCAGCGCCTACCAGGCGGAAGGGGATCCCAGGTCAGACCCGTTACCGGCCGCGCTTGTCACTTCGAGAAAAAGAAGCTAAGAAAGGATGGCGCT
>CAJUFK010000035.1 GCA_910585535.1 uncultured Angelakisella sp. | reverse complement strand
GCGGCCTCGGTGATGCCCTGGACGATCTCCATGTTGTTCACGTTGAAGGCGCCGATGGCATAGCCGCCCTCGTAGGCTTTCTTGAACATTTCGGTGGTGGTAACAAGAGGCATAGCAAATCTCTCCTTACATATTTTTCCCCGTTTCCACGGGTAGCTTACCATCTTATTTTACCACAAAAGGTGAGAAATGCAAGGAGATTCTCCCCGGGATACAAGAATGAGGAGGCAGAAAGGTGACAAAGAAAGAATTGGAACTGCTGGCCGGCGCCCTCTGTGACGTGGGATGCTGGAACTGGTGGGAAGAGCGCCTTCCCCGTCTGGTTCAGCTGGAGTTTGTGGGGACAGAGCTGTACCTGGGGCAGGGCCAGGCGGGACAGCCGCCGGATTCCCAGCTGGCCCTGTCTTTCGTCAAGCCGGTGTCTGTGTCCTTCCTCAACAGAAAAGACCCGCCGTCCCCGCCGCGTCAGGCCGGGAGCCGGCGGGCCTCTTTTTGCCCTGGGGTATAGTTTTATAAAACGGTACTCAAAATACAAGTAGCCTGTACAAAACCGCCTAGATAAACGGTAAAATAAGTACAGAAAGGCGGTGTCGCAGTGGATACACATTCCAGGCTCCGGCAGCTTCTGGAGGAACGGGGCTGGACCGAGTACCGATTGGCGAAAAAGTGCGGTCTTTCTCAATCGACCCTCGCCAATATCTTCAAACGAAATACAATGCCCTCTGTTGCGACCTTGGAGGCCGTTTGCCGGGGCTTTGGCATAACCCTTTCCCAATTCTTTGCCGAGGAGGAGATGATCGAACTCTCCCCTGCGTTAAGGGATCTTTACGATAGCTGGATGCCGCTGACTGTGGAACAGAAAGCGGCAGTGCTGCAGGTGATAAAGGCAATGAACCAGAAATAATCTCTACCAAAAGGCAGCGCTGGCTCCGCAATACGCAGGGCCGGCGTTTATTTTTTTGTTTGCCTGTTGGCCGAAAAAACAGAAGGGAGGACTTTTTTATGCTTGCCTTTTATTTGACCTTGTTGGCTCCGGATGACCAGGAGAAGCGGCAGGATTTTGAGACATTTTACAGGAAATACCGGGATGTGATGTACCAGGCGGCTTTCCAGGTGCTGAATGACCGGGTGACTGCGGAAGATGCGGTGCATGACGCGTTCCTCAGCATTCTGGACCATATCCACAAGATCGACCTCTTTGGACAGGGCCGTTCCTATGGGCTGGCGGTGGTCTTGGCCAGGAACAAGGCCGTGGACATCATCCGGCGGTCCAAGCCGTCGGTTTCCCTGGAGGGCATGGAGGGCATGGAAGAAGGCGCTTTGGTGGTGGATGCGGATCTGGAAACGGAAATCCCCTGCAATCTTTTGGATACCCTGCCCGACTGCTACAGTTCCGTACTGAAGCTGCGGGTTTTCGGCTTTACCCCTACCGAGATCGCAGAGCTGCAGGACATCAATATCCTTACCGTCTATAAGCGGATCGCCAGGGGGAAGAAGATGATTCTGGAAAAGATAAGGAAGGAGAGGCTGTGATGAAAACGAAGGTTACCAATGAATTTATCAGCCAGCTGACCAGGGAATGGGTGGCCACCCTGCCATACCGCTACCCCCTGGACCGGGAAAATCCCCACCAGTTTTCCCAGCGCTTTCTGGACCGGATGGAGCCCGTTCTGCAAGCGGCCAGAGAAGAGGAGCAGGGGGGAAGGAAGCGCCGCCGGCGGGCCATGAAGGCCACCGCGACCCTTCTGGCCGCCGCCCTTGGCGCAACAGTCGCCATGGCCTACGTGGTCCACTATTTCCAGATGGTGCGGTATGACCACGAGAAGTATTCTTTTGTACGCTATCAGGAGGTCGGAACAGGAGATAGATCGGCTGAGTTTGTCCCTTACCATATTACATATGTTCCGGATGGCTTTATTTGCGTACAAAGCCGCATAACTGAAGTTTCATGCAAAGAGAGGTTTGAAAATGATGATGGCATATTTGTTTTTTATAGTCAAACCAAAATTGAACGTGCAAAGTTTTTTGTTGATACAGAAAATGCAAAATCCGAAGAAATATTGTTAGACAATAAAAAGCAGGTTTATTACATAAATGGCAAAGTATATCAAACAATCTATTGGGGGGACGGAGAAAGTTCTTTTCGGATAACTGGAAATATTAGTAAAGATTTGCTGGTAAAAATGGCCGAATCTGTAGGGGATAAATAGTACATAATGACGAAATTCCAAATTTTGAGAAATATTTAGGAAAATAATGTCATAAACGGCCTTGCTCAAAACGATTTTATTTATAGAGGGTATTAAAAGAAGGGTCGCCCTGGACTGCTGCTGTTCAGCCAGAAAATAGGAGGAAATCTGCATGAAAAAATGGATGAAAAAAATATTGGTACTATCTATTGCACTTTGTATGACATTTTCTGTGAATGCCTATGCTGTGCAAGCGCGTTTTTATAACGATCTCACGGGCAGCAATGAATTGATTATTACTAATGGAAAAGCAACCATGTATTCGGAATTGATTTGTGCCCCTGATGTTACAAAAATTGTTATGACGCATGTTTTGCAAAAACAAAGTGGAACAAAGTACAATGATGTGCCATATGCTTCCTTTACAAAAACTTTTTATAATGAGTATATAGTTGATATGGAAGATATTGCTACATGTACGGGATATGGAACCTATCGGGTCAAAACAACTTATGTTGTTACCAGCGCAAGAGGAACGGATAGGCATACCCATTATAGTGCAACAGAAACCATTTAGACATTACTAAGACCCTTCCTCCCCTCTCACACGACCGTATTTTTATTGGGAAAAACTCCTGTCAAAAAGGATTTTGACCCAGGAAAAATGACCGGAAAATCCCCATAGGCCAGCGTTCCCAAAGAAATCAAAAGGCCTATGGGGTATTTTCAAACCGTATAAGGAGAGTAACCATGATCGACGCAAAAGACATCGGCTCGCGAATCAGAACGCTGCGCCTGGATAAGGATATGAGCCAAGGGGAACTGGCCAGTCAGCTGGGGATCCGAACGGCTCACCTGAGCCATATCGAAACCGGCAACACCGTTCCCAGCCTGCGTATCTTTATCGACCTGATAAATATCTTGGGCTGTTCGGCGGACGAACTGCTGTGCATCGAGATCAAAAAATCCCGTCCGCTCTTTCTCCGCTGGCTGGATGATCTGCTCGCCGACTGCAACAGCCAGGAACTCAAGATCATCAGCGAGACCATCAGAACGCTGAAGGTTTCCCTGCGGGAGTTCGGTTTTAGCTACCGGTGGGATCGGTAGGCGGGAACCGGCCCTCCATCAGGTCCTCTGCCACGGCGAAAAAGGACCCAATCTCGTCCCCGTTTTCCCGGCCGTTTACGATCTGCTTAGCAGCCTTAGCAATAGCGTCGATGTGGTAGCCCTCCCCCTTTGCCACCACCAAACCGAAGCCTTCCTTTTCTGCCCAGCCATAGCCGCTGTTCGGGTGGGTCCGCAGCAGCGTCTCCCCTACGTACACCCCGAAGATCGAGGCGAAGGCGTTCACCTTGTTGTGGATCAGCCCCTGGTCCTCCTCTGGGTGAAGGTACCGCCGGTGGTACTCATCTAAGATCCGGCTTACCGCCGGGATGCTGGCAGGGGTGTAGTCCAGCGTTTCCCCGTAATCTTCGCCGATTTTAAGGGCGTTGCCCAGGCAGTAGCCAAGGAACTTAACAAATTCCGGGACTGCGGTCTCGGGGGCAGTTCGTTCTGCCTCCGGGCCCGTCTCTTTTTTACGGCGGAACCAGTTTCCAAACACAACAAAACCTCCTTAATCGGTGACGTTCCAGTGCTTTTGCAGGGGGATACAGAAAAGGGAGATGAGACCGGTCAAGATAAGGACCACCCCGAAAAGCAGGATCATAAGACCTTTTGACCGGGTAAGGATAAAGGATGCGATAGGTACCCCGATCATCGCCAATAGGCGGATGATGTCAAACCAGGAAGGGTTGGAAAGAGGGGTGCCGCACCAGGGACAGCGGGGAACGGACCGGCTGAAAAGAAACGCCTTTTCCATAGCGCCCATTACCGGGGCCTTGCCGCATTTGGGACAGGTCAGCTGCGCTTTCATTCCGGCAGCCTCCGGGGCCGGAATGCTTTCCTGGTCCTCGGGCAGGATGGAGACCAGGGGGACCAAAAAGGCGGCTATGAAGCCCCCAAGAAACAGGGTCAGAAGAAAGACCACAAGAATGGTCAGCTTGTTCGGAGCCAAAATCCACGCCGGAAAGATAGACAAAATTGCCGCCCCGTACTGCAAGTTTCTGCAAAAGGCGGGGTTGTCCAGCGGGGTGCCGCACCGGCAGCAATGGGCCTGCTTCTTTTCCCCGACAAGGGGCATGAGGCACCGCTGCCAGAGGGAGATGGCTGGGTTGTGGCCGCACTTTGGACAGGTCTGCTTCATAAAATTCCCTCCTAACCTTTGTATTTCACCGAGAGGAACCGGCTGTCCCTCTCCACGAACCGCCAGGGGTATCCGGCGGCCCCCCCGGCGTAATCCACGTTGATCCGGGGGGTGGCGGCGACCCTATCCTCCGGCACAGGCTCCCCGGCGGTAAGCCACAAGGTCTCCCCCCACAGGGGCTCTCCGTACAGCTCCCGGGTGATGGCCAGCCCCTGGCAGAGCTTTCCCGGACCGGTGAGAAGGGCCTGCTCCTTGTATTTTTCGGGGTCCATCCGGCGGTTCTCCGCCATCTGGGGAAGGCCCAATAGGGGCTGGGCGGAGCGGATCAGCACCGCCTCCGGCTCCCCTTTGGGACGGGTGACCACGTTGAAACAGCAGTGCATCCCATAGATCAGGTAGACGTAGGCCAGCCCCCCGGCTTCGTACATGACGTTGGTTCGGCCCTTTGGGGCCTTTCTTTGATAGGAGTGACAGGCGGCGTCCTCCGGGCCGCAGTAGGCTTCCGTTTCGGTGATGCGGCAGGCCAGAAGCCCCTGGGGGGTCTGGCGGACCAGATACCGCCCCAAAAGGTCCCGGGCCGCCTCCACCGTGCCCTGAAGGTAGAAGTCCCGGGGGAGCCGCTTCCAGGGATCGGGGGTCACGAGACCAGCCCCTCGATGCCGTAGCGGCGGTTCACCGCCTTGGCCTTTTCGATATTCTGGAGATGCTCCTGGTAGGTCCGCCCGTAGTAGTGGGTGTACTCCACATCGGTGACAAAGAAGTAATAGTCCCCGTCCAGGGTGTTTTTCTCCGGGTGGAGGGCGGCGTCGATGGCGTCGGCCCCGGGGTTGGCAATGGCCCCGATGGGGAAGCCGGAGCGGTCGTAGGTGTCGTAGGCGGTCAAAACCTCCTGGGAGGGGTTGTCCTCATAGTAGGGACGGATATAGTCGTTGATGTAGTTGTTGGTGGTACAGGACTCCAGTCTGGGGTATTCCGAGCCTGCCGCCAGGCGGTTTGTAAACACCGAGGAGACGTTGTACATCTCCGCCACGCTGGCGGACTCCTTTTGGATGATGGAGGCGAAGATAACCAGCTCCTCCAGGGAATACCCGGCCTTCTCCATGGCCTCCCGGTTCTCCTGGGTGAGGACCCGCTTCTCAAAGTTCCGGAGCATCCGCAGGATGATGGAGTCCACCTCTTCGTCGGCGTAAAATTCGTAGGTGTCGGGGAAGAGGAAGCCGTCCAGACGCACCAGCTTCAGGGGATCGGTCCCCACCTCGTCGATGAAGTCCACATCAAAGGTATGCTCGTTCAGGGCGGTGACAAACTCCTCCCGGGTGCAGAAGCCAGCCTCCTCCAGTACATCCCCCATCTGGAAGGCGTTGTAGCCCTCGGGGAAGGTGAGGACGACCGTCTCCAGCCGCTGCCGGACCTCCTGGAGGTCCCGGATGATGCTGTGGTACCCCTCTTGGGGGGAGAGGGTAAAGGTGCCGTACTGGTAGGAACCGTCTGCCTTGGCAGTGTATTTGGAATAGAAGCGGAAGGCGGTGGCGTTTCCGATGGCCCCCTCCTTTTCCAGGATGGCGGCGATCTCGGCGGTGCCGGCCCCCTGTGGGATCTCCACCTCCACCGTCTGGTCTTTGATCCGGGAGCCGTTTACCTCTCCGGTGTACCAAAACCACACCGCTCCCGCAGCGATAACCGCCGCCAGAAGCAGACAGAGCAGAATGATTCCCACCGGACTGCGCTTTTTCCGTCTTCTTTTCCTCCGCCGGGGGGGACGGGGGTCTTCCTCCGGGGAGATTTCCTGGGGTCTTTTGCGCCGTGCCTCATATTGGCCCATGTGTTGTTCCTCCTTTGCCGGGGAAAGTCCCCGTCCTAAATACAACGAGACGGGACTCCTCCGGGATTCGACAATACTTTTATTTTATCCCAGCGGTGGGGAAAATGCAACCTTTGCCCCACTGCGGCGGGGGGATTTTTGCAGTAGAGAAAAAAGCGCGGAGAAAGGCGAAAATTTTTCTTGCTTTTCCCTTTCCTGTGTGGTATAGTATTATGGCATGAGAACCGCAGGGGGTGCCTCTGCGGGTTTTGATGGAGGCCCAAAACGGGCCGAAAGGTCAAACCGGACAGTCCGCTGCCGCAGGACGGTATGAATGTCCCGGAAATTGTAAGGAGGATATTATGGACGCATTGAAACTTATTTCCGACGGCTGCCTCAAGGCCGACGCCCCCAAGGTGGAGATCGGTGACACCGTTCGGGTGCAGGTCCGCATCAAGGAAGGCGAGAAGTCCCGTCTCCAGGCTTTCGAGGGCACTGTCATTGCCAAGAAGCACGGCGGCATCAACGAGACCTTTACCGTGCGGCGTATGTCCCACGGCGTGGGCGTGGAGCGTGTGTTCCCCGTTCATTCCCCCAACGTGGACAGAGTGGAGCTGATCCGCAAGGGCCGCGTTCGCAGAAGCAAGCTGTACTATCTGCGCGACCGTGTGGGCAAGGCTGCCAAGGTCAAAGAGGCCATCCGCTAAAAACCAAAGGAACCAAAGCGAAAGGGGACAGGTCACTGTCCTCTTTTATTTCAATAGGGAGGAAATACCATGGATACAAAACGGTTCAAACAATTCCAGGAGGGCCTGGACGCCCATCTTCCCGGTGCGGTAAGTGAGATCCTGGCAGAGGAAAAGGGCAAGGACTACTGCCTGATCGGGATTTTGACCACCGATGATTTTTACGGCTGTTATCTTGCCTGGGACACCACCGGCAGCATCGATGAGTATTTCGAGTGGGATGAATTTGAGACCGAGACCGATTTCCTCTACCAGCCCCTGGTGGATGTTGTGGAGGCCAGCAAGGATGTGGACCTCTGCACTGCGTCCCCCGAAAAGTGGGCCTTCGCCGAGGCGTTCTTAAAGGTGCTGGAGGAGAGCATCAAGGCCCTCCCCGATGAGATCTTTGAAAAGAACGGCTTTAACCGGGAGGATGTCCTTTTCTTCTCCACTATGTCCGACGGCGACTACGTAGAGGAGATGATGAACGCCTCCCTGGGGATGTTCAACAGCGAAGAAACGCTGGAGATCTTTGATTTTTAACAGCGCACGCCTCATTCTGCCAGCAAGGGAGGAGGTCCCCATGGGCCCGGAAGATGTAGAGATCGAGGGATTGATGGACAACGGTTCCGACGACTTGACCCCGGAGCAGGCCTACTCCCTCCGCCAGTCCCTATGGGAGCTTTTCCGTGTGCTGCTGGCGGCGGTGGTTTTGGCCGGGGTGTTCCTGGTGTTCTTCCGGGCCTCCCTGGTCCGGGGCAGCTCTATGGAGCCCACCCTTCACGACGGGGACTGCATCCTGGTGAGAACAGCGGGCTATGACGCTCCCCAGCAGGGGGACATCGTAGCCATCAAGGCCAAGGACCGGGAGGGAAAGCACCTGGTAAAACGGGTCATCGCCCTGGAAGGGGATACCGTTCATATCGATTTTGAGACAGGGAGCGTCTTTGTCAACGGCCAGCGGCTGGAAGAACCCTATGCTGCGGAACCGACCTACCTCACCGGGGAGATGATCTTCCCGGTGACCGTCCCCCCGGGGTGCTGCTTCGTCTTGGGGGACAACCGCAACCATTCCCAGGACAGCCGCAGCGCCGCCCTGGGCTTCGTCTCCCTGGAGGACCTGGAGGGGAAGGCGGTCTTTCGCTTTGCCCCCTTCTCCCGGTTCGGCCCCATTTTGTAAAAAGGAGTGATCCCATGGCAGAGATCGTGCCGGTGCAGTGGTTTCCCGGCCATATGGCAAAGACCCGCCGGCTGATGCAGGCGAACCTTAAACTGGTGGACCTGGTGGTGGAGCTTACCGATGCCCGCATCCCTCAAAGCAGCCGCAACCCGGAACTGGACCGTCTTTTGGGCAAAAAGCCCCGACTCCTTCTCCTCAACAAAAGCGATTCTGCCGACGAGGAGGAGACCCGCCGCTGGCTCCAGTGGTACAAGGACCGGGGGGTCGCGGCCATAGCCGCCGACTGCCGTACCGGCAAGGGGCTGGGGCAGTTCCTTCCCGCTGTGCGGTCCATTTTGGAGGAGCGGATTGCCCAGTGGGAAGCCCGGGGGGAGGTGGGCCGGCCCATCCGCATGATGATTGTGGGCATCCCCAACGTGGGCAAGTCCTCCCTTATCAACCGCCTGGCCGGGGGGAAACGGGCCAAGGTGGAGGACCGCCCCGGGGTCACCCGGGGGAAACAGTGGGTGACGTTGGAGGGCGGCATCGAACTGCTGGATATGCCCGGGGTCCTCTGGCCCAAGTTCCAGGAGCCGGAGGCCGGGGAACGCCTGGCCTTTGTGGGTTCGGTGAAGGATGATGTTATCGACATAGAACACCTGGCCGTGCGTCTGCTGGAGGTCCTGGCCCCCCGGGAGGGGGAAAAGCTGGCCGCCCGGTACCGCCTTACAGCGGAGGAGGTGGCGGAGTCGGAGCCCTTCGACCTGCTGGAACTTATCGGCCGCAGGCGGGGGATGCTCCTCTCCGGGGGCCTTGTAAACACCGAACGGGCCGCCATCATGGTGGTGGACGAGTTCCGGGGGGGCCTGTGGGGCCGCATCACCCTGGAGCCCTGCCCGGAAAAGGAGGACCGGCTATGAAAGGGGAGGCAGCCGCTGCCCTTTGGGAGTTTGACCGGGAACTGGGCGTTCCCCTCTGCGGCCTGGACGAGGCCGGGCGGGGGCCCTTGGCGGGGCCGGTGTTTGCCGCCTGTGTCATTTTGAAGCCTGGGGCAGAGATCCCCGGCCTCAACGACTCCAAAAAGCTTACGGAAAAGCGCCGGGAGGCGATCTTTGAGGAGATCCTGGGGGGCGGTTTAGCCTGGTTCGGCATCGGGTCCGCCTCCCCGGAGGAGATCGACCGGATCAATATTTTGCAGGCCACCTTCCTGGCTATGAACCGGGCCTTTGACCAAATGCTGGCAGGGGAGGGGGTCCCGGAGGAATTTCTGCCCCAACTGGCCCTGGTGGACGGCAACCGGGACCCGGGGCTGCCCATCGAGACCCGGACGGTGGTGAAGGGGGACGGAAGGTCCGCCGCCATCGCCGCCGCTTCGGTTCTGGCCAAGGTGAGCCGGGACCGCTGGATGCTGGAGCTGGACGCCCTTTATCCCCAGTACCAGCTGGCAAAGCATAAGGGCTACCCCACAAGGCTCCACTACGAGCTGATTACGAAGCATGGGATCTCCCCCATCCACCGCCGGTCTTTTCTCAAAAATCTGGCAAAGCATCAAAAGCCAGAGACGGAAGAGACCGCCGCCCAGCGGGCCGGAAAAGCGGGGGAGGACTACACCGCCGGCTGGCTCACCCGCCAGGGGTACGAGATCTTGGACCGAAATTGGCACTGCCCCTGGGGAGAGGTGGACCTCATCGCCCGGAAGGGGGAGACCGCCGCCTTTGTGGAGGTCAAAGCCCGCCGCCCCGGGGCTATGGTGAGCCCCCTGGAGGCGGTGGACCGCCGGAAACAGCAGCGGCTTATAAAGACCGCCCAGGCCTGGTTGGCCCAAAACGGCGGGGATCTCCAGCCCCGGATGGATGTTGCGGCGGTAACCGTCACCGAAGAGGAGGGTCGGCAGCTGATCTCCGGCTTTGACTACTACGAAGGAGCCTTTGAAAAGGAGTGACAGAGATGGGACATCCGCGTTTTTTCGATTTTCACTGTGATACCATCACCCGGGAGAAGGGGGC
Organism: uncultured Angelakisella sp.; assembly: GCA_910585535.1. Classification (GTDB taxonomy): domain Bacteria; phylum Bacillota; class Clostridia; order Oscillospirales; family Ruminococcaceae; genus Angelakisella. Next base: position 16,408 of record CAJUFK010000035.1, on the reverse strand, counting down.
TACCCCTGACGTCAGCGACTTTTTTCTCCACCCGGGCAGTGGAGTCTCCCTGACAGACAACGGCTTTCACATCGATTTGAACCGCCTGCCCCGGCAGTGGGACTGGGCCCAGGTGTTTGCCGTCTTTGTCCCCGACGAGTTTCGGGGACAGGCCGCCGTGGATTACTTTGAGCGGTGCGCCGCCGCCTTCGGGGCGGAGCTGGAGCGCCAGAAGGACCTCATCCGCCAGGTCCGGACCTCCGGGGAACTGGAGGAGACCCTGGCAAAGGGCCTTCGGGGGGCTGTTCTGGCCGTAGAGGGCGGGGCCGCCCTGGGGGGCCGCCTCCCCATGCTGGACCGCCTTTGGGAGGCAGGGGTGCGGATGATGACCCTTACCTGGAACGCCAAGAACGAGATCGGCAGCGGCAGCGAAAGCCAGGAGGGCCTCACCCCCTTTGGCCGGGAGGTCATCCGCCGGATGGAGGAGCTGGGGGTGATGGTGGACGTCTCCCACCTCAACGACCCCGGTTTCTGGGAGGTGGCCAAAATGGCCCGCCGCCCCTTCCTGGCCACCCACTCGGACAGCCGGGCGGTGCGGGACCACAGCCGCAACCTCACCGACGAGCAGTTCAAGGTCATCCGGGATATGGGGGGCGTGGTAGGCATCAACTTCTGCACCATGTTCCTGGCCGACGTGGAGATGGGCCGCCGGGACGTCACCCCGGACCAGCTGATGGCCCATATCCTCCACTTTTTGGATCTGGGGGGCGAGGACTGTATCGTCCTGGGATCCGATTTCGACGGAGCCACCCTCCCTGCCTTTCTGAACGGGGCCGAGAGCCTGGGAGATCTGCGGGAGGTCATGCTTTCCGCCGGCCTGGGGGAGACCCTGGCCGACAAAATCTGCTTCCAAAACGCCATCGACTTCTGGAAGCGGTACGAAAATACCACACTGTAAAGGAGTGCCGGCCATGATCCTCTACCGCCCTGTAGGGACCAAGGAGCTGGACCTTATCCGGGAAAGCGGCTGGACCCGCTACCCGCCCCGCCTCCCCGACCAGCCCATCTTCTACCCGGTGCTGGAGGAGGAATACGCCTGTCAGATCGCCCGGGACTGGAACGCCAAGTACAACGACGACCGCCGGGGCTACGTCACCCGGTTCGAGGTGGAGGACGAGTTCATCCGCCGCTATGAGGTCCATACCGTGGGAGCCGCCCGCCACCGGGAGCTGTGGGTTCCCGCCGAAGAGCAGGAGGAGTTCCAGGGGCATTTCCTTGGAAAGATCGAAGTCATCGGGGAATATTCCGGTGACAGAGCAGAGGAGGAGCAAAGATGAAGAAGTGGCTGGACGAGGAGTACGAATTTGAGGTGGAGGTAGTGGGGTTCCTTCGGGGGGACCGCACCGAGCATTACTGCCGCAACGGGGAGGAAATTGGAGACCGCTATCGATGCACCTACGGCTGCCCGGTAAACAGCCAGGGGTACGGCATCTGCTCCAAGGTAATGCTGACCCTCTTTCCCCTGATGGAGGCGGTCCGAAGCGGCGGCGGCCTGGAAAAGGTAGGGGGAGACGGAAGGTACAGCAAAACGGTGGTCTGTCCCGACGGCTGCGTCATCTTCCGGCTGACTGCAAAGCCCCTGGGGGGAGAAAATCCCTTCCAAAGCGGCGCGTTCCACGAATAAATGCTTATCCGCAAATTGCAGCAAGAGCAGGAAAAGATAAGGAGAGGTGTGCCAAGATGAACTATACCAGTACCAGAGACAACAGCCGGCGGGTCACCGCCCAGGAGGCCATCGTTCGGGGCATCTCCCCGGAGGGAGGGCTTTTCGTCCCGGAGACTATGCCGGCCCTCACCGGAGAGGACCTGACCGCCCTGGCCGGGATGACCTACATCCAGCGGGCAAAGTGGGTCCTGGAAAAATTCCTCCCCGATTGGACTGCGGAGGAGCTTTCCGCCGCCGTGGAAGCCGCCTACGGCGGGGACCGCTTCGAGGACGGCAACCCCGCCCCCCTCTCCCGCCTGGACGAAAACTGCTACCTTTTGGAGCTGTGGCACGGCCCCACCTGCGCCTTCAAGGATATGGCCCTCCAGCTGCTGCCCAAGCTCCTCCCCGCCGCCGCAAGGAAGAGCGGCTGCGGCAAGGAGATCGCCATTCTGGTGGCCACCTCCGGGGATACCGGCAAGGCCGCCCTGGAGGGCTTCCGGGACGTCCCCGGGACACGGATCCAGGTCTTTTACCCCCAGGAGGGGGTCAGCCCCATGCAGAAGCGCCAGATGACCACCCAGCAGGGGGGGAACGTCTCGGTAGTGGGGATTCGGGGCAACTTTGACGACGCCCAGAACGGGGTGAAGGCCATCTTCGGCAACGAGGCGATGGCAAAGACCCTGGGGGAGCGGGGCTTTGCCCTTTCCAGCGCCAACTCCATCAACTGGGGCCGCCTGGTCCCCCAGATCGTCTACTACATCAGTGCCTACTGCACCCTGCTGGCCGATGGGGAGCTGAAAACCGGGGAGGCGGTGAACTTCTGCGTCCCCACCGGCAACTTCGGGAACATCCTGGCAGGATACTACGCCAAGCAGATGGGCCTGCCGGTGAAGCGGTTCCTCTGCGCCAGCAACCGGAACAACGTCCTCACCGATTTCATCGCCACCGGCCGGTACGACCGCAACCGGAGGTTCTACACCACAACCTCCCCCTCCATGGACATTCTCATCTCCAGCAACCTGGAGCGGCTGGTTTACCTTCTCACCGGCAAAAACGACGGCGAGACCCGGGAGAAGATGGCGGCCCTTGGGGGGACCGGGGTGTACCAGCTGGATGAGAGGGAATTGTCCGCCCTGCAAAAGGAGTTCTTTGGCGGCTGCTGTGACGACGAGGAGGCCGCCAGGACCATCCGGGAGACCTTCCGGGAGTACGGCTACCTCTGCGACCCCCACACCGCCGTGGCCATGAACGTCTGCCGGCAGTACCGGAAGGAGACGGGGGACGAAACCCGGACCATTGTCCTTTCCACCGCCAGCCCCTACAAGTTTGGGGACACAGTGCTGGCCGCCCTGGGGGAGGACTGCCCCGGGGACGACTTCGCCCGCCTGTCTGCCCTGGAGCAGATCTCCGGCCTGCCCGTCCCCGCCGCCCTCTCCACCCTCAAGGACGCGCCGGTGCGCTTCGGGGAGGTCTGCGCCCCGGAGGAAATGGGGGATAAGGTGCTGGAGTTTTTGGGGTGACATAAAAAGGGGGGACAAGAAGGATGAAGCACCAAGTGGAAAAGGCTGCTTTTGCCAAGGAGCTGAAGGTCTTCGCGGCCACCTTGGCGGAACGGATCACCTCCGACGGAGAGTGGACCATCCGCGGGTTTATTGACATCTTCCGAAATGTCTATACCATCTCAACCGATACCAAGGTGGTGTCCAAGATTCTGGAGCTGCACCTGTTTCCCCACTTCCTGGCCTTTGCGGAAAGCATCCACTACAGAATGGAGACAGCCACCTGCCAGAACTGGTATCCGGACCTCACCTTCGTCAGCGAAAAGGACCCGGGGGTTAAATTTGCGGTGGACCTAAAAACCACCTACAGGGACGAGGAACACCCAGGCTTCTGCAACGGGTTCACCTTGGGCTCCCACGGAGAGTATTTTGTGGACCGGAAAAGCGGAAAGAACATCCAATACCCCTACGGGGAATACAGCGGCCACTTCTGCCTGGGCATCATCTACACCAGGGCGGCGGTGGAAAGGCTGGCGGAGACAAGGGTCTACCGGGTGGACGAGATCGAGGATATACCGGCGGTCATCAAAAACTTCCTTTTCTTCGCCGAAGAGAAGTGGCGTATTGCCAGCGACAAGGGCGGGAGCGGGAACACCGCCAACATCGGGAGTATCCACTATATCGAGGATATCCTTTCCGGGAACGGCGTCTTTGCCAAAGCGGGGGAGGAGCTGTTCGACGACTACTGGGCGAACTACGGCAAGATCGAGCTTCTGGACCCTTCGGGAAAGCGGAAAAAACTTTCTTCCTTTGCGGAATATCTGCGCTACCGGGGCCTGCCGGAAAGTCTGAACAACCCCCGGGCCCAAAAGCGGAAAGGAGTCCCCGGATGACGGCGGACAAGGTATTCGTCCCCCCCATCAAGATACAAGGCATCAAAACCAAGCTGGTCCCCTTTATCCAAAGCCGGCTTGCCCTGGAGCGGGATACGGTCTGGGTGGAGCCCTTTATGGGCTCCGGGGTGGTGGGCTTCAACGCCGCCCCGAAAACCGCTGTCTTTGCAGACATCAACCCCCACATCGTCGGCTTCTATAACCAGATCAAGGCCGGAACGATTACGGCGGCTCTGGTCCGCAGCTTCCTGGAGGAAGAGGGGCGGCTTTTGGCAGAGGGGGACGGGGCGTACTATTACCGGGTGCGGGAGAGGTTTAACCGGGATCACGCCCCTCTGGACTTTCTCTTTCTCAACCGCTGCTGCTTCAACGGGATGATCCGCTTCAACAAAAGCCTGGAGTTCAACGTCCCTTACGGGCATAAACCCCAGCGGTTTTCCAGGGCCTATGTCACAAAGGTGGTCAACCAGGTGGCCAACGTGGAGCGGCTGATCCGCAACAACGACTGGACCTTCCTCTGCCAGCCCTTTGAGGAGACGATCCGGATGGCGGGGAACAACGCCTTTGTCTACTGCGACCCGCCCTACATCGGCCGCCATGTGGACTACTACGACAGCTGGGACGAAGCGTCGGAGACCGCCCTGCGGGATGCCCTTCTGGGATCCGGTGCAAGGTTCCTCCTTTCCACCTGGGACCACAACGACTGCCGCGCCAACGAGTACATCCAAACCATGTGGGGCTTCTGCCATAAGGCTACCCGGGACCATTTTTATCATGTGGGCGCCAAAGAGAGCAACCGGAAGCCAGTGGTGGAGGCTCTGCTGGCAAACTATCCCTTGGGAGGAATGTAAGATGGGCATCTTCAACAAAAAGAAACCTTCCCCCGCCCCCGCCCCCAAAACCACCCTGGCCCAGGACATCCCCGTTGCTACCGCCTGGGTGGTAAAAGCCCTGAACTCCTCCGGTTACCGGGCCGACTACACCCTGGAGAGCATGAAGGAGCTGGACCGCTTCTTTGACGAGCAGAGCGGCCCTGGGGGAATCCTCTCCCGAAACCGGGGGCAGATTCTTTTCGGCCTGGGCTCCTACGTGGGGGAGACGGCCATCCGCCTTTGGGGCGGGAGGTGGCTCACCGACGACAGCGACCCCGAGGGGGAGATGAACATCGCCGTGGAGCTTGCCAGCGGCGTCCGGTTCTGGCCGGTGGTCCGGTGCATGAAGCGGTGCAGGCTGGGCCCGGAGGAGAGCCTGTACGCCTACCTGCTGGCGATGAAATGACCCCCAAGGGGGAAAGAGGAGGTTCCGCCATGTCCATCTACGCCATCGGAGACCTGCACCTTTCTTTGGGCTGCCCCGAAAAGACCATGGAGGTGTTCCGGGGCTGGCAGGATTACCAGGGGCGGCTGGAGGAGAACTGGCGGGCCCTGGTCCGGCCGGAGGATACCGTAGTGCTGGCGGGGGACATTTCCTGGGCCATGCGCCTTGAGGATACCCGGGAGGACTTCCGCTTTCTGGACGCCTTGCCGGGGAGAAAGCTGCTGATGAAGGGCAACCACGACTACTGGTGGACCACCCGGCGGAAGATGGAGGCTTTTTTTCAGGCGGAAGGATTAACCACCCTGGAGGTACTCCATAATAACTCGGTGGAAGCCGAGGGGGTGTTCCTCTGCGGAAGCCGGGGATGGCTCTTTGAGGGGAACCAGAAGTACGACCCTCTTATTGTCGCCCGGGAGGAGGGGCGGATCCGCCGTTCCCTGGAGTCGGTCCCCCAGTCGGGGGAAAAGCTGCTTTTCCTCCATTACCCTCCGGCCTATGGCAGCCAGGAGCTGCCGGAGTTCTTCGCCGCCATGGCGGACCACGGGGTCCGGGAGTGCTGGTACGCTCACATCCACGGCAGCGGGGCCGCCGGCATCCGGGAGGGGGAGCACCGGGGGGTGACCCTGAGGCTCATCTCTGCCGATCATCTGAAATTTACCCCCCTACAGATCCGATAGTTTACAGTTTGCATATAGATTTACCACAAATTTTGTGTTATAATGGCCTTCGTTCCCGTCTGCCGGGAAAAACACCCTGGGAAACGGCAAAATTTTTTTCTTTTGACTGGCGTATCGGGGCAAACTGTGTTATAATGTTCACGGCTTTTCGCCGGATGCCCCGGCGCGATATAAATAAAGTAATAATAATCAGAGTTTTTCTGAGAACATCTGGAGGAAGTAACATGAAACTGCAGAGGACTGACAAGATCGAGACCAACCTTTACGAGTTGGAGATCCGGGTGGAGGGAGAGGAGTGGAAGGCTGGTATTGACCGCTCCTTCCGCAAGAACTCCGGCAAGCTTTCCATCCCCGGCTTCCGTAAGGGCAAGGCTCCCCGGGCTATGGTGATGAAGATGGTCGGGGAGGACTATTTCTACGAGGACGCCGTGAACATGACCTATTCCGACGCCTACGAGGCGGCTTTGGATGAGGCCAAGCTGACCCCGGTGGACCGGGCCGATGTGGAACTGAAGGAAGTGGGCCGGGAGGGCTACACCTTTGTGGCCCGGGTCACCACCCAGCCCGAGGTGACACTTGGCGAGTACAAGGGCCTGGAGGGGGTCCGTCCTGACAGCGCCGTCACCCCCGAGGAGATCCAGGGGGAGCTGGACCGGATGGCGGACCGCAACAGCCGCCTTCTGGACGTGGACGACCGCCCCGCCCAGGACGGCGACACCACCGAGATCGACTTTGAAGGCTTCCTGGACGGCGAGCCTTTCCCCGGCGGCAAGGGGGAGAAATATACCCTGGTGCTGGGCTCCAATCAGTTTATCCCCGGTTTTGAGGAGAAGATTGTGGGCCACTCGGCAGGGGAGGAGTTTGAAATCGCCGTTACCTTCCCCGAGGAGTACCACGAGGAGAGCCTCAAGGGGAAGGAGACCACCTTTAAGATCAAGCTGCACAGCATCAAGAAGAAGGAGATCCCCGCCCTGGACGACGAATTTGCCAAGGATGTCAGCGAGTTTGACACCCTGGAGGAGCTGAAGGCCGATCTCACTGCCAAGATGCAGGAGCAGAAGAACGCCGCCGCCGATGAGGAACTGGAGAACAGCCTGGTGGACGCCGCTGCAGCAAACGCCCAGATGGAGATTCCCCCGGTGATGGTGGAGCGGAAGATCAACGAGATGGTGCAGAACTTTGAGTACCGGCTCCAGAGCCAGGGCCTCAACCTGCCCACCTACCTCCAGTATGCCGGTATGGAGATGTCCGCTTTCCGGGAGGGCTTTACCGCCCAGGCCGAGCAGCAGGTCCGGGTCGCCCTCACCCTGGAGGCCATCGTCAAGGCGGAGGCCATCGAAGCGGAGGAGGAAGCCATCGAGGCGGAGTACCAGAAGATGGCCGAGTCCTACGGTATCGAGGTGGAGAAGGTCAAGGGGGTTGTCTCTGCACAGAGCATCGCCGACAACCTGAAGTTCAACAAGGCCATCGACCTCATCAAGACCACCGCCAAGGTCACCGACGCCCCCAAGGAGGCGGAGGAGAAAAAGGAGGAGGCTCCGGCCAAGCCCAAGACCACCCGCAAGCGCAAGCCCAAGGCCGAGGAGGCCAAGGAGGAGCCCAAGACCGAGGAATGATTTTTCCCAGGCTCCCCCGGTCATCATAGTTCACCCCCGCCCCCTGGCGGAGGAACAATGGAGGTTTTAGCAATGAGTTTAGTCCCAATGGTAGTGGAACAGACCAACCGGGGAGAGCGTTCCTACGATATTTTCTCCCGCCTGCTCAATGACCGCATCATCATCCTCTGTGAGGATGTCAACGACACCACCGCCGGACTGGTGGTGGCCCAGATGCTCTACCTGGAGGGGCAGGACCCGGAGAAGGACATCAACTTTTACATCAACAGCCCCGGAGGGTCCATTTCCGCCGGGATGGCCATTTACGACACCATGCAGTTCGTCAAATGCGACGTGGCCACCACCTGCATCGGGATGGCGGCCTCTATGGGGGCCTTCCTCCTGTCCTCCGGCGCCAAGGGGAAGCGGTTTGCCCTGCCCAACAGCGAAATTATGATCCATCAGCCCCTGATGAGTGGGCTCCAGGGCCAGGCCACCGACATTAAGATCCGGGCCGATTGGCTCCAGCGCACCAAGGAAAAGCTCAACCGGATGCTGGCTGACAACACCGGCAAGCCCCTGGAGCAGATCCAGATGGACACCGAGCGGGACAACTTTATGAGCGCCGAGGAGGCCCTTTCCTATGGCCTGATCGACCGCATCATCACCCACCACGAATAACTTTTCCCAACACTTTGCGGGGACAGGAGGGTTAATGGGAAGCCATGCAGAATGATGAGAAAAAACAGCTGAGATGCTCCTTTTGCGGCAAGCCCCAGGAAAAGGTGGACCGTATGATCGCCGGCCCCGGGGTGTGCATCTGCAACGAATGTGTGGAGCTTTGCCAAGCCGTGCTGGAGGAGGAACCGGAAAACCAGCGCCGCCCGGTGCGGGAGGAGATCAATATTTCCATCCCCAAGCCCGGGGAGATCAAACGCTTTCTGGACGAGTACGTGGTAGGCCAGGATGAGGCCAAAAAGGCCCTTTCGGTGGCGGTATACAACCACTACAAGCGCATTTACTTTGGGACCGGCGGCGATGTGGAACTCCAGAAGAGCAACATTATGCTCCTGGGGCCCACCGGCGTGGGCAAGACCCTGCTGGCCCAGTCCCTTGCGAAGATCCTGGGCGTTCCCTTTGCCATCGCCGATGCCACCACCCTTACAGAGGCGGGATACGTAGGCGAGGACGTAGAAAATATCCTTCTGCGCCTTATCCAGGCGGCGGATTTCGACCTGGACCGGGCGGAGAAGGGGATCATCTATATTGACGAGCTGGATAAGGTCTCCCGGAAGTCGGAGAATCCCTCCATCACCCGGGACGTCAGCGGCGAAGGGGTGCAGCAGGCCCTCCTCAAGATCCTGGAGGGCACCGTCTCCAACGTGCCCCCCAGCGGCGGGCGCAAGCATCCCCAGCAGGAGTTTATCCAGATCGATACCACCAACATCCTTTTCATCTGCGGCGGCGCCTTTGAGGGGCTGGAGAACATCATCGAAAAGCGCACCGACAATTCCTCCCTGGGCTTTGGCGGGCAGCTGCGGGAATCCAAGGAGGTCCGGGCCCAAAAGCTCCTCAAAAAGGTGGAGCCCCACGACCTGGTCCGTTTCGGCCTTATCCCGGAACTGGTGGGCCGGATCCCGGTGATCTCCACCTTGGATCCCCTGGATGAGGAGGCCTTGGTGAAGATCCTTATTGAGCCTAAGAACTCTCTGGTCAAGCAGTACAAAAAGCTGTTTGAGCTGGACGGGGTGCAGATTGACTTTGACGATGACGCCCTTCGTGAGGTGGCCAAAAAGGCCATCCAGCGCAAGACCGGCGCCAGAGGGCTCCGTGGCATCCTGGAGGGGACCCTGGGGGAACTCATGTTCCAGACCCCCTCCGACGCCACCCTGGATCATATCCAGGTCACCAAGGGATGCGTCACCGGGGAGGGGGAGCCGGAGTACCACCACAACCCCCTGAAAAAGCCGGTGCGCCTCACTTTGGGCCAGGCCCCGGTGCAGTCCCGGCAGAGAAGGGGCTCCGTTTCCTGATCCGATGATGAACTACCTCCGCAGGCCCCCTGCGGGGGTAGTATTTATAGAACGCCTCTCGAAAACAGGGAAGGGGGGAGCAGGGATGAGCCAGTCCGACGAGTATCGGAGAAGCGCCGGGGACCGCTACCTGGAAAGATACCCGGAGCTTCGCAAATGGGTCCTGGAGTGCCCCGCCTGCCACCGCAAGGGGTACCGCCCCGACCTGCCGGACCGGCTGGGGGAGAACTTCAAGGCCCAGCAGATCCGCCAGTATTTCCAGCCCATGGAGACCGACCAAATGGGCTTTTGTACAACCTGCTCGCGGCTGCGGGCGAAAAGGGAAAGAGATTAACGAACACCGAAAGGCGGTGCTGTTATGGACGAAAACGAGAAGAAGATCACAAAGCGGAAGGTCACCCCCCGCCCCAAGGAGGCCCCCAAGGAGATCGCCGCAGAGGAGATGCCTCTGCTGGCCCTCCGGGGGCTGGTGCTGTTCCCCAATATGATCCTCCATTTTGACGTAGGCCGGGAAAAGTCGGTGCTGGCCCTGAACGAGGCCATTACAAACGGCCGCAAGCTGTTTTTGGTGGCCCAGTCCGACCTGGAAGCCGACGACCCCGGCCAGGAACAGCTTTGCAGTGTCGGGGTGGTGGCGGAGGTCCGGCAGATCATCCGGGTCCAGGCCGAGACCCTCCGGGTGCTGGTGGAGGGAAAATCCCGGGCCCGGCTGCTGGCCGTCACCCAAAAGGACCCCTTCCTCACCGGTATTGTAGAGGACTACCCCACCCGGCTGAGGCAGACAGGGCGGAGCAGGGTACACTGCAGCGCCCTGATGCGGGCGGCCAAGGACCTGTTCCGGGAATACTGCTCCCTCATCCCCAAGATGCCCCGGGATCTGGTCCAGGGCATTATGGATTCGCAAGATCCCCTTTACCTCTCGGAGTACATCGCCGGAAACATCCAGCTGGACTACGAGGAAAAACAGCGTATTTTGGAGGAATCCAGCGTCACCCGCCGCCTGGAGATCATCGTCCGGATTCTGGAGGAGGAGAACGAGATCCTGGGCCTGGAACAGAACATCCAGGAGAAGGTCCGGGAGCAGATGGACAAAAACCAGCGGGAATACTACCTTCGGGAACAGATGAAGATCATTTCCGAGGAGCTGGGGGAGGGGGAAGGCGGATACGAGGAACAGGAACTGTACCGCCAGAAGATCCTCTCCATCCACCTTGCGCCGGAGAGCGAAGGGAAGCTTTTGCGGGAAGTGGATAAGCTTGCCAGGATGGCCGGCAGCTCCCAGGAAGCCGCGGTGCTTCGCTCCTACCTGGATACGGTGCTGGATCTGCCTTGGAACATCTACACCCGGGACAAGATCGACATTTCCCGGGCCCGCCGCCTTTTGGACCAGGAGCATTACGGTCTCACCAAAGTAAAGGAACGGATCCTGGAATCCCTGGCGGTGCGGAAGCTGTCCCCTGACATCAAGGGCCAGATTCTCTGTCTGGTGGGTCCTCCCGGGGTGGGCAAGACCTCCATCGCCCGGTCCATCGCCAAGTCCATGGGCCGCAAGTACGTCCGGATGTCCCTGGGGGGCGTCCGAGACGAATCGGACATTCGGGGCCACCGCAAGACCTATGTAGCTTCCATGCCCGGCAGGATCATCGGGGCCATCCGCCAGGCGGGAAGCGCCAATCCCCTCCTTCTTTTGGATGAGATCGACAAGCTGGGCCACGACTTCCGGGGAGATCCTTCCTCCGCCCTGCTGGAGGTGCTGGACGCCGAGCAGAACCACAGCTTCCGGGATCACTTCCTGGAGGTGCCCTTCGATCTTTCCCAGGTGTTCTTTATCGCCACCGCCAATGACCGCGGCGCCATCCCGGCCCCCCTTTTGGACCGAATGGAGATCATCGAGCTGGCCAGCTACACCCGAGAGGAGAAGCTCCAGATTGCAAAGCGCCACCTTACGGCCAAGCAGCTGAAGCGCCACGGTCTGAACAAGAAGCAGCTGAAGCTTCCCGACAAGACCCTGGCGGCGGTTATCGATTTCTATACCCGGGAGGCCGGAGTCCGCACCCTGGAGCGGAACATCGCTGCCATCTGCCGCAAGGCCGCCATGAAGGTTGTAGACGGCGGGGAGGAGACCCGGATCGCCATAAATCCCGGGGACCTGGAGGAATATCTGGGTCCCAAGAAATACAAGGACGACGAACTCCAGCGGGGGGACCAGGTGGGCATTACAAACGGTTTGGCCTGGACCTCGGTGGGGGGCGAAATGCTCCAGGTGGAAGTGGCCGTGATGGAAGGGTCCGGCAAAACCCAGACCACCGGCAGCCTGGGGGATGTGATGAAGGAATCGGTGGCCGCAGCGGTTACCTACATCCGCACCGTGGCCCAGCAGTACGGCATCAGCGAGAGCTTCCCCAAGGATAAGGACATCCACATCCACTTCCCCGAAGGGGCGGTGCCCAAAGACGGACCTTCCGCCGGCATCACCACCTGCACCGCCCTGGTGTCGGCCCTTTCCGGCATACCGGTGCGGGGTGACGTGGCTATGACCGGGGAGATCACCCTTCGGGGGCGGGTGCTGGCCATCGGCGGCCTGCGGGAAAAGACCATGGCCGCCTACAAGTACGGCATGAAAAAGGTCATCATCCCCGCCGCCAATGTTCCGGACCTGGCGGAAGTGGACCCGGTGGTGAAGGAGGCCATCCAGTTCGTTCCCGCCGAGACTATGGAGACGGTGCTGAAAACCGCCCTTCTCCGGTATCCCCAGGAGGGGCGCTCCACCACCCCTGCCCAGGGGGATTTGACCATCCCCCCGAAAGCCGCCGGGGCCGCCGCGCCGTTGCGGCAATGACGAAAGGAGACGACCCCCATGCCGAGGCTGGAATACGGGCTGAAAACCGGAGACCTGACCGAGGAGGAGATGGTCAAGGTTTTGAAAAGGCCCTGACCAGGGCCGCAAAAGCCACCAGCGACCTCCATGTGGCCAAAAACCGGAAGAAGCTGAAAAAGTACACCGGCCCCTTTGGCAGGTCTACCCCTGACGCGGAGCCGCCGGACTACGACCATATCTACAACTTTAACAGCGGGCGGCGGGGCTGCCACCTCTTTTTCCAGCTGTACCCCAATATGGAGCGCAACGGCCGGATCAAATTCCCCCAGGAGGGGATCACCTGGGGGATGTACATCGACTTTTCCTACGCCCGGGAGCTGACCCAGGGGATACTGGACGACATGGGGGTGCAGCGGCCGGAGGAGTACGCCCTCAATTTCCTGCGGGAGTTTACCCGGCTGTTCCCCGGCCAACTGGTACTCCTCCACAGATACAGCAGGGGAGAAAACCGGCTCTGACCGGCTGCGAATGACCCAGAAAAGGAAAACGCTATGAACTATCACAAGGTACGATTTCTCACCTCCTTCGGGAGCGCGGGGCAGCTGCCCCCCTCCCAGAAGCCGGAGGTGGTGTTTGCAGGGCGGTCCAACGTGGGCAAGTCCTCCCTTATCAACAGCCTCTTTAACCAAAAGACGCTGGCCAGGGTGAGCGCCACCCCGGGGAAAACCGCCACCATCAACTTCTTTGAGACGGAAAACCTCATCTTTGCCGACCTGCCCGGCTACGGCTACGCAAAGGTCAGCCGGGGGGAAAAGCGCCGCTGGGCCCAGCTTATGGAGGGATACTTTGCCCAGGACCGGGACATCGCCCTGGTCCTCTCCCTGGTGGACAGCCGCCATCCCCCCACCCAGGACGACCAGATGATGGTGAGGTTCCTGGTGGAAAATGAACTGCCCTTTGTGGTCATCCTGACCAAGATCGACAAGCTTTCCTCCCGCCAGCGCCAGGAGCGCCTGGAGGCCATCCGGGGGGAGCTTCCCTGGGGGGAGCAGATTATCTTCCTGCCCTTCTCCGCCCAAACCGGGGAGGGCAGGGAGGAGCTGCGGGCCCTTTTGGACCAGCTGGAGGCAGATCTTCTGACAGAGGGTGTGGAAGGAGAGGACGAGTCATGCTAGGATGGGAACATCTTACGGTAAACAGCCTGGGGCACCTTGCTATCGGCGGCCGGGACACCTTAGCCCTGGCCGAGGAATACGGAACCCCCCTGTTTGTTATGAGCGAGGAGGCCATCCGGGAGAACTGCCGCCTCTACCGCCGTTCCATCGAGAGGTTTTACGGGGGGAACGGCCTGGCGGCTTACGCTTCCAAGGCCTTCTGCTGCAAAGCTATCTGCCGCATGGTACAGGAGGAGGGCCTGGGGCTGGACGTGGTATCCGCCGGGGAGCTGTACACCGCAAAGGCGGCGGATTTTCCCATGGACAAGGTGATCTTCCACGGCAGCAACAAAACGGCGGAGGAGCTGACCATGGCCCTGGAGTACGGGGTGGGCCGGATCGTGGCGGACAACCTCACCGAATTGCGGACCCTGGACGCCCTTGCGGCAGCCAAAGGGACCACCGCCCCAGTGATGCTTCGGGTCAAGCCGGGCATCGACGCCCACACCCACGAGTTTATCCGCACCGGCCAGATCGACAGCAAGTTCGGCTTTGCCCTGGAGACAGGGGAAGCCCTGGCCGCTGTCAAGCTGGCCCTGGGGTCCAAAAACCTCCGGCTTATCGGCCTCCACTGCCACATTGGTTCCCAGATCTTTGAGATCGATCCCTTCTGCCTTGCCGTCAAGGTGATGCTGGAGTTTATGGGCCTTATCTGCCGGGAGACCGGCGCCGTTCTGGGGGAGCTGAACCTGGGAGGCGGTTTCGGCATCCGGTACATAGCGGAGAACGACCCGGTGGCTTACGACCGGTATATGGAAAAGGTGGCTGCGGTGGTGCGGGACTGCTGTAAAAAGCTGGGATTTCCTGCCCCCTTCCTCCTTCTGGAGCCGGGGCGTTCCATTGTGGGGGCGGCGGGGATCACCCTCTATCAGGTGGGCTCGGTTAAGACTATCCCCGGTATCCGCACCTATGTTTCGGTGGACGGCGGCATGGGGGACAACCCCCGGTACGCCCTCTACCAAGCCGACTATACCTTCCTAGCCGCCGCCCGAGCCGGGGAACCCAAGACCCAAACCGTGACGGTGGCGGGGAAATACTGTGAAAGCGGGGACCTGCTGGGGGAAAATGTTTCCCTCCAGGAGGTGGCCCCCGGGGAGATCCTGGCGGTGCTGGCCACCGGGGCCTACAACTACTCCATGGCCAGCAACTATAACCGCAATCCCCGGCCCCCGGTGGTGCTGGTAGGGGAGAAGGGCGACCGCGTCATCATCCGCCGGGAGAGTCTGGAGGACCTGATTCGCAACGATTCGGACTAAGGAGGGAATCCTATGAACTGGTTTCCCGAGGGGTGGAACCGATTCCTCTTTCTGGTTACTCCGGAGGAATGGGAGGAGCTGCTTTCCGGCTTCCATCAGGTGACCTTCTGCCGCCGGGTGCCCCGAGGCTATCGGGAATCCCCAGCCGAGACCCTCTTGGCCCCCTGGCAGGCCCTTTGGGAGAAACTTCCGGGCCCGGAGCCGCCGGACCTTAAACGGGACCGGAACTGCTTTGACTGGGCAGACGGACTTACCCACGACCTAACCCGTTGCCGGTATGCCGCCCCCTTCCAAGATAAGGCAACAGGGGAATGGTTCCAACTGGCCGATTTTGACGAACCCTGTGTGGGCGTCCAGCCCTTTGCCTTGGTCCCGGGGGAGGATGGGAAGCTGTACACCAGGTTCCACTACGGCCAGTTTCCCCGGCTCATCGCCGGACTGGAACTCCAGTACCCCAAAAAGGCCGCCTACTTTAACAAGACTAGGGACGGGTACGAAAGGATCGTCCCCTGTGGTGAAATAGAAACCTACTGCCGGGTCTACCAGCCCCTAACCCAGAGGATCAAGGCCATTACCAAGCCCCTGACCTTTTCCATCGGGGGCAAGACCTTCCGCCCCGGCATCCGGATCAGTCCCAAGGCACGGGAAGCTTTCCCTGGCTTTTGGTTTGCCAGGGAATATGACATACAGCTCTAAATGGCAAAAGGCCCTTCCAGGGTATGTACCGCTCCAGATTGTGCGGACAGCGCAAAAGAGCCCCTGGTAGGAAATTAGGAACTATTGAATTTTAAGCGGAGAAGCGCTGTGCAAGCAGCGCTTCTCCAGTCTTTAACTGGATGCGCTCGTGGTTAAAGAAATAAATAAATCGTCAATCAGATCTCTAGCCTGCTGAAAAGACTTGATTCTTGGGCGGTAGATACATTCGGTTTTGAGGATAGAGAAGCATTTTTCAGCCATAGTGTTATCCTAGCAGTTTCCCAGTTTTGACATGAACGGTGTAATGCCGTATTCTCTAGTTAGATAGAAATATGCTCAAGAGGTGTACCGGAACCCCTGGTCGCTGTGAAACTGCAATCTCCCGGAGACCTTCTTTTTCTCAGCCTTCATAGCAAGGCGAATCATATCCAATACCAAGCTCACCATTTGCCGAGAGGCTGTCTTGTAGGCTGAGATACTGCTGCCATAGAGATCCTGGATTATGGATAAGTAGAATACGCCTTCCTCAACAAAATGGACTGTCAACCTTGCCGAAAACGCCGCCCGGCTGTAAAAAGGGCGGCGTTTTTGCGTGACAGGGAAAGGAGGAAAAAGTAACAGGGGCGGGGCCAAAATAAGGTTTTGGCCTTGTTCGCATTTGAAAAAGTACGGATGATGAAGCCGTCCTTGCTATGACGGACGACAACCTGCGCCACCGGGAAA
>CAJUFK010000034.1 GCA_910585535.1 uncultured Angelakisella sp. | reverse complement strand
GAAGGGGCAAAGCCCCGTCAGGGCTGCAGGTCCAGGGCGGCGCCCTGGTCGCCCGCCGCCAGGAGGCCCTTCGGACGCGGTGCCCCCCTGCGTCGGTAAATATCCGCAATCGGACCACTCCCTTCCCGGAGCCGTGGGTTGACAAGAGAGGGAATACGGAGATAGCGGGACTCTTTTCCGGCGAAACAGAATCGCTGCTGCTGGGGGCCTTGTAAAAGAGTACAAAATCCGCTATAATAAGGGAGCCAAGCCCAAACTGCAAGGGGCCTGGAGCGCAAACCGCGCTCTGGGCTTTTCTGCGTCCCAAGGAGGTGTGCCCAAGGTGAATACGGAGATCGTGGAAGCCCTTCATCAGCGGACCAAGCTGCTGCCCCAGGAACCGGGGGTCTATATCATGAAGGACGGTAAAGGCCAGATTATCTACATTGGCAAGGCCAAATCCCTCAAGAACCGGGTCTCCTCCTACTTCCGGTCGGTGGACCGCCATCAGATCAAGGTCTACCGCATGGTGGAAAACGTTCGGGACTTTGATTACATCGTTACCGACAGTGAATTTGAGGCCCTGGTGCTGGAGGCCAGCCTCATTAAACTCCACACCCCGAAATACAACATCCTCCTAAAGGACGCCAAGGGGTATTTTTATGTGGGGATCTCCCCGGGATCCTACCCCCGCCTCACCTTTGAGATGCAGAAGACCGAAAAGGACTACACCTATCTGGGTCCCTATACCTCCTCTATGGTGGTAAAGCAGACGGTGGAGGAAGCCAACCAGGCATTTCTTCTGCCCACCTGCACCCGCCGCTTCCCGGAGGACTGCGGCAAGGCACGTCCCTGTCTCAACTACCACATCAAGCAGTGTATGGGGGTCTGTACCGGCAAGATCACCCCGGAGCAGTACGCCGAGGTCTTTGAGGAGGCCCTGGCCTTTGTCAAGGGGGGCGGCGGCCAGTCGGTGGAGGCCCTCACCAAAAAGATGGAGCAGGCGGCAGAAGAACTGGACTTTGAACGGGCTGCCCGGTACCGGGACCGCATCCGGGCCATGGAGCGCATCGCCCAGCAGCAGAAGGTGATGGCCTACAACCACAAGAGCCTGGACGTGGTAGCGGCGGTCCAGGGCACCGATACCATCTACCTTTCGGTGCTGGTGTTCCGGGATGGCCGCCTTCGGGACAAGCTGGATTTTACCTTTGACTGCTTCGAGAGCATCGAAAGCGTGGAGGGGGAGTTTATCCTCAGCTACTACATGGGCCGCCGGGAAGGCCCCTCGGAACTGTTCCTGGACCGCCCCGTTCCGGATCAGGAGCTGCTGGCCCAGCTTCTCACCGAGGACCGGGGGAAGAAGCTGACCATCACCGTCCCCGCCCGGGGACAGCCTCTGCGCCTTATCGAAATGGCCCAGAACAACGCCGCCCAGGCCCTGGCCACCCGCACCCGGCGCACCGGCCGGGAGATGACGGCGGTGGGGGAACTGGGCCTCCTCCTGGGGATGGAAAAGCCCCCGGTTTACATTGAGGCCTACGACATCTCCAATTTCGGCGGGCAGACCATCGTGGGGGGGATGGTGGTCTTTGAGAACGGCCGCCCCCTGCGGAAGAACTACAAGCGGTTTACCATCCGGGACCAGGCCCAGCCCGACGACTACGCCGCTATGGACCAGATGCTCTCCCGGCGGATGTCCCACTATCTGGAACATCAGGAGCATTCCGGGGAAGGAAAGCCAGATGGCTTTGAACGCCTTCCGGACCTGTGGCTCATCGACGGCGGCCCGGGCCATGTGTCGGTGGCCGAGGAGGTGCTGGCCCGGTTTGGCGTGCAGATCCCGGTTTTTGGTATGGTCAAGGACAGCCGCCACCGCACCCGGGCTGTCACCTCCCAAAACGGGGAAATCGCCATTAGTGCCAACCGGGGTGTCTTTGCCTTTGTCACCGGGATTCAGGACGAGGTTCACCGGTACAGCATCGAGTTTTCCCGCAAGAGCCACCAGAAAAGCTCGGTGGGCACCCGCCTGCTGGAGGTGGAGGGCATTGGCCAGACCCGGGCCGCCGCCCTGTACCGCCGCTTTAAGACCTGGAAGGCCATCGCCGGAGCCTCCCCCCAGGAATTGGCAGCGGTTAAGGGGATGACCCTCCCTGCCGCCCAAAAGCTGTACGAGGCCCTTCATGGGGAAAAAGGGGAGGAAGAGTCCCTTCCGGAAGGGGAAGGGGAAGATTTTTCCGAGAAAACAGAAGAAAAGGATTGACACAGGGGGGAAAATCATCAATAATATAGGATAGCTTATTGTGACTTTTTGGAGGAAAACAAATTGAGAGTGATTACCGGTACCGCCAGAGGGCGGAAGCTGGCCGCCCTGGAGGGGCTGGAAGTGCGGCCCACCACCGATATGGTGAAGGAGGCCATGTTCAGCATCCTTCAGTTTGAGATGGAAGGGGCCAATGTTCTGGATTTGTTTGCCGGCTCCGGACAGCTGGGCATCGAGGCGCTGAGCCGTGGAGCCAGGAACTGTGTCTTTGTGGACAGTTCCCGGGATTCCCAAAACATCACCCGTCAAAATCTCCAGCACACCGGCCTTGCCAAGGCGTCCAGGGTGGCGGCTATGGACTTCGCCGCCTTTCTGCGCTCCACCAATGAGGTTTTTGACATCGCCTTTCTGGATCCACCCTACGACAAGGGACTGATCCCGGAGGCCCTGCCCCTTTTGGTGGAAAAGATGAGTCCCGGCGGGGCCATCCTCTGTGAGACCCGGGTCAAAGAGCCCCTGCCGGAACAGGTAGGGAAGTTTGCGGTCAAAAAAAGCTACCGTTACGGAAAAATCAAGCTTACCCTTTACCGCCGTCCGGCGGAGGAGGACAAGCCCCAGGAATGACGCCGCCGGACAAGGACGGCAGAGGGGACGGGTGAAACGATGAAAACAGTGGTATGCCCCGGAAGCTTTGACCCCATCACCAACGGACATTTGGACATTATCCAGCGGGCCAGCGGCATCTTTGACCGGGTGATCGTGCTGGTGGCCGCCAACCAGGAAAAGCACAACTTTTTTACCGTGCAGGAGCGGGTGGAGATGATCCGCCGGGTGGCGGAGGAAACCGGCCTCTCCAATGTGGAGGTGGATTCTGACAGCGGCCTGTTGGTGAACTACATCCAGCGGGTGGGGGCGGCGGCCATCGTCAAGGGGCTGCGGGCGGTCTCCGATTTTGAATACGAGTTCCAGATGTCCCTTACCAACCATAAGCTGCTGCCGGAATGTGAGACCATCTTCTTTACCACCAGTTCCCGGAATATGTACCTCTCCTCCAGCATCGTCCGCCAGGTGGGACAGCTGGGCGGGGATATTACCGGGTTTGTTCCTCCCTGTGTCTATGAACAGATCCACAAAAAACTCACCACAGGACAGAGCCAAGGCTAAAAGGAGGCAGCACCATGGCTAATTTGGAATCCATCCTCAACGAACTGGACGAAGTGCTGGAGGGCGCCGTGACACTGCCTCTCACCAGCAAATGTATGGTGGACGCCGAGCGCATTCGGGAGCTTATCGACGACATCCGGCTGAATATCCCTTCGGAGATCAAACAGGCCCGGGCAGTGGTTGCAGACCGCAACGAGATCCTTTCCGGGGCCAAGCAGGAGGCGGAGGACCTGATCCGCAGGGCGGAGGAACGAGCGAAGAACCTGGTGGATAACGACGCCATCGTCCGCCAGGCCAACGCCAAGGGAATGGCTATGCTCAGTGAGGCCAGCCAGAAGGCGGCGGACATGGTGGCCCAGGCCACGGCCCGCTCCAACGAACTGTCCGCCCAGTCCACCGCCAAGGCCACCGAGATGCTCACCCAGGCCAACCTCCGTTCCAAGGAGATGAAACAGGCGGCCTACGATTTTTCGGAGAGTATGCTCCGTTCCACCGAGGAGACGGTGGCCCGAGCCCTGGCCGAGATCAAGACCACCCGCCAGGCTATCCTCCAAAGCGCCCGGGAGGCCATTAAGCAGAACAACCCCGCCGCGATGGGGCAGGGCGCCGCCCCGGATTACCGCTGACCCCCAGCCGGGATAGAGGAGGAAAAATGACATACCGGGAAGTACAAGGGGACCTGTTTGATTTTTACGGAAAAGCGTTTTTAGTCCATTGCGTCAGCGCCGACTTTGCCCTGGGAAAGGGCATTGCCAAGCAGTTTGACCAAAACTGCCAGATGAAAAAGAGGCTGCGGCAGGAATATCCCGATTATCTTGCCCGCTACCGGGCAAGCGGGATGAAGGGCGACGCGCTGTGGATCGATTCGGTGGTCAACCTGGTAACCAAGGAACGGTACTACCAAAAGCCCACCTACCAGTCCCTTCAGGAGGCCCTGGAGAAGCTGGCGGACCAATACAGGGTGGATGAAGCTGCCGATTTGGCCATGCCGCTGATCGCCTGCGGCCTGGACGGTCTGGAATGGGACAAGGTATCTGCTATGATACAGGATGTGTTCCGGGACACCGTCTGCAATATCACCGTCGTGGAACGATGACAAGACCGCACCCTGGCGGTGCGAGGAGAGATTAGCGCCTCGGGTTTGCAACCCGGGGCTTTTCATATGCCCTTCTGCTCTGCTTTGGGAAGGATGGAAGCAGTTTCGGGGACAAAACCCATAAAAATACGTTCAAAGGCCGGTGCGTATCGCACCGGTTTTTCTTATCCAGACAAGAACATATGTGCTTTATGCCGACAAATTGCAACATTTTTCGTCTTTTTGACGAAGGGTTCGGCAAACTTCATAAAAGGAAATAAAAAGAACAATAGTTCATTGTTGCATTTAGACGCTAGATAGAGTATACTTTTCCTTGTAAGTGGTGAGATGTGGGGTAAAGTGGAACAAAAAACCTAATTTTTCCGGGGAGTGGGGTGGAGAGGATGCTCATTGGTCAGTTTGAACATACCATCGACGCCAAAGGCCGCATCAACTTTCCCGCCAAATTCCGGGAGGATATGGGGGACCGCTTTATCCTCACCAAGGGATTGGACAACTGCATCGCCGTCTACTCCATGGCGGAGTGGGGGCGTTGGGAGGAAAAGTTCAAGGGCCTCCCCGATTCCAAGTCCCGGCAGCTGAAGCGCTTCTTCTTCGCCAGCGCCACCGACGTGGAGCCGGACAAGCAGGGACGCATTGTTCTTCCCGCCGTCCTCCGGGAATATGCCGGGCTGGAAAAGGAAGTGGTGGTCATCGGGGCTTCCGACCGCGCCGAGATCTGGGACGCCAAACGGTGGGCTGCCGACAACGAAGATCTCACCTCCGACCAGATGGCAGAGCTGATGGACAGCCTCAACTTCTAGGGGAAGGGGAAAGGACGGCATGAAGTTTTCCCATATTTCGGTCCTCCTCCAAGAATGCCTGGAGGGCTTGGCCATCCGTCCCGACGGCATTTATCTGGACGGGACTGCCGGGGGCGGAGGGCACTCCTTGGAGATCGCCAAGAGGCTTACCACCGGCAGGCTCATCGCTCTGGACAAGGATCCTGCGGCGGTCCAGGCGGCGGGGGAACGTCTTCGGGGGCTGCCCGCCCAGGTGGTGGAAAGCGATTACGCCGACATCCCCCAGGTGCTGGACCGGCTGGGGATTGGGACAGTGGACGGGATCCTCCTGGACCTGGGGGTCTCTTCCTACCAACTGGATACTCCGGAACGGGGCTTCTCCTACATGGCCGACGCACCACTGGATATGCGGATGAGCCAGAAGGGCCCCAGCGCCTACGACCTGGTGAACAGCTGGGACGTCAGCAGCATGGCCCGGATCATCCGGGAGTTTGGGGAGGAACGGTACGCCTTGGCCATCGCCAAAAAAATCGCCAGGGCCCGGGAACAGAAACCGGTGGAGACCACCGGGGAACTGGTGGAACTGATCAAAGCCGCCATTCCCCCCAGCAGCCGGTACGAGGGAGGACATCCTGCAAAACGGACCTTTCAGGCCATCCGCATCGCCGTCAACAGCGAGTTGGACAACCTCTCCCGGTGCCTGGACACCGCCTTTGAGCGGCTGGCCCCCGGAGGAAGATTTGCGGTTATCACCTTCCACTCCCTAGAGGACCGGATGGTGAAGCAGAAATTTGCCGCCTGCTGCAAAGGCTGCGTCTGTCCGCCGGATTTCCCGGTTTGTGTCTGCGGCCGCACCCCGGAGGGCCGCCTTGTAAACAAAAAACCCATCGAACCCGGGGAAGAGGAGCAGCGGCAAAACAGCCGCTCACGGTCTGCAAAGCTGCGTATCCTGGAGAAGCTGTGAAGAAAAGGACTCCAGCTGTTACATAAAGATTTTCCCAGAACGGCCGGGAAGAAAAAGCCGTCGGGAAAAGAAAAAGGAAGGGCGGTACCGCACAACGCCATCCCCTGGTGCGGCGCTGCAAAAGAGGAAAAGGAGGAAGAAGGATGCAGAGCAACGCGGCAAGAGTGCTGGAAGATTATGAGTACAGCCGGGAATACCGGGGCGTGCGCCAAGAGGAGACCCCCCGCCTCCAGGTGAAGGAGGGGAAAAAGCCCCAGGCGGGAATCTCCCCTTTTCGCTTTATCCTCTGCCTGATCCTTCTGGTGGCTTTGATCTCCCTGGCCATTTACAACAACATCGTTATGGTAGAGCTTGGAGACCAGCTTAGCGATGCCAAGGCCCAGCTGGAGGCGCTGAAAAGTGAGGAGGTGACCCTCCGTTCCAAGCTGGAAAGCCAGTCTTCCGCCCAGAACGTGGAAAGCTACGCCGCCACCGTCCTTGGAATGGGCAAGGCGGACAAGTACCAGATGACCTACCTGAACCTGGCCGGAGAGGGGGCTATTCGGCGCACCGACAAGGCCCCGGACAAGTCCCCCACCCAGGTGCTGCTTCGGGGGTTTGATAATCTGATGGAATACATGAAGCTTCGGTAAAATAAACTGAATATTGACCAAATCATTAAGAGGTCGCCGCACCTCTTAATGTTCTATAAAGGGAGAAAGGGGGAGGTTCCATGACGGTGTCGGCTCTGCCGGACAGCAGCTCCAGAAGGCGGCTTTTGGTGGTCTGCCTCTGTATTGTTCTGGTGGGTTTCGGGATGGTCATTGCCAACCTGTACAAAATCCAGCTGAAGGAAGGAGATTTCTACCAGCAGCGGGCCATCGCCCAGCAGCTCCGAACCACCCCCATCACCGCCAACCGGGGCACCATCTACGACCGCAACGGCAAGACCCTGGCAGTATCCGCCACCGTTTGGACCGTCCTGTTTTCCCCCCACGATATAACAGATGAACAGGCTGTGGTTCTTGCCGACGGTATGAGCGAGATCCTGGGGGTGGACCGGGAGTTTGTCATCGAAAAAGCCAAGAACAAAAAGAACTACTACCAGATTGTTAAGAAAAAGGTGGAAAAGGAGACAGCCGACAAAGTGATCGCCTTTGCGGCGGAGCATAAGATCAACGGCGTAAGCCTCCAGGAGGACAGCAAGCGGTACTACCCCTACGGCAGTCTGGGCTCCAGCGTGCTGGGCTTTGTCAACGAGGAGAACCAGGGCGCCTACGGTCTGGAATCCTATTACAACAACACCCTTAGCGGCACCCCCGGCAAGGTGGTGGCTGCCAAAAATGCCTGGGGCACCGATATGCCCTTTAGTTACCAGGAGATGTACGAGGCCGAAGACGGCCAGAGCCTGGTCCTGACAATGGACGAGACCATCCAACATATGCTGGATAAGCACCTGGAGACGGCGGTGGTGGAACACAAGGTCCGAAACCGCGCCGCCGGCATTATCATGGATGTAAAGACCGGGGAGGTCCTGGGGATGACCACCAAGCCGGACTTTGATCCCAACGCGGCCTACGAGATCGACGACCCCATTGCCAAGGCGGCGGTGGAGGCTCTTCGGGGAAACGACGAGGAGTACCAGAAGGCCCTCAACGAGGCCCGCTTTCAGCAGTGGAACAACAAAGCTATTTCGGAGCCCTACGAACCCGGCTCGGTTTTTAAGATCATCACCCTTTCCGCTGGCCTGGAGACCGGAGCGGTGGTGCCCAGCGACCATTTCCACTGCCCTGGCTTTTATATGGTGGGCAGCGTCCGCAAGGGCTGCTGGAAAACGGCCGGCCATGGGGATCAGGACCTTGCCGCTTCGGTGCGAAACTCCTGCAACCCCGCCTTTATGATGATCGGCCAGCGGATCGGCGGGGACCGGTTTTACGACTACTTCAGCAACTTTGGCCTTACCGAGACCACCGGGGTGGACCTTCCCGGGGAAGCCATCGGGGCCTACCACACCAAAAAGGCACTGACCAATCCCAACGACTATGAAAACTCCCTCACCAGCGCCGCCTTTGGACAGACCTTTAAGGTGACCCCCCTTCAGCTTATCACTGCAGTTTCTGCGGCGGTAAACGGCGGCACCCTTTACGAGCCCCATTTCGTCAAGCAGATTTTGGATGCCGACGGCAACATCGTCCAGACCATTGAGCCCAAGGCAAAACGTCAGGTCATCTCCGCCGAAACCTCCGCCATCGTCTGCCAGATGCTGGAGACGGTGGTCACCGAAGGCTCCGGTAAAAACGCCTACATCCCCGGCTACCGGATCGGCGGCAAGACCGGCACCTCGGAAAAGATCGACCAGTACAACAAGACCGGGGAGATGCGAAACGTCCTTTCCTTCGTTGGCATCGCCCCCATGGATGACCCCCAGATCGCCTGCCTGGTGATGCTGGATGAACCCACCCTGGTCAATGAGTACGGCTCCACCATTGCGGCCCCGGTGGTAGGTTCCATTTTGGCCGATGTCCTGCCCTACCTGGGGATGGAAAAGGTCTACACCCAGGAGGAACTGGAAAAGCTGGACATCTACGTAGAGAGCCAGGTGGGCAAGGTGGCCCACGACGCCCAATCCTACTACACCCGCCTGGGCCTGGGGGCCCGGATTATTGGCGGAGGCGGCGAAGTGATCTCCCAGATTCCTGCCGCCGGATCCACCGTACCCAGGGGAAGCACCATCATGCTCTACACCGACGATTCGGCGGAAAGCGATACCGTGATCGTCCCCGATGTCGTGGGGAAGGGAGGGCTTGTGGCCAATAAGCTGGTGCTGAATGCCGGACTGAATATCAAGATCACCGGTGTGGGCATCGAAAACGAGAATGCCGTGGCTGCCAAGCAAAGCGTTGCAGCGGGAACAGAGGTCCCCCGAGGCACCGTTATTACTGTGGACTTTGCCGATACCACCCTCCACGACAGTTTTTGACCTCTTTATGAACGGAAACGAACCTGTGAATGGGAAGCGCAGGAGAGGAACAGATTTATGATGACATTAAAGGATTATCTTGCAGGTATCTCCTACAAAAGCCCCATCCCCTCGGAGGAGTTGGAACGGCTCCGGGTTTCCTCGGTGACCAACGATTCCCGGCAGGTCCGGGAAGGCAGTGTCTTTGTCTGTATTCGGGGCGGCCGGTTTGACGGCCACGATAAGGCGAAGGAGGCCCTGGCTGCCGGCGCTGCCGCCGTGGTGGTGGAGCGGGACCTGGGCCTGGACCGGCAGCTCCTGGTGGAGAACAGCCGGGCCGCCTACGCCCTTCTCTGCCGGAACCACTTCGGGGATCCGGCAGCGAGGATGAAGCTGGTGGGTATTACCGGAACCAGCGGAAAGACCACCGTAGCTTTCCTGGTGAAAAGCATCCTCCAGACGGCGGGAAAAAAGGTGGGCCTGATGGGGACCATCCACAACGAGATTGGGGAGATGGAGTTTCCCGCCAAGCATACCACCCCGGACCCCTACCAGCTGCACACCATGCTGGAGCGGATGCAGGAGGCCGGCTGTGAGTTTGTGGTGATGGAGGCCTCCTCCCATGCCCTGGATCAGCGCCGCCTGGAGGGCTGCCGCTTCGCCGCCGCCGCCTTTACCAACCTTTCCCAGGACCATCTGGATTATCACGGCACCATGGAAAACTACTTCGCTGCCAAAAAGAAGCTGTTCTCCATGACCGACGCCGCTGTTGTCAACCTGGACGACCCCAAAGGGGAGGAGCTGGCAAAGGAATTGGGTCCAGATGCCATCACCTTCTCTTTGGATCGGGACGACGCCACCCTCACCGCCCGGAACATCGTTTCCACTGTTCGGGGAAGCAGCTTCCTTATTGTGGGGCGGCAGCTGATCCAGCGGGCCCGGGTGGGGATGCCCGGCCGCTTTTCGGTGAGCAACGCCATGGCCGCCGCCGCCGTCTGCCACGCCCTGGGCCTTTCCCTGGAGGAGATCGCCCAGGGGCTGGACGCCTGTCCCGGGGTGCCGGGCCGGGCGGAGGTCATCCCCACCGACACCGACTATACCGTCATTCGGGACTTCGCCCACGCCCCGGAGGAGCTGGAGCAGATCCTCCGCACCCTGGCTCCCTACAAGGGGGAAGGGCGGCTTATCACCCTCTTTGGCTGCGCCGGAGACCGGGACCGCACCAAGCGGGCCGCCATGGGGGAGATTGTAGCCCGGCTTTCCGACCTGGCCATCCTCACCTCCGACAACCCCCGCACCGAGGACGAGGGCCAGATCATCGATGACACCCGCCCTGGCCTTTTGGAGCATAAGACCCCCTACCGGATCATCCCAGACCGGTACGAGGCGGTGAAGTGGGCCCTGGAGAATGCCCGGAAGGACGACGTCCTCCTCCTGGCAGGGAAGGGCCACGAGGACTATCAGGTGCTGCGGGAGGAGACGGTGTACTTTGATGAGAAGGTGCTGGTGGGCCAGCTGCTGGAGGAGATGAAGGAAGGGTAGAGCGGAATGGGAAAAGGGACGTGGAAGCGGCTTCTGCTGGTCACCGTCGTTCTGTTAGCCTTTACCGCTGTGATGACCCGCTTCTCCAAGGAGGTTTTTGTTCCGGAGACGGTGAAGCGCCAGGTGGAGGTGGTATCCCTCTACACGGGATCCGGCAGAGTGTTGGCGGCGGAACTGAAGGAGGATGGCAGTCTGTTTGGCTTCTCTCTCCCGGAAAATTACAAAGAAGCGGACCGCCTGCGTCCGGGAACGCTCCTGGAGATCACCGGCCCTGACGGCATGAAGATGACCTACCCCGGCCAGCTGGACCATGTGGAACAGGTGGAGATTACAGGGGAACGCCCGGATTTTATAGCGAAGTACCTTGACAGTCTGGAGGCGGAATACGGTGATAAAGACAGAGAGGAACGCTGGGCCGCCGTCCGTGCCCTGGAGGACCTAAACGACCAGGAAAAGCGGGGGCTTTGGTATCTGCTGGAGTGCAGAGACCTGGAATGACGAAGTAAAGGTGGATGGTATCATGGAAAAACTGACGATACAGGAAATCGCTGAGGCCCTGGGGACCCGGTGCCCCGCCGGCGGGGAGGTGTTGAGCCTCTGTACCGATTCCCGGAGCGTTACCCCCGGCTGTCTCTTTGTCGCCATCCAGGGGGAGAACTTCGACGGCCACGATTTCATCCGGGCCGCTTTGGACCAGGGGGCCGCCTGCGCCCTGGCCCACCACCCCGGGGACTTCCCAATGGACCGGGTACTCATGGTGGAGGACACCTTGAAAGCCTTTTTGGCCCTTTCCGCCTGGTACCGCACCCAAATGCCTGCCAGAGTGGTGGGGATCACCGGCAGTGTAGGCAAGACCACCACCAAGGAGATGATTGCGGCGGTTCTCTCCGCCAAGTACAGGACCATCAAAACCCAAGGGAACCTGAACAACGAGATTGGCGCCCCCAAGACCCTCCTCACCATCCAGCGGGACACCCAGGCCGCCGTCATTGAAATGGGGATGTGCGGCTTTGGGGAGATCCGGGACCTGGCCCTGGCTGCCAAGCCGGAGATCGGGGTTATCACCAACATCGGCGTCTCCCATATGGAGCAGCTGGGCAGCCGGGAGAACATCCTCCGTGCCAAGCTGGAGCTGGCGGAATGCCTCCCCGACGGGGCCCCCCTCTTCCTTTGCGGGGACAACGACCTTCTCTCCACGGTAAAAATTCCAAGACTTTCCATTATTTTCTATGGAATCGACAACCAAAGCGCCAACATCTGTGGTACAATAGAGAGCAGCACGCCCCTTTCCACCCAATTTTCCATCTCCTGGAAGGGGAAACGGTGGCAGGCCGCCATCCCCGGGGCAGGACGGCACCTGGTCCTCAATGCCCTGGCCGCCTTTGGGGTGGGGGTCACCATGGGGCTGGAGCCGGAGGAGGCCATCGCCGCCCTCCGGGACTACGTCCCCGCCGGGATGCGCCAGAAGGTGGTGGAGCATCACGGCGTTACCGTCATCGAGGACTGCTACAACGCCAGCCCCGATTCCATGGCCGCCGCCCTGGAGACTCTCAGCAGCTTCCCGGCCCGGGGGCGGAGGATCTTCGCCGCCTCGGATATGCTGGAGCTGGGGGCCATCTCCCGCCGCTGCCACCGCCAGGTGGGGGAGAAGGCCGCCGCCTGCAGCATCGACCTTTTGCTTGCCTGGGGGGAGATGGCGGAAGAGATTGTTCTGGGGGCCAGGGAAAAGGGGATGGAACAGGCCCTGTTTTTCCGGGATAAGGCCGCCTTCGCCAATGCACTGGCCGAAACGGTGCAGCCCGGGGACCTGGTCTGGTTCAAGGGGAGCCGGGGCATGAAGCTGGAGGAGACGGTGCAGGAGCTGTACCGCAGGATCTAGCGGCATAAGACAATAATCCGGTGTTTGCCGGGGAATGGATGTTGACACGATATGGACAGAATTTGGATCATCATGGCGGTGGTGCTGGCCTTTGCCATCACCTCTATCTCCGGGATGTGGCTGCTGCCGGTCCTCCGAAAGCTTCACTTCGGGCAGACCATCCTGGACATCGGACCCAGGTGGCACAAGAGCAAGCAGGGGACCCCGACAATGGGGGGGATCATGTTTATCTTCGGCATTGTCCTTTCGGTGGTCGTGAGCTTTCTGGTGATGCAGCTGGGCCCCGGGGCCTCCTCCGGGCCGGGCAGCTCCATCGTCAAGGCCCGGCTCTTCTACGGGCTGATGCTTGCCATCGCCTTTGGCCTGATCGGCTTTACCGACGATTACCTAAAGATCGTCCGCAAGCAGAACGAGGGCCTTACCCCCAACCAGAAGCTGTTTTTGCAGCTGCTGTTCGCCATCGGCTACCTGGCCCTTCTCTATGTCAGCGGCAGCCGAAGCACCACCCTGGTGATCCCCTTTGTAGGGATGCTGGACATCGGCTTCCTTTACTACCCCTTCGCCCTTTTCGCCATCCTGGCCCTTTCCAACGCCGTCAATTTCACCGACGGCCTGGACGGCCTTCTCTCCTCGGTGACCTTTGTGGTGGCCATCGCCTACATGATCCTCACCGCCCTGCTGAACCTGTGGGAGCTGGAGATCCTGGCCGCCGCCATGGCAGGAGGCTGCCTGGGCTTTTTGGTCTGGAACTTTTACCCCGCCAAAGTCTTTATGGGGGATACCGGCTCCCTCTTTCTCAGCGGGCTGGTTATTGCCCTTTGCTTTGGCACCGAGCTGCCCCTCTTCGTGGTTCTTATCGGGATTATCTACGTAGTGGAGATGGCCTCGGTTGTGATCCAGATGACCTACTTCAAGCTGACCCATGGCAAGCGCATCTTTAAGATGAGTCCCATCCACCACCACTTTGAGCTTTGCGGCTACACCGAAGTTCAAATCGTTGTCGCCTTTGCCATGGTTACCGCCGCAGGCTCCGCCCTGGCCATCCTGGCTGCCATCCTTATGTAAAAGGAGATGATCCCTATTACGAGAGAAACCGCCAACCGGAGGATCCCTATAAAACCGGTAAAAGGGAACATTGACCTCACCTTTTTGGTGCTGGTCCTCACCCTGCTGGTGCTGGGACTGGTGCTGATGTTCTCCGCCAGCTACGCCTACGCCTACTATTACGAGGGCAACAGTTTCCATTATATCACCCGGCAGCTGGTCTGGGCAGGGCTGGGGCTGATGGCGATGGCGTTCCTCTCCACCTGGGATTATCACATCTGGCATCGGTTCGCGTGGCTGGCCTTTGGGGTGACCATTATCATGCTGGTCATCGTCTACTTTATGCCTGCCCGCAACGATGCCCACCGGTGGATCTTTGTTTTTGGGCAGCAGTTCCAGCCCACCGAGGTAGCCAAGTTCTCCATCGTCCTTCTTTTTTCCCATATGATCTCCCTGAACTACGACAAGATGAAGACCTTTCAGTATGGCATCCTGCCCTATGGCATCATCCTGGTCCTTTACGCCGGTCTCATCGTCTTTGAACCACACCTTTCCGCCACCATCCTAATTATGGGTTTGGGCGTGGTCCTCATCTTTGTAGGGGGCGCCAGCCTGAAATGGTTCGGTCTTGGGGCCTTGGGGGGCGTGGGTCTGGTGGGGGTGGCTATGATGATCCCCTCCATCAACGAACGGGCCATGTACCGCATCAACGTATGGAAAGACCCTTTTATCGATCCCCAGGTCTCCGGTTTTCAGACCATACAGTCCCTTTACGCCATCGGGTCCGGGGGACTTATGGGGGCGGGGATCGGCAATTCCCGGCAGAAGTATCTCTTTCTTCCCGAGCCGCAAAACGACTTCGTTTTCGCCATCATCTGTGAAGAACTGGGCTTTGTGGGGGCGGTCCTCATCATCCTTCTTTTCGCCCTCCTGATCTGCCGGGGCTTTATGATCGCCGTCAAGGCCCGGGACCGCTTCGGGATGCTTCTGGCCACCGGCCTCACCGCCCAGGTGGGTATCCAGGCGGTGCTGAACATCGCCGTGGTCACCAACACCATCCCCAATACCGGCATCAGCCTGCCCTTCTTCTCCTACGGAGGTTCGGCTCTTCTGATGCTGCTGGCCCAAATGGGCATCATTCTTTCCATCTCCCGACAGACCGCCCTGGAAAAGGAGTAATGTAACATGAAGGTTCTATTTGCCTGCGGAGGGACGGCGGGGCACATCAACCCCGGCCTTGCCATCGCCGCCGCCATCCGCCGCCGTCACCCCGGCGCGGTGATCCGCTTTGCCGGCAACCCCGACGGCATGGAGGCCCGGCTGGTGCCGGGGGCCGGCTTTGAGTTCGTCCCCTTTAAGGCCATGGGCATCCAGCGCCGGCTGACCCCTTACAACATTTACCGCAACGTAAAGTCCGCCTTCCTCCTGGTTACGGCGGAGAGCCGGGCCAAAAGGGTCATCCGGGCCTTTGCCCCCGACCTGGTGGTGGGCACCGGGGGATATGTCAGCGGCCCCATCCTCCTGGTGGCGGCAAAAATGGGCATCCCCACCGCTACCCACGAGCAGAACGCCTTTCCCGGGGTGACCACCAAGCTGCTGGCCAAACGGGTGGATAAGGTCCTCCTGGCGGTGGCCAAGGCGGAGGAATACCTTCCCCAGGAGGCCAAGGGAAAGTGCGTGGTCACCGGCAATCCGGTGCGCCCGGAGATCCTCACCGCCCGGCGGGAGGAGGCCCGGCGGCTCTGCAAGGTGCCGGAGGGGAAGGTTTGTCTCCTCTCCTTCGGCGGCAGCCTGGGGGCCCAGCGGGTCAACGAGGCGGTGGCCGACGTGATGGCCTGGCACAAGGGGACGGGGAACATCCACCACATCCATGCCACCGGGCAGTACGGGACCGAACTGCTGCCCCGGCTGCTTCGGGAAAAGGGGGTCTCCTGGGAGGGGTGCCCCGGCCTGGACATCCGGGAATACATCGACGATATGCCCAACTGCCTTGCCGCCGCCGACCTGGTGATCTGCCGGGCAGGGGCCAGCACCCTCAGCGAGCTGGAGGCGGCGGGACGAGCCTCCATCCTCATCCCATCCCCCAACGTAGCGGAGAACCACCAGTACCACAACGCCATGGTGCTGCAAAACGCCGGGGCGGCGGTGGTGCTGGAGGAAAAGGACCTCACCGGGGAGACCCTGGTGAAGCTGGTGCAGGAACTCACCGCCGACCCCGCCCGTCTGGCGCAGCTGGGGGAGAAGGCCAAGGGGATTGCAGCCTTAAACGCCGTGGAGACCATCGCCGACCAGGTGCTGGGCCTGGTGAAAAAGTAACCCATTTCCCCGGGAAAACATAGGATACATCGCAGGGGGACCCCTTTCCTGCAAATAATCTGGAAGGGCGCGGTTTTGCCCCTTTCCGGAGAGAGGGTGTATCCATGTCTCACTACATCATACGGGGCGGGAACCGGCTGGAGGGCGCTCTCAAGATCCACGGAGCCAAAAACGCCGCCCTGCCCATCCTGGCCGCCGCCGCCATCTGCGGGGACTCGGTGATCCGCAACTGCCCGAACCTTACCGATATTTCAGTGGCAATGGAGATCCTCCGTCACCTGGGCTGCGGGGCCCTGCGCCAGGGGGACGCCATCGTCACCACCCAGGGGGAGGCCGGGGACTGCCGGATCCCCGACCAACTGATGGGGGCCATGCGTTCCTCCATCGTCTTTTTGGGGGGGATGGTGGCCCGCCACGGCTGCGCCGAACTGGCCCTTCCCGGGGGGTGTGAACTGGGGGCCCGGCCCATTGACCTCCACCTGGCCGCCCTGGAGCGGATGGGCGCCAGGATCACCGAAACGGGGGGCCGTCTCCTGTGCAGCGCCCCGGAAGGCCTCCACGGGGCCCGTATTGATCTTTCCTTCCCCAGCGTGGGAGCCACCGAGAACACCCTCATCGCCGCCGTTACCGCCCAGGGGGAGACGGTTCTCACCGGGGCGGCCCGGGAACCGGAGATCCTGGACCTCATCGACTTTCTCCGGGCCTGTGGAGCCAGGATCGCCATTGGCCTGGACGGTGTAATCCGGGTGGAGGGGGTGAAGCGGCTCCAGGGAACGGAGCATCGGGTCATCCCGGACCGCATCGCCGCCGGAACCTACCTCTGCGCTGCCGCCATGACCGGCGGGGATCTCCTTGCGAAGGAGGTGGTGCCGGGACACCTGGCCTCCAGCCTTTCGGTGCTGGCACAGGCGGGATGCCGGGTGGTTACCGGCCCGGACTGGGTGCGCCTCACTGCGCCCAGGCGGCTGGCCGGCTTTGGGACGGTAAAGACCATGCCCTATCCCG
This sequence comes from uncultured Angelakisella sp., assembly GCA_910585535.1. GTDB lineage: Bacteria > Bacillota > Clostridia > Oscillospirales > Ruminococcaceae > Angelakisella. The sequence continues at coordinate 10,540 of CAJUFK010000034.1, read as the reverse complement.
GCTTTCCCACCGATATGCAGTCGGTGATGATGGCCGCCGCCACCGTGGCCGACGGACCTACCGTCTTTGTAGAAAATATCTTTGAGAGCCGGTACCGCCACGTGCCGGAACTGCGGAAACTGGGGGCGAAGATTATTACCGAGGGCCGGGCGGCGGTGGTCACCGGGGTGGAGGAACTTACCGGGGCCAACCTCCTCTGCACCGACCTGCGGGGCGGGGCGGCGGTGGTGCTGGGAGCCCTGGCGGCCAGAGGAGAAAGCACCGTCACCGGCCTGGATCACATCGACCGGGGTTACGATGACCTGGAAGGGAACCTTTCCCGCCTGGGAGCGGATATGAAACGAGTAAGGAACGGATGAAAAAGCTGGATGGATAAGAACCGGGTAAAGAGAAGAAAACGAAGGCGGTGGATGGGGTATGTCGCCTTTCTGGTGCTGGTCCTCACCGGGGCGGCGATCCTCTGTCTTGCCATGTTTTTTCGCACCAAGGAGATTGTGGTTACCGGAAACGACCGGTATACGGCGGAGGAACTCATCAGCGCCTCGGGGATCCAGCTGGAGCAGAACATCTTTACCGTGGACCGGGGGCGCACCGCCGCCCAGATCAAAAGTGTTTTCTCCTACCTGGAGGAGGTGCAGGTGGTCCCGGTGATGCCCACTACCATGGAAATCCGGGTGGTGGAATCCATTCCCCAGCTGATGGTGGTAAATTCCGCCGAAAGCTACTCCCTGCTGAGTACCGGGGGAAGGGTCATTGAACAGTGTTTGGGGATGGCGGGGGAGGAACTCCCCCTGGTGGTGGGCACCGATTTCAGCTGGTGCGCCCAGGGGGCCTACCCGGAGGAACTCCCCCCGGAGGTGACAAACCGCCGCCACAAGGAACATCGGGACGCCACCGAGAGGGAACTGGAGGCGGTTCGGGTGATGCAGACCCTGCGGTATGTCACCGCCTCCGCCGAGGCCACAGGTTTTTCCGGCATCAATTACATCGATGTCAGCGATGACCTGTGTACCTCCCTCCTGTGGGACAAGCGGGTACTGCTCCGCCTGGGGACTGAGCTGGAGCTGGACCGAAAGCTGACCTTTGCAAAGGCGGTCCTGGAGGAGCTGGGGGAGGATTTTACCGGGACCATCGATCTTTCGGTTTTTTCCAAGAACTCCAGGGCCTACACCCGGGAACAGAAAGCAGAGGAATTTATGGATCCTTTTTACCTGGAGCATTATTATAAGTATTCCTGGTCCCCTGTGTGACGCCTTTCCCCATTTGCTTGGCTTGTCGGGAGATCTTGAATAGGTGTTAAGGCCTGAAAAGACAGTAATTTTTGGAAAAATAACCGGAGCTGACCAATAAATCTTGATTCCTGCCGGAAAATCTGGTAAGATAGAACAGTAGAACGCTATGCGGAGGTGCGTGGGGACATGGACATGAAAATGAAAATGAACATCGACCTGGATAACGATTTCAGCAGAACAGTAGCTATCAAGGTAGTAGGTGTTGGCGGCGGCGGCGGCAATGCTGTGGACCATATGTGCAGCAGCGGCATGAGCAGCGTGGAGTTCGTCTCGGTGAACACCGACCTCCAGGCCCTGCGGTTTTCCAGCGCCACCTACAAGCTGAACATTGGGGACAAGCTTACCCGGGGCATGGGAGCCGGCGGCAAGCCGGAGATCGGCGAAAAGGCTGCCGAGGAGAGCCGGGAAGAGATCTCCGCGACTCTCAAGGGCACCGATATGGTCTTCATCACTGCTGGCATGGGAGGCGGCACCGGTACCGGCGCGGCTCCGATCATCGCAGAGATCGCCCACGATATGGGCATCCTCACCATCGGCGTTGTGACCCGCCCCTTTGAATTTGAGGGGAAGCGCCGGATCCGCCAGGCACAGGAAGGCATCATCAAGCTTAAGGAGAAGGTGGACGCCCTTTTGGTCATCCCCAACGAACGTCTTCGCGCCATCAACCCGGAGATCACCTTTGTCAACGCCTTCGCGGCGGCGGATGAGGTGCTTCGCCAGGCGGTACAAAGCATCTCCGACCTTATCAACATCAAGGGAACCATCAACCTGGACTTCGCCGACGTCACCTCGGTGATGAAGGATGCGGGCTTCGCCCACATGGGCATCGGCCGGGCAAGCGGCGAGGGCAAGGCGGAAAAGGCCGCCAAGGAGGCCATCACTTCTCCGCTGCTGGAGACCTCCATCAACGGCGCCCGGGGCGTTATTGTCAACTTCCTGGTTCCCCCCAATATCGACCTCAGGGACATCAACAACGCCTCCGCTATGATCCACGATGCAGCTTCCGAGGAGGTAAACCTCATCTGGGGCGTCGCCTTTGACGAAAACCTGGATGACGAAATCTCCATCACCGTCATTGCCACCGACTTTGAGCATGAATCGGGATACAGCATCCCCACCCCGCCTCCCGCTGCACCTGCGGTCCAGGAGGCTCCTGCCCCGGCTCCTGCTCCCGCGCCTGCTGCTCCTGCCCCTGCGCCGGTTTCCTCCCTGGCAGAGAACCTCAGTGCCTTGGGAGAACAGCGCGCTGTGGAGGAGGACGACAGCCTGCTGGGGGATTTCGACAGCGACGGCCCCGATGATTTGGACCTCACCGACATCATCCGGATGCTGAACAACCGGTAAAAACCGAACAGGCAAAAAGCCACGCCAAGGTGCAATGGCGTGGCTTTTCTGTATCTTGGGATAATATCAGTCCGGATCGGCCACAGCGTAGCCGCCGAGGCACCCCTTCCCCGGCACTCCGTGCCTAACGGTTGTGCCAGGGCTTGGGTTGTGCCTGGAAACGGAAGGTTTAATCTGCCGGTTCCGCCAAAAGCTCCCGCAGCACCCGCTCCCGGTCGCCCAGGAACAGCTTGGTGATCTGGTAGCTGCCGGTCTCCTCGTAGGCGCAGGGGTGGATGGCCCCGTCGTCAAAGGAGAGGAGGACCGCCCCTGGGATGGCCAGGAGGATGGGGGAGTGGGTGGCCAGGACAAATTGGGACCCGGCCTGGGCGGAGCGGTAGATCTCGGCCAAAAGGGTCATCTGCCGCTGGGGGGAGAGGGCGGCTTCCGGTTCGTCAAAGAGGAACAGCCCGCCGCCCCCAAGCCGCCACTGGAACAGCTCCAGAAAGCTTTCCCCGTGGGAACGCTCGTGGTACCGCCGGGAGGGGTGCCGGGGGTCGGCATACTCCATCTCCTTGGTGGCTACGTTATAAAAGCTTTCCGCCCGGAGAAAATACCCGCCCTCTGCCCGGCGGTATCCCTTGGTAAGGTGGATGGCCCGGCAAAGGTCGGAGTGGGAATCGTAGGTGGAAAAGTTGTAGTTCCGGGTGCCGCCCTCGGGGTTGAAGCCGTAGGCCACGGCGATGGCTTCCAGAAGGGTGGACTTGCCGGTGCCGTTTTCCCCGACAAAGAGGGTAATGGGGGCGGTGAACTCCAGGCTCCGAAGCCCCTGGAGGGCCGGGATCCGCCGAAGGTAGCTTCGCTCCTCCACCCGGTCCCAATCCAGGTCCAGCCGCCGGATGAAGAGGTCGTTCATCTCTTCTTTTCCCCGGGACTGTTGAGGCAGAGGTCCGCCAGGACGCAGTCCCCGCACCGGGGCCGCCGGGCGATGCAGACCTCCCGGCCAAAGAGGACCAGGCGGTGGCAGAAGTCGTTGGACTTTTCCGGGGGGAGGATGGGCCGCAGCTGGTTTTCCACCTTCACCGGGTCCTTGCTGTCGGTAAGGCCCAGCAGGTTGGTAATGCGGATGCAATGGGTGTCGCAGACGATGGCGGGCTTGCCGTAGATGTCCCCCACCACCAGGTTGGCGGTTTTCCTGCCGATGCCCGGCAGCTTCACCAGCTCCTCGATGGTGTCGGGGACAACGCCGCCGTGCTGTTCCACCAGCATTTTGCAGCAGGCCACAATGTCCCGGGCCTTGGTCTTGTAAAGGCCGCAGGACTTGATGCACTCCTCCACCTCCTCCACAGGGGCGGCGGCCAGGGCCTCCACCGTGGGGAACCGCCCAAAGAGGACCGGGGTCACCAGGTTCACCCGGGCGTCGGTGCATTGGGCCGCCAGCCGCACCGAGATAAGCAGCTCGTGGGCCTTTTGGTACTCCAGGGAACACTGGGCCCCGGGATATTTTTCCTCCAGCCGGGCGACGCAGGCTTCCGCCCGCTCCTTTTTGGTCATGGGTCATCCTCCTCTGTGGCGATGTGTACTTCGGTGCCGTAGTGTTCGCTGGAAAAACCGTTGTCAAAGAAGATGGAAAAGAAGGGAGTCAGCCTTGGGACTGCCGTTCCCTCCCCGGGAAGGGGCTGGGTGAGCAGGGTCTGAACAAAGGCCGGGGTCACCGCCCCGGCAAAGACCCGTCCGTGGGGCCAGTCTGCCGCCTTTTCCTCCCCGTGGTCCAGGGCCAAGACGATGGCCTCCCCCTCGTCCTCCCAGCAGTGGACCTCAAAGCGGCTGGCGGAAAGGGCGAACTGCTGGACCAGCCCCCGCCATCTCTCCAGGTTTCCGGCGGCGTCCAGGCCATCTAAGGTGATGGTCTCGATGATCTCCTGGATCACAGCTCTGGGCCTTCCGGAGCAGTAATCACCGGCTTGCCGTCGCTCCTCAGCAAGGGAGTAAAACCAGCGGCATTGCCGTCCCGATGGAACAGATAATTGACCCCGGTGACAGTGTCCACCCAAATTTCCATCATACTGATTACCCCTTGGCTGTAAACCTTTTGAAAACGCTCCCCGCTCTTTCCCATAGTAAAAACTCCTTTCAAAAATTGATTTTCCGGAAAATGTTATCCTTGGAGAAACTCGCACCCGGTTCCACCCCAAAAATCGTCGGCATAGTCGTAAAGGTGCTGCCCCATGTTGCCGTCCCCCCAGAAGATGACCTTGTTGTGGTCAAAGACGAACTCACAGCCGTCCTCCGGGGCCTCATACTCATACCGAAGCTGGGTGAGAAGGGAAAAAACAGCAATGTCCCCCTTGACGTCATCGGGCTTGATAAACACCATGCGGATGACGTCTTGGGGATCCCGGGCCTTATGGAGATCGGCCTTTGTTTTAACCGGGCCCTGTTCCGTGTTCGACCCCACTCCGGCGGGGCCGAACACCGGCAGCATGGCCGCCAGGGTGGCCTCATAGAGGGCCCCGATGTTCCCGGTGATGAACCCCAGGGTGTTCCGAAGGAGCTCCTCCTTGCCCTCCCAGGGGGACAGCAGCTGGAGGATGGCGGTAGACCGTTCCGGGAACGCCCCCTCCCACCGAAGGTCCAGCCGGAGTTGGTGGGCATCGTCCCGCTTGTACTTCGGGTGGCGGAGCATGGCCAAATGCTCTTGAAATTTTGCTTCGTCGTATGGATAGGTCATAGCAGAGCCCTCCCGCTCTTTTTCCCCATTATACAGGATGCGCCACGAAATGACAAGGGGAGGGGAAAGGGAAAAAGAGCGGCGTCCCTCTTTCCTTTTCCCCCCGGATATGCTACAATAGCCAGGTATAACGGCAGAAACAAAGGAGGAGCCTCCCATGAGAATGATCCGCATCTTCGACACCACCCTCCGGGACGGAGAGCAGGCCCCGGGCTGCACCATGAACCCCGGGGAGAAGCTGACCCTGGCCAAGCAGCTGGAGCGTCTTGGGGTGGACGTCATCGAGGCCGGGTTCCCGGTGGCATCCCCCGACGACTTCGCGGCGGTGGAGACCATCGCAAGGACGGTGACCCGGTCCACCGTGGCTGCCCTCTGCCGGGCGGTGCAGGGGGATATAGATGCCGCCGCCAAGGCCCTGGCTCCCGCCCAAAAGCCCCGCCTCCACGTCTTTCTTGCCACCAGCGACCTCCACCTACGGGAAAAGCTGGCCATCACCCGGGAAAAGGCCCTGGAGATGATCGCGGAGAACGTGGCCTACGCCTGTACCCTTTGTAAGGACGTGGAGTTCTCCGCCGAGGACGCCACCCGCAGCGACCGGGAGTTCCTTCTCACCGCCCTCAACGCCGCCATCGACGCCGGGGCCGAGACCATCAACGTCCCGGACACGGTGGGCTACATCACCCCAGAGGAGATGGGGGACCTGATCGCTTGGCTGAAAAAGAACCTCCACCGGAAAAAGGATGGCGGGGAGGTGACCCTTTCGGTCCACTGCCACAACGACCTGGGGATGGCGGTGGCCAACTCCCTGGCGGCCATCCGGGCCGGGGCCGATCAGGTGGAGGGGACGATAAACGGCATCGGAGAGCGGGCGGGCAACGTCTCCCTGGAGGAGGTTATCATGGCCCTGGACACCCGGGGCCAGCTGTACCAGGCGGAGACGGAGATCAACCTCCGCCAGATCTACCGCACCTGCCGCCTGGTCTCCACCATCATCGGCCAGAAGATCCCCCCCAACAAGCCGGTGGTGGGCCGCAACGCCTTTAACCACGAGGCGGGCATCCACCAGCACGGGGTGCTGAAAAACCCCCTTACCTACGAGATCATGTCCCCGGAGCGCATCGGCATCTATGACAACGACCTGGTGCTGGGCAAGCACTCGGGGAAGCACGCCTTTGCCCAGCGGGTGGAGGAACTGGGCTACATCCTCCCCGGGGAGATGCTGGAGAAGGCCTTCGCCCGCTTCCTGGCCCTGGCCGACCGGAAAAAGACGGTGACCAACAAGGACATCGAGGCCATCGTGGGGGCGGCGGGGTACTCCATCCCGGAGACCTACAAGCTCCACAGCTTTGTGGTGAACAGCGGGACGGTGATCTCCGCCACCGCCGTGGTGAAGCTGATTCGGGACGGGGAGGAGATCGAACACGTGGCCCGGGGGGACGGCCCCATCGACGCCGCCTTTAAGGCCATCGACCGCATTGTCAAGGTGGGCTTCCAGCTGGTGAACTACAGCATCCATTCGGTCACCGAAGGGGAGGACGCCCAGGGCGAGGTGGTGGTAAAGCTCCGCCAGGGGAACAACACCGTAACAGGCCGGGGCCTTTCCACCGATATTTTCGAGGCCAGCCTCAAGGCGTACCTAAACGCCGTCAATAAGATCATCGCCCAGAAAAAAGAAGGTATTTAAGTTCGGAACAGGGAGAAGGAGAGACTATGGGGGAACTGCTGCAATTTGCTACCCGGGAGGAGTTCCGGGCCTGGCTTGAGGAAAACTGCCGGACCAGCCCGGGGGTCTGGCTCCTGTTTGGCAAGGCCGGGGGACCAAAAACAGTGAAAGCGGGGGAGGCCCTGGAGGAGGCCCTCTGCTTTGGGTGGATCGACGGACAGATGCAGAGCATCGACGAGAAAAGCTACAAGAAGTATTTCTCCCTCCGCCGGGAAAAGAGCAAATGGTCCGAGAAGAACAAGGCCCTAATCCAAAAGCTGGAGGAGCGGGGCCTGATGACCGACCTGGGCCGGGAGAAGATCCAAGAGGCCAAGGAAAACGGCCAGTGGGACGCCCCGGACCTCATGGTGACGGTGGCTGAGGACCAGGTGGACCAGCTTGCCGCCCTGCTGGAGGGCCGGGAGCCCGCCCTGACCAACTTCCAAGCCATGCCCCCGTCGGTGAGAAAGACCTACGCCCGGGCCTACTTTGACGCCAAAACAGAGGCCGGCCGGGAGAAGCGCCTGGCCTGGCTGGTGGACCGTCTGAACAAAAATCTGAGGCCGATGTGACCGGCAGAAACGGAGGGAAACCAAGTGGCAAAGAAGCGCAAGACCCTGCCCAAGGAGATAAAGACCCTTTTGGAGCAGGGGGACATAGAGGGGGCGAAGGCGCTGTTTTTGAAGTGCGAGCCCAACGCCATCGTAGGGGGGAAGTACGGCTCCAACATCTTTTCCCTGACGCCCCTGCCCAGGGAGTTCGCCTTCTGGGCCAAGGAACAGGGGGCGGATGTGAACTTCCGGGATTACTATGAGGTGACGCCCATTTTCGACCACGCCTCCTTCTGGAACGGCGACACCCGGCTCCTCATCGACCTGGGGGCGGACATCCATGTGGCCCAGCACGACGGCACCACCCCCTTCCACCTGGCGGCCCTCTACGGGCGGGTGGAGGCGGTAAAGGCCCTGTTGGACGCCGGGGCGGATGTGAACCGCAAAACAGGCCGGATCGACTGGCCGGGGTATCTGACCCCCTTGGAAAAGACCCTTCTCCAAGACCGTCTGCCCTACCTGCGCCTCCTGGAGGTCTGCACCATCCTTTTGGACCACGGGGCCCAGATCACTGACCGCTGCCGGGAAGCCTTGGGCAAGTCGGCGGAGCGGTTCCAGCGGAACAAGCGGGGGATCCAGGACCCGGCCTACCTCCAAAGCCAGACCGAAAACCTGGACAAGCTCCTGGCCATCTTCGGGGTGGAGCTGCCCCCGGAGGTCCCCTTCCACGATGGGGTGTCCCCCATCCGCCTGCCGAAGGGGGAGGGGAACCCCTTCGCTTGGCTGTGGGACTACCTGGTCCCGCCCAGCGGCAAGGCTCCCACCGCCCAGGGGGAGGTCATCCGCATCGCCGGCAGGGTGAACCACGAGATCATGGGCAACGGCGGGATGAACTGGGACAGGGACTACCGGATGATGCTCCGGGCCTTCCCCGACTACCTCCGCCTTGGAAAGCCCCTGGGGGAGCAGGAGATCACCAAGGCTGAGGAGGCTGCCCGGCTCCTGCGGGATGGCCGGGACAGCGGCAAGCTGAGCGCCTCCCTGGGGGACTGCGCCGTGGCCTGGGTGCTACAGAACCCGGACCCCCTCCCGCCCCTGGCGGGGGATTATAACCGTTAAAGAAGGAGGGCCGCCCATGGAACCACGACAGATCGAGATCTACGACACCACCCTTCGGGATGGGGCCCAGGGGGAGGGGATCAGCTTTTCCCTGGAGGACAAACTGAACATCGCCCAGAAGCTCTGTAAGCTGGGCATCGCCTTTATCGAGGCGGGGAACCCCGGCTCCAACCCCAAGGACCTGGAGTTTTTCCGCCGGGCCGGGGAGCTGGACCTGGGGGAAACCCAACTGGTGGCTTTCGGTTCCACCCGGAAAAAGGACGCCGCCGCCGAAACCGACGAGGGCTGCGCCGCCCTCCTCTCCGCCGGGACAGAGTGGGTGGCCATCTTCGGCAAAAGCTGGGACCTCCACGTCCGGGACGTCCTGCGGACCACCCCGGAGGAGAACCTGCGGATGATCCGGGACACCGTCTCCTTCCTAAAAGGGAAGGGCCGCCGGGTCATCTTTGACGCAGAGCATTTCTTCGACGGCTGCAAGGCCGACCCGGACTTCGCCCGCCAAACCGTCCTGGCCGCCCGGGACGCCGGGGCGGAGCGGGTCGTCCTCTGCGACACCAACGGGGGCACCTTCCCCGAGGAGATCGCCGCCGTCACCAGGGAAATGGTGGAGCTTCTGGGGATTCCGGTGGGCATCCACGCCCACAACGACACAGGGTGCGCCGTGGCCGCCGCCATGGCCGCCGTGGAGGCGGGGGCCAGCCAGGTCCAGGGGACCTACATTGGCTTCGGGGAGCGGTGCGGAAATACCAATCTTTCCACCGTCATACCAAATCTGCAGCTGAAAAAAGGGTACCGCTGCATTCCGGAGGAAAAGATGGTCCGGCTGGGCAAGACCGCCCGGTACATCGCCCAGGTGACCAACCTGGTCCTTTCCCCAAACCTGCCCTACGTAGGGCGAAGCGCCTTTGCCCACAAGGGGGGGATGCACGTGGACGGGGTGAGCAAAAACAGCCGGTCCTTTGAGCATATCACCCCGGAGATGGTGGGGAACCGCCGGCAGATCCTCCTGTCGGAGTTCGCCGGGCGCACGGCCATTGCCACCAAAGTAGCGGAGCTGGACAGCTCCATCACCCGGGACAGCCAGGTGACGGCGGAGCTTATTGAGAAGCTGAAGGATTTGGAGTACCAGGGCTTTGCCTTTGAGTCGGCAGGGGCCAGCTTTGAATTGTTCGCCCGAAAGCAGCTGGGGAAGTACCGGCCGGCCTTTGGCCTGGAATACTTTAAGACCCTGGGGGAACAGCCCGCCGTCAACGTGGAACGCTGCTGCTCCGCCATTGTCAAGGTGCGGGTAGGGGATACCATTGAAATGACCTCCGCCGAGGGGGACGGGCCGGTCCACGCCCTGGATATTGCCTTACGGAAGGCGCTGGAGGTATTTTATCCCTGCCTTTCGGAGGTGCGGCTCATCGACTACAAGGTTCGGGTGATGGAAGGGCACCGGGCCACTGCGGCCATCGTCCGGGTGCTCATCGAGTCTACCGACGGGGTCTCCACCTGGACGACGGTGGGATGCTCGGCTGATATTATTGATGCCAGCTGGCAGGCCCTGCGGGATTCCATGGAGTACAAGCTGATGAAGGACGGGGTGATCCAGGCGTAGCGCCGGGCCTGCGCCCGGAGGCACACCCTCCCCGCCGCTCCGCGGCTAACGGTTGTGCCGGGACCTAAGTTGTGCCTGGAGTCGGAAGCAGCAGAAGGCGGAAAGTTGAAATCACCCATTGCCAGGTAGTGCGGGGCGATTTTGCGCTTCGGACCAAACGCCGTTAGGACTCCAGGCAGGACCCACGATAACCACTGCGTGACAAAGGGTCTAAAAGTTTCG
>CAJUFK010000033.1 GCA_910585535.1 uncultured Angelakisella sp. | reverse complement strand
TTCAATTCCATGCTTTACATTATAACACACTCTTCATTATGTGAACAGCCCCTAACTCGTCCAAGCGGTTCAGAATATCCGTGGATTCGGTCAGCTTCAGGCTGTACTCCAGCAGGCTCCGGGCGGCGTATATACGGGCCTGAGCGTTTTCTTCCCCATCCTCCACGATTTCCCGCAGAGTGGACAAAGCGGGCGCAATGGCCTGCTGGGCCTGTCTGGTGGCATCCTCCACAAGCCCGGAAAAGGCTCTTTTATATTCTGCCTGGAAGTCTGCCTCTGCAAGATACCCCCGCAGGGTCTTGGAGGTTATCCCGGCGGCGGTAGCGGCCTTTTCCTTTGTTGGCTGGGTTAGTAGCGCAAGCAGGGCTTTCTGCTTTTTGGGTGTCATTATTAGCTCCCTTTCTTTGGTAATAACCGGTTATTTTCGGTACAGCTTCAGCCAGTCCTCCAGCTGCATTGTCACCAGCCAGGGGGAACGGTTGCGGCGGTGGAACAGTGTAGGTATCCCGTCCCCAAAGCGGGAGGCATCCCGGACAGCTTGGGCCATTGCCTCCGGGACGTTCAGCCGCTCTACCCGCTTTACCTCTGGATGGATACCTGGGACCCCCACAACGTCCGGGGTGCTGCCCTGCCCAGGCTCTGCCGGGATGTTGTACTGCTGAAGTATCCGCACAAGCTCCAGCTTCCCGCTCCGGCCCTTTCGTTGCTGTGATTTACTCATTCTGTGCAATCTCCCCCGCTTCTATGGCGTCGGCAGTCCGTAAAATCTCCCTTGCTCGGCCCCGCATCTGCTTGACACAACGGGCCTTTTCTCCCTCACTGTTAGGAAGGAAATACCCGCTTTTGCTATCCGCCAGAATCGGGACACCCGCCCGGCGTTCCGCTTCAATTTGTTTCCGAATAGCCCTGCTGTCCTGCTTGGTAAGGGTTTCCATGTCCCGCAGGGTGACGCCGTTCTCTGCGCCGGTATGTAACAGCTTATAGATCATCTCTTGCTCCTTTCAGAAGTCGATGGTGAGAGCGGCCGCCGGTACTTTCCATCAAAAATGGCGAAAAGTCCGAATCTTAACATTAACATTCGCTGCCCTCGTTTTGAACCCGCTCAATTTTGAGCAAGTTCCCGTTTTGGGAATCCGGGGATTTCGTTATCCGCAGGGGGGGTGCATTTCGCCCTCCCCCCTGCTCTCTGACATCCTGTGGTGTGGCAGACATACTCCCTAAAAACCCGTTGATTTCGTTGTAAGCCGTTGGCATCGTTGCAACGGGTTGCAACAAAGTCAACGGGTTTTTGCTTATATGTCTGTCCATTTCAGTTCCGGGATTTCTTCAAACTGGTCTAAATTCTGATAGTAGAAATCATGCTTCTTTCCACCGGTCCCGTTGCTTTTCGCTGAATATATAATTCCATCATATTCAAACAGCGGCTTTTCCAGGTCACGGATAAGATAACCCAGTTTTTGACTATTCGGGGCCAGATAGGTCTTTGTGATGTACTTCCCTGCTTCCATCAACTCCTTTGCTGTGCCACTCCAGCGGTGGCTATGGGATTGCTCCAGCAGCTTTTTAATGGTGGTGACAACAGGGCTTTGGTCATAGGCCGCCCTTGCCCGTTCCTCTGCCAGTTGGGCAACCTCACCCACTACCTCCCATCTCCAGGTGTCCTTGTTAAAGCGTATCACGGTGTCGCTTTGTTCTACGTCCCGCCCGGTGATATACAGAACAACTTCACCATCGGAACGCTTATCCTTCATCAGGACCCAGGTGGTGTCAGATGCCCCCATGATGCCGTTGGTGCCGGAGATCATGTTGAAGGGGTCGTCATCGTCCCGCATCTTCCGGTTGTGGTGGACAAACAGGATGGACACCCCCCGGCCATCCATAAATTCCTTTACCGTTTCCATCTCCCGGTAGTCCTGGGCGTATCCCGATTCTCTGGGAAGGGCCTGCCCCCGTATCTTCTGGAGGGTGTCAACAATCAGCAGCTTGGTCTCCGGGTGCTGCACCAAGTGGGCGGAAAGGGTTTCCAACAGGCCATTGTCCAGCTTGGGAGCCGAGGGTGTCAACAATCAGCAGCTTGGTCTCCGGGTGCTGCACCAAGTGGGCGGAAAGGGTTTCCAACAGGCCATTGTCCAGCTTGGGAGCCTCGGTGGTAAAGTGGAATTGAGGGGGCGGGGGCTTCCCGCCTAATACCTTGTTCATTCGGCCCTGGAGGCGTCCCAGGCTGTCCTCCAAAGCCAGGTAAAGCACGCCGCACCGGTTGGTCTTGTGGCCCATAAAGGGCAGACCAGCCGCCACACAGAGGCCCAAATCCAGCACCATCCAGCTTTTCCCGATTTTGGAGGCGGCGCTGATCAGGCTTGTCCCCTCCGGCAGGACATCCTCCACGAGAAACCGAAGCGGGGGGAGGACAGCTTTCTGAAGGTCTGGGGCGGAGATTGTCTGTAACTGCTTGGGACGTGGAACAATCTCCTGGGTGGTGATAGGCTCGCCTCTGGCAACAAGGTCTTGAGCGGTGGAAACAAGCTGTTCCACAGAAATCCCATCGCTTAGGTGCTTCTGGATTTCATCCAGGGACATTCCGTGGTTTGTAAGAAAGGTAAACCCTTCATTGAAAACAGCGTTGTCAACCAACGGCATCACCTTCCGCCTGGGCCTTCACCCACTCCCGCAGCCCTTCCACAGATACCAGGGTCCTTGTCCCCACCTTAAAAGCGGGAAAATCTGCCCGCTTTATTAGTGTGTAAATGGTGGGACGGGATACCCCCAGCACCTGGGCCGCTTCGGTGGGGGAGTATGTAAGACGGTCCATTGTTACACCTCCTTGATGATTTCCGAGAGAGGAACCCCCAGCCCCGCCGCCAGCTTTCCGGCGGTTTTTGGCTCGCAGGTCCCACGCCGGATGATGGTGCTGACATTCTGGCGAGAGATACCGCAGCAGGCCGCAAATTCTGCTTTAGTCAGTCCCCGCTCTGCCAGCGTGGCCTCGATGCGCTGTGTGTTGATGGTCACTTTCTTCACCTCCTATTTTCAATATGGTAACCATACATTACCATATTGGCAACTATATGTCAAGACTTTTTTGGAAAAATGTTGACATATTGGAAACATTGAAGTATACTGTGCATTAGGAGGTATGTGCTATGGAAAGTATGGGTGACAGAATCAGGATTGCACGGAAGGGAAAAAATATGTCTCAAGAAGAATTAGCAACGGCGGTTGGTTCTACAAAAGCTGCTATCAGCCGGTACGAATCAGGCAAGCGCCAACCCCGAATTGAACAACTTTTGTGTATTGCAGATGCTCTTGATATATCAGCTGAATATTTGCTCAGTGGAAGCGCAGAAGTATCTCAAATACACTTTTCAAATGGAGTTCACATTTACAGAAATTGCTTTATTCCTTTCAAGGTGGTTGAACCTTTTCTTGAACATCAGTCGAGCGATTCCTGCGATATTTTCTATCAAGATGACTATTTGCTAATTGCGGTAGAGAAAAATTCATCAATTACTGATGAAGAATTGAAAAAAATTCTTGATGCTTATACGCCATTTAGAGAAAAAACGGCCCGTGAAGACGCTGAATTTATGGCAAGCATAGAAGAAGGTGAGTTTCATACACGAATGAATACTGCTTTTTTCAAATTAAACTTTGTTGGAATGCAGGAGGCCGTAAAACGTATAGAGGAATTGACTGAAATCCCCCGCTACCGCCGCCAAGACACCCCTGCTCCACATCCCGATGGAGCAGCCCTGAAAGAAGAATAGAAGGGTGTCGCCAAAATAGAGACCCCCTCACTCCGAGCATGAAAAAGAATAAAGGGTGCGCTTCAAATGCGTACCCCATCAACAGCGTAATAAATCGTTATGAAACCCGAATATCAAAACACAAGTCCTTCAACATTCTTCAACAAGGAGGCCCAGCCATGCCCAGAAAAGGTGCAAAAGGCGGCGGAACCATCCGCCAACGGCCTGATGGCCGGTGGGAGGCCCGCTTTACCATAGGCCGGGACCCTGGCACCGGCAGGCAAATACAGCGGTCGGTCTACGGGGCCACCCAGAAGGAGGCCCGCCAGAAGCTGGCCCAGGCGGTGGCCGCCCTGGACAACGGGACCTATATCACCCCCAATAAGGTCACTGTCTCCCAGTGGATGGAGGAGTGGCTGACCACCTTCTGCGCCGGGAAGGTGAAGCCCCTGACCTACCGCAGCTATGATGGGATCATCAAAAATCATATCGTCCCAGTGATGGGGGCTATAGAGTTGCAGGCAGTCAAGGGGACCCACGTTCAGCGGCTTTATAACACTATGACCAAAGCGGGAATCTCCGGGAAAACGGTAAAGAATGTCTCCGCTGTCCTTCACAAGGCCCTTAGCGTGGCCGTAAAGCAGGGCATCATCCCCGCTAACCCCTGCGATGCTGCCGAGCTGCCAAAGGTGGAGCGGCACGAGATCGCCCCGCTGACGGATAAGGAAATCCCGCTTTTCCTGGCGGCTATTGAGGACAGCCCTATGAGGAACGCTTATGCCCTGTGTCTGTTCGCAGGACTACGGGAGGGGGAGTGTTTGGGCCTAAGCTGGAAACAGGTGGACTTTGAGCGGGGGCGGCTTACCATCAGCCAGCAGCTTCAGCGGGAGAAGGGCAAGGGGCGTTATATTGCACCCACCACCAAAAGCGGGAAGCCCCGGACCATTGAACCGCCGCCCATCGCCTTTGAATACCTCCAGGCGGAGCGGGCCAAGCAGCGGGAGCGCCGCCTGCGGGCTGGACCGGCCTGGAGCAACCTGGATGATCTGGTTTTCACCGATGAAGCGGGAACCCCCTACTCTGTCCCCACCTTCTACCGGCGATTCAAGAAAATTGCCGCCAGCATCGGCAGGCCGGACGCAAGGCCCCACAACCTCCGGCACACAGCGGCTACGGTAGCCATCGCCAGCGGTGCGGATGTAAAGAGCGTCCAGGACCTTCTGGGCCACGCCACCGCCAGTTTCACCCTTAATGTCTACGCCCACACCTCTGAACAGATGATGAAAGACACCGCCGCCCGGATGCAGGGCTACTATACCAGTCTTGCCAAAGGGTAAAAACCTGTAAAGGGTAAAATAAAGGGTACAACCTCAAAAAAGACATAGAAAAACCCGCCTAAACATAGCGTTTAAGCGGGTTTTCTGTTGGCGGAGAGAAAGGGATTCGAACCCTTGAACGGGTATTAGCCGTTACACGATTTCCAGTCGTGCGCCTTAGACCAGCTCAGCCATCTCTCCATTTTTGCTCGATTCTGCCTGACAGAGGTATATTATATCCCATCTTCATAGAAAATGCAACCCCTTTGGCAAAAAAATTTTCTTCTCTTTCCAAACGCTTCTATCCTTGCCAAAACGTTCTGCCTATACTATAATAGTACCCATAGTTTCGCACTACTTTTACGGGAAAGAAGGTTTGTCCCCATGGAAAGAACAGAGATCAAGGCGCTCTTCTCCGCCGTCACCGACCATATCGACTCGGAGGTAACCGTGTGCGGCTGGGTCAAGACCATTCGCCAAAGCAAAACCCTGGGCTTTATCGAACTCAATGACGGCTCCTGCTTCCAAAACCTCCAGGTCGTGTTTGAGCCCGGAACGGTGGAAAACTATAACGAGATCGCAAAACAGAACGTTGGGGCCGCCCTGATGGTGAAGGGCCACGTCCTCCTGACCCCCAATGCCAAACAGCCTTTTGAGGTCCACGCCTCTTCTATTGAAATCGAGGGCTCCTCCTCCCCCGAATATCCCCTCCAGAAGAAAAAACATACCCTGGAGTATCTGCGAACCATCCAGCACCTGCGGCCCCGAAGCAACACCTACAGCGCCGTTTTCCGGGTGCGGTCGGTAGCCGCCTATGCCATCCACCGGTTCTTCAACGACCGCGGCTTCGTCTACGCCCACACCCCTATTATCACCTGCAGCGACTGCGAAGGCGCCGGGGAGATGTTCCACCTCACCAGCATGGATATTTCCCAGCCCCCCCGCACCGAGGAGGGCAAGGTGGATTACACCCAGGACTTCTTCGGCAAAGCCGCCAACCTCACCGTGTCGGGACAGCTCCAGGCGGAATGCATGGCGATGGCCTTCGCCAAGGTCTATACTTTTGGCCCCACCTTTCGGGCGGAGCGTTCCAACACCCCCCGTCACGCCGCCGAATTTTGGATGATCGAGCCAGAGATCGCCTTCGCCGACCTGGAGGACGTGATGAAGCTGGCCTCCGATATGATAAAGTTCGTCCTGCGGTATGTCATGGAAAACTGCCCGGAAGAACTGCGATTCTTTAACAGCTTCTACGATAAAGGCCTGATCCAGCGCCTGGAGGGCATCGTCAATTCCGACTTCGCCCGGGTTACGTACACCGAGGCGGTGGAGATCCTGGAGAAGGTCAAGGACCGCTTCGAGTTCCCGGTCTACTGGGGCTGTGACCTTCAAACCGAGCATGAGCGCTATCTCACCGAAGAGGTCTACCAAAAACCGGTCTTCGTCACCGATTATCCCAAGGAGATCAAGGCCTTCTATATGCGGATGAACGAGGACAACAAGACGGTGGCGGCTGTGGACCTGCTGGTCCCTGGCGTGGGAGAAATCATCGGTGGCAGCCAGCGTGAGGAACGCACGGACAAGCTGCTGGAACGAATCCGGGAGCTGGGCCTCCGGGAGGAGGACTATTGGTGGTACCTGGATCTCCGGCGCTTTGGCGGCACCCGCCATGCAGGGTACGGCCTGGGCTTTGAGCGGCTTATTATGTATATGACCGGCATCGGGAATATCCGGGACGTCCTCCCCTTCCCCAGGACCACTGGGTCGGCGGAGTTCTAAAGTTTCAGGATGACACAAAATTGGCCCCTGGCGGTCTCATCCCGCCAGGGGTCTTTTCGGAAAGGGGAGCTTTTTATGACACCGGTCCCGAAGATGGATGAACGGCTGCGTCATGCGACAGAGGGCGCACTAAAACGCCCACCGGAATCGCTGTATGATCTAAAGAAGGTCAAAGCGCTGAACGACTTTTGCTACTACGGAGATCCCTACTACCAGAAGGACCATGGCGAACCGGAGCCGGGGGATTTCTCCGCCATTGGACTGATGGAGAATCTGCACACCCTGGAGTTTGGGACGCCCCGCAGTCAGAGCATCCCCATCGTGCTGGCGGCAGATTTCTCTTTCTTGCTGCCGTGCAGGAAGCTGAAAAAACTGGACCTGCGGTGGACCAATTTCTCCGACTGCACCCTGCTGCTCCAGCTGCCGGCGTTGAAGTGTGTCCTTCTGCCGTCCCAGAAGCAGCTGACCGGGACAGAGGCCCTAAAGGCGCTGGTCGACCGGGGGGTGACGGTGGAGATCCCTGCGGAATATCTGCCCCCCATGGTCCGGCAGCCTGCCCAGGGAAGCGAACCGGTGCGAGCCGTTGTCACGGAGATCCAAAAGCGTACCGCCATAGACGGCTGGGAGCTGACGGTTCAGCCTGACATCGTTCCTGGACTGTTCGACAGTAAATTGGGCGGTTTGCCCTACTGGCCGGCTGGCCTGCCCTATCCTACAGACAGCGCAGGGGAAAAACTGATTTTGCTGGCTCAAATTGACCTGGAGCAGATCGGAGCGGAGGATCCCCTGCCCAAAACCGGACTGCTCCAGTTCTTTGCCGGACGGGGCGACAACTTCGGCGCGGACTGGGGGGAAGATACCTCCAGCGGCTTCCGGGTGGTTTGGCATGAGCGGGTAGACCGCACCCTCACCCCGGAGCAGGTACAGGCTTTGGGTATCCCCACCCATGCCGGTCTGGACTACTGGCCGGTGCTGCAGGAAACCGCTGTCACCGCCCAGCGAACCACCACTTGGATGGGTCCGGCAGACGGGGGCTTCGACGCCCTCTTTGCCCAGATTTGGAAGGAGGTCACCGGGCAGCCCCCTGCAAAGCCGGACTTCCAGGACTTTCTGGAGGAGCCCGACCGGGAGTACCTCTATGACCAGCTGTGGTCCTCCGGCCATCGTCTTTTGGGCTGGCCTTGCTTTGTGCAGTATGATCCCCGGGAAACCAAAAGCCCCTACCGCACCCTGCTGTTCCAGCTGGATTCCGACTGGAACGAGGACGAGACCTACGTCATGTGGGGCGACGGCGGTGTGGGGAATTTCTTCATCAGCCCAGAGAATTTGAAACGCCACGATTTCTCCGATGTGTTCTATACCTGGGATTGCGGCTGATGCGGCGGCGTTCTGCGAATCATAAAACAGCATAAAACCAGCCCCCGGCGGGATCGGACCGCCGGGGGCTGTTCCTTATTTTATTCCACCTTTATACCGGAGAAGGTCTTCCTTGCCCCTTTCCCCGGAGGAAAAGGGCCAGCAGAACAGCGTAGCCCAGGGCCGCAAAAAGCCAGGGGACGGTCACACTGCCTAAGAAGGGCAGAATAGCGTCTGGATCGGAAAGGGTGTGCAGCACCCGGTAGACCCCGCCCCAGGCCAGCAACAGACCAGAAAAAACGACGTCGCCAACGGCGGAGACGGCTCCCCGGCTCAACAGGGTGTAGAGTACAGGCATAAGGAGCAGCACCCATTGGGGAAGCCTTGTCACAAGGAAGATCGCAGCGTCAGAAAAGACAAGCCCATGGGAAAGGGTCTGGCTGATCGCCCCAAGCTGGAGCAGCAACAAGGCGGCAAAACCGAGACAGAGCCAGCGGAGCCTTGGGGGAAAGCAAAGCGTTTCCCCCAAGGGGGTAAAGCGAAAATGAATGTCCAAGCCGCCATCCAGACCGTCCGTCAGGAGGTTTCCATGAAGGTTCGCCCGTACCCCAAGACGGTGGACCAAGGGTGATAGCAACAGAAAGGCCAGGGGAAACCCCTGCAAAAGGAGCGGAGGAACAGACAGGGCAGACATCACCCAGCAGGCGTAAAGCAGACAGAAAAGCAGAAATCCCATAGCGGCACCTCCTTATGTTCTCATTCATTATAAGGCTAAACTATGGAAAATGCAAGCCCCCTCTTCCCTACCCCGCCAAAGCCATGACGAAGAGTATCCCCGCCGCCAGCCAGACCATGGGGCGGATGGGATGCCCCTTTCCCTCCTCCGACAGGGCGGCGGGAAGCAGTTCGCCGCAGCTGATGTGGATCATCAGCCCCGCCACCGAAGCCATCAGGATGCCCATGGCGTAGGGGGACAGCCCCCGGAGGAGGGTCTTGCCCAGGATATATCCCCCCAGCATAGGCAGGGCGGTGGTGGAGGAGAGGAGAAAGGCCCTCAGCCGCCGCCCGGTGGCCTGGTAGTAGGGGGCGGAGGTGCAGATGCCCTCCGGGATGTTGTGGACGGCGATGGCGAAGGCGATGGTGGTGAGGGCCCGGGGGTCCTCCATGGCGGAGGCGCTGGCGATGGCCATCCCCTCGGGGAGGTTGTGGAGGAAGATGCCCAGGATCATCAGAATGGAGGTGCGCTCCAGTTCCTCCCGGCGCTGCCCCTGGGGGCGGTGAGGCAGCAGGCTTTCCAAGGCGGCCATGGTCAAGAGGCCGACGGCCAGCCCCGCCGTCACCCCTTTGATGCCGCATTTCGCCAGACTCTCCGGCAGCAGCTCCAGAAAGGAGATGGCAAGCATCGCCCCTGCGGCGAAGGAAAGCATATTCCCGGTGATCCGCCGCCCCGGGGGGAAGGCCACCCCCAGGGCCGAGCCGATGACCGGCCCCGCCACCGCTACCCCTAAGATCCACAGCTCCCGCTCCATTGCGCCCGCCCCCTTCTATGGTTCATGTTATGCAGAAAAGGGAGGGTTTATCAGTTACAGGTCTTGGATGTTCATCTTTTCGATGCGGTCCCGGTTCTTCTTTTCCAGGCGGGTCCGTCCCAGCTTGTAGAGGGCAAAGTGGAGCACAAAGGGCAGGCCGCCGCCCAGGAGAAAGGCCGCAATGGCCGCCGGGACGGTGGTGGCGTTCAGGGCGTAAACGGCCCCGAACAGGACGCAGACGGCGGGCAGGATGAAGCCCGGCCATTTGGCCTGGCGGGTGCTGAAAAAGTATTGCAGGAAAAACTGTCCGACGAAAAGGACAAGGGCCGTGACGGTGGTGAGGGTGGAAAGAAACATCAGGGTTCCTCCTTTTGGGTCTTTTTGTACTCGGCGATGAGCAGCTTGGCGGTGTCGAAATCCAGCTTGTCGTTCATGGCAAGGCGCTTGACAAGGGTGACGTAGGGGTCGGCGGCGGCGCTCTCCCCCAGCTGGATCTTCTGGATCAGCCGGTCTAAACGGAGGCGGACGGTGGGATAGGTCACCCCGTACAAACTGGCCATCTCCTTGAGGGAACCGGAGGAGAGGACAAACTTGCGGATAAAGCCCAGGTCCTCCTCATCCAAAGCGGCCAGCCAGTCAGGCAGGGTCTCGATGGTCATGGGCGGCCCTCCATTTCAATAAAAGTAAAGTTTACGATCGTTTTAACTTTCATTAAATTAAATATAACATTAAATAATATTAAAGTCAAGGGTTTTTCAAAAAAAGTCTCGGCGGAGTTTTCAAAGCACCATGACCAGGGTCCCTGCCCCAATGAGAACACACCCTAACAGCGATTTAGCCGTAAACTTTTCGTGGAGAAACAAGAAGGCCAGCACCAGGGTGATAACCACGCTGAGCTTATCCACCGGCACCACTTTGGAGGCCTCCCCAATCTGCAGCGCCCTGTAGTAACAGAGCCAGGAGGCCCCGGTAGCCAGGCCGGAGAGGATAAGAAAGAGCCAGCTTTTCCCGCTGATCTTTCCAAGCCCCGTTTGGGCGTTGGTCAGAAAGACCATCCCCCAGGCCATTACAAGGACCACCGCCGTCCGCAGGGCGGTGGCCAGGTTTGAATCCACCCCCTCGATGCCCACCTTGGCCAGGATGGAGGTGGCCGCTGCAAACAGGGCGGAAAGCAGCGCAAAAACAAACCACATAAAAAATCGTCTCCCTTCTTCCCTATCATTGTACCCCCTTGGATCCTCCGGTTCAAGAGGTACTTTTTCTGTAAACAATTTATTAAGACTATCACAGTAGTCTTGACAGGGGCAGACTATCGTGATAGTCTATATCCAGACTAGTGCAGTAGTCCACAAGGCCGGCGGCGGGCCGCTCCCGCCCCGGCGGAAAGGAAGGGATCATGTGAAACTTTTTGATTCGGAACTAAAGATCATGGAGGTGCTGTGGGAGGAAGGTCCTGTCCCCGCCCGCAGGGTGGCGGAGATCCTGAGCCAGCGGGTGGGCTGGAACAAAAATACCACCTACACCGTCATAAAAAAGTGCATCGAAAAGGGGGCCATCCGCCGGGAGGAACCGGATTTTATCTGCCATCCCCTGGAGGAGCGGGAAACCGTTCGCCGGGAGGAAACCGAGGCCCTGATCGACAAGATGTTCGGCGGTAGCAGCGAGCTGTTCTTCTCCTCCTTTTTGCGGGAGCGGGGAGTCAGCGAGGGCGACGCTCGGGAGCTTTTGCGGCTCATCCAAGAGAAAGGTGGGAAAGAGAAATGATTCGTTTTTCCTTTGGTATGCCTCTGTGGCTTATGGGGGTCTACGGCGGGGTAATGGTGCTGGTGGTGCTGGCCCTGCGGCTCCTGCTGGGAAAGTGGCTCCCCAAGCGGGTGATGCCGGTGCTGTGGGCGCTGGTGCTGGTACGGCTCCTGGTCCCCTTTTCCATCTCCAGCCCCCTTTCCCTGCCGGTGCCCGGCTTTTTGGAGGACCTGGGCGGCTTTGAGATGGAGCAGACCGCCATCGCCCAGTATCGCCTTTCCGATACCATCGCCCTTCCGGGCACTGTTTGGAGCACTGTCGAAAAGGACTCGGTCGGATCGTCAGCCATCCCGGAGGAACAGGCCATGGTGACGGTGGCGGAGGACACCAGCGACCTTCCCGGCATTCTGATCGACCGGCTTTGGGGAACCGGCAGTCTCTCCCTGACAGAGTTGGGCTACGGCTGTAGCAGCTTCCCTTCCCTGCTGGGACAGCTGGGGATGGGCTTTGGCGGTATCGGCCTTGTGGGGATGGGGGTTCTGGCCCTGGTCCTCTGCCTGCGGTACGCCTGGGGGCGGAGCCGCTTCAAGGGGATCTACCCCATTGAGGAAAACGAGACGGTCCGGGACACCCTGGTCCGGTGCCGGATCAACGCCTCGGTCTGTACCTGCGACACCATTCAAAGCCCGGTGGTGGTGGGAATCTTCCGGCCCCTCATCCTTCTCCCCGCCTCCCTGGATTTCCGGGAGACCGGGCTGGTGCAGCACATCCTCACCCACGAGGCCATGCACATCCGCCGGAAGGATAACCTCATCAAGTTGGTGATGATGGGGGCCCTCTGCCTCCACTGGTACAACCCCCTGGTGTGGCTTATGGCCCGGGAACTCTGCCGGGATATGGAATCCGCCTGTGACGAAGCGGCCCTTTCGGTGCTGGGCCAGGAGGAAAGCGCCCCCTACGCCCAGAGCCTGCTCTCCATGGCGGTGCCGGGGCTTTCCGGCGGGCTGTTCGCCAGCGCCTTCAGCCGCACCGAGGTGGAGCGGCGGATCAAAGGGGTACTGGCCTACAGAAAATTAGGGGCTATGACCCTGACTGCCGCTATGGTGGTGGTCCTTGCCTCGGCCACCGCCTTCGCTACTTGCGGCCAGGCGCCCTTCAACGACTACCTGGGTGACTGGTGCTACAGCGGCAATACCTATGTGGCCCGGGCGGCCCTCAACCGACCCATCGACCTGGGGCCCAGCCGCAACTACGCCAGGAGCCGTGCCAACGCCGTGGTCATGGAGGTTCTGAAATACAATGCCCCTGATTACACCGGGGTGGAGGCCCTGGAAAAGATGATCCAACAACGGCTGGGGCGGGAATTCCAGGTGGAGCCCGGGGCCTTTAAGGTCTTGGTGGCCCCTGCCCTGGATCCGGAGGAGACCGCCGCCCAGTACAAGGAACAGGGCCTCGTCAAGGATGACAAGGGCCGCTGGGTCATGGACGGCAAACTGGTCCATGTACTGGAAGACCAGATGACTGGGGAATACTACTCCAACAGCGAGGGCGAGGTAGATGTCTATATCATCCGGGATGAGCAGTACAAGCTGCTGAGGATCGAAAGCTACCTTTACAACCGGTTCTAGGCGGTGATGTTATGACCGTTACCGCTTTGAAACTGCTGGGGCTTTGCTCCATGCTGTGGGATCATTTCAGCGCCATTTTCCAACCGGGGCTCTATCTGCCCGGGCCATTGGCCCGGGTGGTCCCCTACTTTGGGCGGCTGGCAGCCCCTATCTTCCTCTACTCCCTGGTGAGCGGCTTTCGTCATACCAGGGACCGGCGGAGGTATGGAGTCCGGCTGCTGGGCTTCGCCCTCCTCTCCCAGCTGCCCTACTGGCTGTTCTTCTGCGGGGAGGCCCACCGGCTTGGTTCTTCCTCCCCCGCTCTGGGAGACATCGGGCTGAATATTCTCTTTACCCTTTTTCTAGGCTTGGTGATGCTGTCCCTGGTGGAGCGGCTGTGGTATCCTCACCGTCCGGCTGCGGTCCTGGCGGTGGCGGGCTGTATGCTCCTGGCCCGCCTCCTGGACTTCGAGGGCCGGGAGGGCTACCTTCTTATCATCCTGGTCCTCTACCACCTCACCGACGGAAAAAAACGCCCTCGGTGGCAGGCGGCTTTGCTCCTTCTCCTGGCGGCGGTGCTGGCCCGTTGGCGGCTGATCCTCTTGGCCGCCGAAACGGGGATGCACCCCTCCATCCTGCTGAATACCCTGGGACCATTCCTGGGGCTGGCCCTCGCCTACTTCGGCTGTAACAGCGAAAAGGGGCCCGCACCCAGGTGGTTCCGGTGGGTGAACTACCTCTTCTATCCCCTGCACTTTCTCGTTCTGGGGCTGGTGGGGCTGGCCCTGCCGCCTCTGTAAGCCCCCTCAAAGAGGGGGCCCGGGTAGGGCGTACCTTAGTGGTTACGCCCTGAATATGAAAGAAAGGATCGAACCCAATATGAAAGCATCTGTTCTGGCACTGGCTTTGACTGCTGCCCTGACCATTGGTGCGGCAACTGTCGCCTTTGCAGTTCCCGCAAATAACCAGACCATCGACATTGTGCAGAAACCTGCGTTCATCCCGGAGAACACCGATCCCCTTGAGGCTTTCTTCAAGGATGACGGCAAACCCGCTGTTAATACTAGCGAGATCCGGCTTGCGACCCCGATAGGGTCAGGTTCCGCTGACAGGATCGAAGAAAAAGGAACTCCGACTGATGGACTGCCCAAGGGCAATGTTGTTTATTTTGACACAGAGGCGGAACGTGACGAACATTTCCGCGCTCTGGAAGCCAACATCGCGAAGGGCTTGGACCGCTATGCAGGGTTTGAGGAACTGTATCGAGATATTGATACCTCCGCGCCTGTGACGTATATTGTCAAATAAGAGGACAAGGGGCTTGGAACGTCTCGTTCCAAGCCCCTTGGTTATACAGGTGGATTCAGGTCGATGCGGATACAGACTTGACGGTAGCCAGGACGGCTGCCGTCGTCACTGATGATGGCAGTAACCCGGAACCGGTTGCCGGAAAGGGTTTCCTCCAGGGAACGCTTCACCGCCGCGCCGCTGTCCAGGGGCTGGGCGGAAAGGGCTGCCGCAGCCTGCTGCCAGGCGGCGGCCACCATGCCGGGCATCCAGTTTTCCAGCTTTAAGAAGCTGTACAGGCCGCTTTGCTCCACCTGGAGCCAGGGGAGGAAGCTGCCAGCGTCGGCGGCAAGGCCATACGTTGTAAAGGTCTTGGGCTCCATCGGCTGGCCCTGGCGGTACCGCTCATACTGGAGGGCCTCCTCCTGCTGGGCGGCGGTGTAGGGGTTTCCAAAGGGCTGCTGGGGTGGCTGATTCCAGGCCGGGGCCTGGGGCTGTCCCTGCCAGGAGGTGGTTTGGGGACCGCCCTGGGGATAGGGCGGGTACTGGGGCGGATAGGGCTGCTGCCAGCCGGCGTTGGTGGGGGGATAATATCCGCCGTAGGGCATCCTCCCCTGCCAGGCCAGCTCCTCCAGCTTTCCCTGGAGCGCCGCGCTGCCAAAGCCCGCCTTTGCCAAGCTGACATAGGGATTCAGAAGGGTCATCAGGGCGTACACTCCCACCTCGGCCCAGACGGTAAAGGGTTCCACGATGCCGTCTACATCCCCCAGGCCCATGTCGATGGCCCGGCTGAGGGAGGGGAACATCACAATGAGGAGTACCACCGTAACAAGAACAACGATGAGGAAATACCACCCGATAAAGGAGAAGTTAAGGCCGAAGTACCGCCCGCAGTTTCCCTTCATCAAACGGAAGGATTCCCGGCGGATATGTCCCACCTGGGCATTTTCATCCTCCGCCAGGATATAGGGCAGCAGGCAGATATGCAGGGCCCAGTAAATGTAAAAAACATAGACCGCGATCAGCAGGATGGCCAGCAGGATCTCCAGCACTTCGGAACCGGTCCCGTCCATGATCGAGGAGATCGCCAGCACCAGATAGGTGGGGAGCAGTTGAACAAAGCCAGCCCCTACCGCCTTAAAGTACCTTGCTGCCCCGGTAAAATAGTAGAAGGTTTCGCCGATCCCGGGGGCCCTGTCCTTTTGAAGAAAATAGGCAAAACGATCCACCCCCAGGTAAATGGGGCCCAGGAAAAGGAGCAGCACTGTTTGGACCGCGGCGGCAAAGAGGAAGCTCCACCACTCCCCCATCCCCTGGCGCAGAAGCTGCTCCTGGAGGAGGGTCGCCGGCAGGGTGGTGGCCAGCAAGTAAACAAGATGCAGCAGATAGACCGCGATGGTCCGGCCGAAATTTTGGCTGTACAGCTGCCGGGCCCGCTGTTTTAGGATTCGATTCACGGAAAAGATCCCCCGTTTCGATAAAATCTTTATCTTTAAGTATAGTCTATCCTCGCCCAAAAAGCATGAACCTAGTGTGAACAACTTGACAACCGCCTTGAGATTCTGCTATAACTGTACCAGGTTCTTCGCAGTAAGGAGGGTTACCATGCTGGAAGTCAGTGGAAAATACAACAGCGCCAAGATCTTTACCGATGTGGTGGACCAGGCGTCCATCGCCCAGGTCATCACCCTTTGCAGCCAAGAGTTCGCCCAAGGGAGCCGTATCCGGATGATGCCGGACATCCACGCCGGAAAGGGCTGTACCGTGGGCACGACCATGACCATCTCCGGCAAGGTCTGTCCCAACCTGGTGGGAGTGGACATTGGCTGCGGAATGGAGACGGTGCGCCTCCGGGAGGACCATTTCCAGCCCCAGCAGTTGGATAAGCTCATCCGCCAGAGGATCCCCTCCGGCTTTGCCATCCGGGAAAAGCCCCACCGGTATCTGGAAAAGATCGATCTTACCGCCCTGCACTGTTACCAAGCTATCAACCCTTTGCGGGCAGAGAAAAGCCTGGGTACCCTGGGAGGCGGAAACCACTTTATCGAGGTGGACCAGGATGAGGAAGGTTCCCTGTATCTTATCATCCATTCCGGAAGCCGCCACCTGGGGCTGGAGGTGGCAAAATATTACCAGGACGAGGCTTACCAGCGCCTCAACGGCAGCAGCAAGGCCGATGCCGACGCCCTGGTGGCAAAACTCAAGGCGGAAGGCCGGGAGAAGGAGATCCAAAAGGCTCTGAAAGCCCTCCGAAACACCAAGCGCACCGCTGTCCCCTATCTGCTGGCCTATGCCGAGGGGGAGCTGCTGGACCAGTACCTCCACGATATGGCCATCATCCAGGAATTTGCCGCCCTCTCCCGCCAGGCTATGGCGGACGAAATCCTCCGGGGGCTGAAGCTCCACGCCGAGGAGACCTTTACCACCATCCATAATTACATCGACATCAAGGCCGGGGTCCTTCGGAAAGGGGCGGTTTCGGCAAAGGCCGGGGAGCGGCTGCTTATCCCTATCAACATGAGGGACGGAAGTCTCATCTGTACAGGAAAGGGCAACGAGGACTGGAACTGCTCCGCCCCACACGGGGCCGGGCGGCTGATGAGCCGTTCCGAGGCCAAGCAAAGCTTTACCGTTTCCCAGTTCAAAAAGGAGATGGACGGCATCTACACCACTTCGGTGGGAAAATCCACCCTGGACGAGTGCCCCATGGCCTACAAGTCCATGGAGGACATTGTGGGGAACATCGGGGAGACAGTGGAGATCCTTAAGGTGATCCGTCCCATTTACAACTTTAAGGCCGGAGACGAAGAGGAATAACCGATTTTTCCCAAAACACTGGAAACCGAAAAGCGGTTGTGGTATACTGTGCCTACCATCTTGAAAAGGAGAACAACAAATGGAACTGAATTTTGACATCAAAGCAAAGGCTGAGGAGATCGTAGAGAAGCTGAAAAAGGACCCCGCCCTCCTGAAAAGATTCCAGGACGACCCCATCAAGACCCTGGAGACGCTTACCGGCATCGACCTGCCCGACGAGCAGCTGAAGCCGGTGGTGGCGGCTGTCAAGGCCAAGCTGGCCACTGCCGACCTGGGCGATGTTCTGGGTGCAGTAAAGGGGCTGTTCTGATCCCCTGGCGGAGAAGCCTGGCTGGCTCCTCCGCTTTTTTCTTTAAGAAAAAAGGACTCAGAACGATCTCTCGTCCTAAGTCCTTATCTGGTCTGAGTGAGGTGACTTGAACACCCGGCCTCTACCACCCCAAGGTAGCGCGCTACCAACTGCGCCACACCCAGAAACAGCTTAATTATAATAACACACCCCTTAAGAAAAAGCAAGGGGTTTTTGCAAAAAAATAAAAATTTTTCTGCAGATGGGGGCAGTGCAAAAATCTGCGGAAAAAATTTC
The DNA here is from genome assembly GCA_910585535.1 of uncultured Angelakisella sp. Classification (GTDB taxonomy): domain Bacteria; phylum Bacillota; class Clostridia; order Oscillospirales; family Ruminococcaceae; genus Angelakisella. The sequence goes on along the minus strand of CAJUFK010000033.1, from coordinate 10,208 downwards.
ATTTTCCTCTTGACTTTTTCTTCGTTTTGCGCGATAATATTACCGTTGTCTTGTGCGGATGTAGTTCAATGGCAGAATTCCAGCTTCCCAAGCTGGTTACGCGGGTTCGATTCCCGTCATCCGCTCCAACGGGCCGGACTTTTGTCCGGCCTTTTTTGATGTGGCACAGCGGCCCCGATACCGCGGCTGGCCGCTTTTTAGAGGAGGAACCAGGATGCGAAGCTACACCATCGGGGAAAACGACTGCGGCCAGCGGCTGGACCGGTTTCTTGCCAAAGCGGTCCCCCTTCTGCCCCAAAGCCTGCTGCAAAAGTACCTTCGCCTCAAACGGATCAAGGTAAACCGCAAGCGGAGCGAAGGCTCCTACCGCCTTGCCCTGGGGGACCTGGTGGAGCTTTATATCAACGATGAGTTCTTTGTCCAGGACGGCCAGGAGGACGCCTTCCTCTCTGCCCGGGACGGCCTGGAGATCGTTTACGAGGACGAAAACCTTCTTCTGGCGGATAAGCCGGCCGGACTGGTGGTCCATGTGGACAACGAGGGCCAGGTGGATACCCTTATCAACCGGATTCTAAAATATTTGGCGGGTACCGGACAGTACGACCCCCGGCGGGAAAATTCCTTCACCCCCGCCCTCTGCAACCGCATCGACCGGAATACCTGCGGCCTGGTCCTCTGCGCCAAAAACGCCCCCACCCTTCGGGTGCTGAACCAAAAGATCAAGGACCGGGAGATCACCAAACGGTACCGCTGTCTGGTATTTGGAACCCCTTCCCCGCCCCACGCCACCCGGAAGGCCTTTCTCCGAAAGGACGCCGCCAAAAACCAGGTAGAGGTCTTTGACCAGCCTGTCCCCGGAGGACACACCATCCTTACCGAATACCAGGTTTTGGCCTCCAGGGATGGTCTCAGCCTGCTGGAAGTCATCCTTCACACCGGACGCACCCACCAGATCCGGGCCCACCTGGCCCATCTGGGCCATCCGTTGGCAGGGGATACCAAGTACGGTCAAAACCGACAAAACCAGGGCCTTCCTTACCGGTACCAGGCCCTTTGCGCCTACCGGCTCACCTTCGACTTCCCCACTCCGGCGGAACATCTGGAGTACCTTCGGGGCAGAAGTTTTCAGGTAAAGAAACTGCCCTTTTCTCTGGAGGAACTGTAATATGGCCCATTACAAAGTTTCTAACCGGAATCTATACGGATTTCGGGATCATCTGCTCCAAAGCCTGGTTCTGGCGGCGGTCCTGACCATCCTTCTCTCCTTGCTCACCAGCCTTTTTATCGGGCCGCTTCTCTACCGCCTTTCCTTTGGCGGCGATTTTTCGGATGACGGAGGCGCCGGAGGAGAAGCCTCTTGGAAAACCCCTGTGGCCGAATCCATCCAGGAGATGAAACAGCACCAAAGCTTCACCCTAATCACCACCGGTACCGTTCTAAACAGCGACGCCCTCCGGGAGGATGGCGCTGTATATTACCGGATCCCCCTTCCCAATGGGGAGTGTGTCGCCGCGCGCATCAACCGGAAGGCGATCCAGGAAATGGGTACCATTGGGTTTTACCGTCTGCCGGTGGGCCGGTGGCGGGACTGGAAGGCGGAGGAGGTTCCCCCCTCCATCGCCGCCCTGTCCGGGGCAATAGACACCAGCGGATATGTCGATATGCTAGGGAATCATCGCGGCCCCATGGAGGAATCCGACTACAGCCAAACCTTGGTAAGTTTTGCCGCGCCGCTGATCTTCTTTGGGGTAACCCTGATCCACCGCTTTTGGGGGATTCGCCAGGGGCGTTTTGCCCCTGCGTTTCTGGAACGGATGGACCCTCTGCTTCCCCGGAACGACCTGGAGTGCTGGTGCGCCGCCCTCTCCGCCCACCACTTTTCTCCCCCGGAGTGGGAGGGCTGGCCCCTTCTCACCGGCGGCCACCGCAGCCGGGAAATCAAAAACCTTTGTAACGAGATCCTGGCGGACTGCCAGGTCTCCGGCGCCGACCAGGGCATCCGGGAGGTTCGACGCCTCACCGACGACTGGGCCGGTTCCACCGAAACCGACGGAGGCGCTTGGGATCTTTGCCGGGCCATTCGGCTTTTGGAGGCCATGTACCTTCTGGATCTGCTGGAACGAAACGAGCTGGACCTGGAACTCGGTCGGGTAGGAAGGGTCCTCCAGCGGCGTTTTTCCTCCTGGGAGGCTTTTCTTGCCGATGAGGAACAGCATTACAAAAGGGATTCCTCCCTCCGGCAAAAGCTGGCCCTCCGCCGGGAGGCTATCCTCCAGATGAAGGACCAGCGTTACAGTCCCTATCTGATCCCCTGGTATACCGACCTCACCTGGGCGGCGGACGGCAGTACCGGAGAGCGAACGGTGGTCAAAACGGTTTTGTCGAAACAGTTTGTCAGGCGGTAGCCATAAAAACGGAGCGAAAGGTTCTCCCTTTCGCTCCGTTTTTCTATCCGAATAGCGACATCTGGCTGTGTTCCGGCAGACCCTCCAGGGAGCCTGCCTCCCGAAGGAGTTCAATAACCGCTTTGGTGGCCCCGGACCGGGTGGTGATCTCGTCCACCGAAAGGTAGGGCCCTTCCTTCCCCGCCCTGGCCAAGGGCTGGGCGGCAGAGATCCCCAAGCCCTTGAGACTGGCAAAAGGCAGGCGGATCTTCCCGTCTTCGATTTTGTACATGGTGGCGTCGGAACGGTAGAGGTCCACCGGCAGCACCTGGATCCCCCGCCCCAGCATCTCGTAAAGGATCTGGTACATTTCCAGCTGGCTGTCCTCCTTTGCGGTGCGGTCCAACCCCTTGGCGTAAAGGGGGTCAATACGGGTCTTGACATAATCCCGGCCCTTTATCGCGGCCATGGCGTCAAAATCCTCCCCGCGAATGGTAAAGAGTACGGCGTAAAACTCCTTGGGGTAGTACACCTTGTACCACCCCAGGCGGATGGCGGAGATAACGTAGGCGGCGGCGTGGGCCTTGGGGAACATATACTTGATCTTCAAACAGCTGTTGATGTACCATTCCGGGACCCCGTGGTCCCGCATATCCTGTTTCATCTCCTCGGTGAGGAGCTTGGGGGCCTTTCCCTTTCGAGTGATCTCCATGATCTTAAAGGCAAGCTTGGGTTCCATCTTGTACTGGATGTACAGGGTGGTCATAATGCTGTCCCGGGTGCCGATGACGTTGGAGATGGTGCAGGTCCCGGTTGTAATAAGGTCCTTGGCGTTGCCCACCCAAACATCGGTGCCGTGGGAAAGGCCGGAGATCTGGAGCAGGTCGGAGAAATTCTTGGGCTTTGCGTCCATCAGCATCCCCCGGACAAAGTTGGTGCCCATTTCCGGCAGAGCCAGGGTCCCGGTTTCGATTTTGATGTCCGAAAGATCCACCCCCAGCTCCGCCGGGGAGGTGAAAAGGCTGTAGACCTTGGGGTCGCTCATGGGAATGTCGTCCATCATGACGCCGGTGTACTCCTCCAGGTACTTAAAGAGGGTGGGGGAATCGTGGCCCAGCTCGTCCAGCTTCAGGATGGTGTCGTGGATGGAGTGGAAGTCGAAGTGGGTGGTGATAATGTTCCCCTCCGCCTTGTCCGCGGGGTGCTGAACCGGGCAGAAGTCGTAGACCTCGTGGTGGCTGGGCACCACCACCATCCCCCCGGGGTGCTGGCCGGTGGTGCGCTTGACACCGGTACAACCCTTTACCAGCCGCTTTTCCTCGGCGGAGGTGACCACCAGGCCCTTCTCCTCCAGATAGTGTTTGACATAGCCGTAAGCGGTCTTTTCCGCCACAGTGGCGATGGTCCCGGCCTTGAACACGTGATCCCGGCCAAACAGTTCTTCGGTGAAGGCGTGGGAGCGGGACTGATATTCCCCGGAAAAGTTAAGGTCAATATCCGGAGCCTTGTCCCCATCGAAGCCAAGGAAGGTTTCAAAGGGAATCTCGTGACCGTCCTGGTGCATCTTGGTCCCGCACCTTGGACAGTCCTTGGGCGGCAGGTCGAAGCCGGAGCCTACACTGCCATCGGTGATGAATTCACTGTGTTTGCAGCTGGGGCAGACATAGTGGGGCGGCAGGGGATTTACCTCCGAGATCCCGGCCATGCTGGCCACAAAGGAGGATCCTACAGACCCTCGGGAACCCACGGAGTAGCCGCACTCCACCGACCGCTGCACCAACTTTTGAGCGATCATGTACAGCACCGAAAAGCCGTGCTTGGTGATGGAAGAAAGCTCGCGGTCCAGGCGTTTCTCCACAAGTTCCGGCAGCGGATCCCCGTAGAGGTCGTGGGCCTTTTGGTGGGTGATCCGGATCAGGTCCTCCTCCGCACCTGGGATGGTCGGGGTAAAGGTACCGGCGGGGATGGGACGGATATAGTCCACCATGTCGGCGATCCGCCCCGGGTTTTTAATGACAATCTCCCGGGCGGTCTCTTCCCCTAGATAGCTGAATTCGTCCAGCATCTCCCGGGTGGTGCGGAAGTAAAGGGGCGCCTGCAAGGCGGCGTCCTTGAACCCCTGGCCCGCCATAAGGATCTCACGGAAGCGGGCGTCCTTTTTCTCCATAAAGTGGACGTCTCCTGTGGCCACCACCGGCTTGCCCAGGCGGTCACCCAGCTTAAGGATGGTTCGATTGTAGTCCTCCAGCTGCTTCTCGTTTTTGGCAATGCCCTCCCGGATCATAAACTCGTTGTTGCCCAGGGGCTGGATCTCCAGGTAATCGTAAAAGGAGGCGATCTCCTGCAGCTCCCCCCAGCTTTTCCCTTCAACCACGGCACGGAAGAGCTGCCCGGCTTCGCAGGCAGAGCCGATGATAAGCCCCTCCCGGTATTTTTCCAGGTCGCTTTTTGGGATACGGGGTTTTTGGAAGAAATGGTCCAGGTGGGCAAAGGAGACCAGGCGGTAAAGGTTTTTCAGCCCGGTGTCGTTCTTCGCCAGGATGATAATATGGAAAGGGCGGCTTTTGACGTTCCCCTGGGTGGTGAGGGAGGAGTTGATGTCCCACACCGTTTTGGTCCCCCGTTCGGCAGCGAGTTTTTCCAGCATCTTGAGGAAGATCTCCCCCAGCACCCGAGCATCGTCGTCGGCCCGGTGGTGGTTCTTCTGCTCCACCTTCAGGTGGTCCGCCAGCAGGTTCAGCTTATACTTTTTCAGCTCCGGGTAGAGCGCCCGGGCCATTATCAGGGTATCAATGCTGGTAAAGGAGCGCTCCATCTTTTGGCGGTTCATGGCGGAGCGGAGGAAACCCATATCAAAGGAGGCGTTGTGGGCCACCAGGATCCGGCAGTCACCGCAGAAGGCAAAAAAGCGCTCCAGGGCCTCCTGCTCCAAAGGCGCACCCTTTACCATTTCGTTCGTGATACCGGTAAGGTTGGTGATCTCCTGGGAAATCAGGGTCTCCGGGTCCACAAAAAGGTCGAAGCTGTCCAGCAGCTCTCCGCCCTTCACCCGCACTGCGCCGATTTCGATGATGTGGTCGGTGGCGCTGGAAAGACCTGTGGTCTCCAGGTCAAAAATGATGTACTCACCGTTAATGGGCTCCTCTGTGTGGCCCTTTACCGCAGGGATCATGTCGTCTACAAAGTAGCCCTCCACCCCGTAAATCACCTTGAAATCGGGGTTGTCCTTGCGAACCTCTGCCGCAGCGGCCATGGCCTCCGGGAAGGCCTGGACTACCCCATGGTCGGTGATGGCGATGGCCTTGTGCCCCCATTTTGCGGCGCGCTTCACCAACTCCGCCGCCGGGGTCATGCCGTCCATGGCGGACATGGTGGTATGGCAGTGGAGTTCAATACGCTTTTCCGGTTCCTCATCGCTTGCTGTTTTCTTCTGTACCGTGCTGATGGCCACCGGGCTCATCGTGACGTCCCGGTCGAACTTGTTATAGGCCACCTCCCCCTGGGCGATGATGGTGACCCCCGGCTTGAGGGCATCCAGAAGGGAGGCTTTCTTCTCCTTTTCGGCGAAGATCTTCAAATCGATGGAGCCGGTGTAATCGGTGATGCTGATGGTGAGGATGGACCGTGAGCCATCCTTGATGTCCCGGGAGGTCACCTCGAAGATGTCCCCCCACAGGACGGTGCGCCCGGTCTCGGCGTTTACCCCCATGATCTCCACCGGGGAGGAGAGGATCTCCTTTCCCATCACCACGGCAACAGTGCCGGGAACAAAGGGCAGGCTGGGATCGAACTTCCCACTGTAACTGCGGCGCTGGGGGGCAGGCTTTTTTCCCCTGGCGGGACCGGCTTCCTCCCAGGGGGGCTTTCCGGCGGCCTGGGCCCTGGGGGCGGAGGTCACCACCTTGGGGCTGTGATCCTCCTCCAGGGGCGAAGGGAGCCGTTCCACCGCGCCGGTAAACTCCACCGTAGGGCGAAGGCCAAAGTCCCGCTGGATCAGCTGGGCGATCTTCTCCTCCAGCTGAAGCTCCCGGAGGAACTCCCCGCCCCCGTTTTGCAGGGCGACTGTAAACCGCTTCTGCTCACTATCGTAGCTGGCCGAGGCTCCCACCAAAAAGCCGTTGATGGGTACCCCCGAGGCCGCCAGTTCCTCTGCCAGGTTTCCCAGACAAGCCCCGGTCAGCTGTTCCGGCCGGTACCGGCACCGGATGGAAAACTCCTCCAGGATACAGGCCAAACGCAGTTTCCTTTGGAGCGAACAAAGTTCACCTCTGCCCAGGATGGTATCAGAGGTGATGGTGACGGTCATCTTTTCTTCATTATCCGAAAGGGCGATCCCCTCCACCTGGGCGGCGGCTACTGCCGGGGGAAGGGATCCGAAGCGTCCAAACAATTCTCCAAATGTACTCAATCTGTCCCTGCTCCTATTTTCTGCTGTAGGCTAATTCTGCAAACTGGCCATATTGGCTGACCTTGTCCAGGTGAAACCGCATCGCCGCTTCCTTTTGGGTGAACAAAGGGATCCCCGCCCCCAACAGCACCGGGGCGATCTGAACGATCATACCGTCTATCAAGCCGGCGTCCAGCAGCGGGGCCAGAATCGTGTTTCCCCCGATGACCCAAACGTTCTTTTCTTTGGGAAGGTTCCGGACAAAGTCCTCCGCATCCCCTGTCACCGGAAGGAATCCTTTTTGCTCCAAAGTCCCGTGGGTAAAAACATAGTTTACCGTAGTCGGGTAGATCTCCTCCGGGTTTTCCATCCCCTGGATCTCCCGGAAGGTCCTGCGCCCCATCAAAGTGATGTCCATTTTGCGGTAAAAGTCCTCGTAGCCGGTGTCCTCTGTCCCACCGGTCTCGTGGAGCCAGTCCAGGCGGTGGTTTTTGTCCGCCAGGTAACCGTCCAGGGTCACGCAGCCATAAAAAAAGACGCTCACGACTTTGCCTCCTCCAGCCTTTTGATGAGCCGCACTCCTTCGGCCATGTAGGGCTCACCAAGCTGCTCCATCTTATCCATACAGTAGCCGTGCTTTTGGTAGAATGCCAAAGCGTGGGTATTCCGGCGAAAGACCCATATCACGATCTGGGTTTTTCCCTTTTCCCACGCCAGCCGCTCCCCAAATTCCAGCAGTCTTCCGCCGACACCCTTGCCCCGAGCCTTTTCCGCCACATAAATTCGCCATAATTCAAAAGCCCCGGGCCGGTCCTTGTCGCCAGTATCCCCGGCGGAAAGGAGGGCCCAGACCTCTCCAGCTTCCTCCCAGACATATTCCTCCAGGCGGTGGGAACGAAAATCTTGCTCCAAAGCGGCGGCCCGTTCCCGGCAGCCGGCATCTTCCAGCAGGGCCGGGGCGACATAGCCGGCGTAGGTAGTCCGCCATCCATCGTTGACAATGGCGGTGACCGCTTCAAAGTCCTGTTCAGTCAAAGGACGTATCATTAGCTTTTCCTCTTTCAGCATATGGTAAGGGATAGGACCTTCCAGTCCCGATCCCACCAGCACTCGATGAAGTGCCCGAACAGAAATTCCCTGTTGGACAAACAGGCTCCCACGCTGGCGTTTGAAAGGTCCAGGACGAAGGAGTCAAAGACCAGGCGGCTGCACATCTCCTCCGGAGAACCCACCGCTTTCCGGTTGATCCCGTAAAAGCCGAAGAATTCCGGCCGAAAGGCTCCCCGGATCAGGGCATCCGCGTTTTTTACCGCCTCACGAAGCTTGTCCAGGTAGAGAACCACCGCGGTCTCCTTTATTTGGAACCCCTCCTCTGCCAGGATGGAATACCCATTGGGTTCGGCAAAGGGACTGGCAAAGCGGCTGTGTCCCCCCAGAACCGGCTGCACCGCCTGGGGGTCCACATCAAAGACGGCGGTCAAAGCCGTTCCACCTCGGCCAGGAGAGCGGCTACCGCTTCCTCCTCCGGCACCTTCCGGAGGATCTCCCCCTTGCGGAACAAAAGGGTCTCCCCCTTGCCCCCGGCGATGCCGATGTCGGCGTCCCGGGCCTCCCCGGGACCGTTGACGGCGCAGCCCATTATGGCAATCTTCAGGTCCTTTTTGCAGTCCCGGAGGGCGTCCTCCACCTCCCGGGCGATGCGGAACAGGTCCACATGGCACCGGCCGCAGGTGGGACAGGAAACCAGGCGGGGACCGTTCTTTTCCAGCCCCAGCCCCCGAAGGATGTCCCGGGCGGCGTAGACCTCCTGCACCGGGTCGTCGGTAAGGGAGACCCGGATGGTGTCCCCGATGCCGTCGGCCAGCAGGGCCCCAAAGGCGGCGGCGGACTTAATGAGACCCATCCGCTGGGTACCCGCCTCGGTGACTCCCAGGTGGAAGGGGCAGTCCACCTTGTCCGCCACCAGCCGGTAGGCGGCTACGGTGGTAAAGACGTCGGAGGACTTGATGGCTACCACGTAGTTATCAAAATCCAGCTGCTCCAAAAGACGAATGTTCAGTAAGGCGCTTTCCGCCAGCGCCTCTGCGGTGGGTCGCTGGTATTTGGCCAGGACCTCCTTTTCCAGGCTTCCGGAGTTCACCCCGATGCGGATGGGGAGATCCTTTTCCCGGCAGGCCGCCACCACCTGGCGCACTTTCTCCTGGTCCCCGATGTTCCCGGGATTGATCCGTATTTTATCTGCACCTGCGTAGGCGGCTTCGATGGCCAGCCGGTAATCGAACTGGATGTCCGCCACCAGGGGCATGGGGCTGGCCTCCTTGATGGCCTGGATCAGCCGGGCTCCCCCTTCGGCGGGGATGGCCACCCGGCCGATCTGGCAGCCCGCCTCGTAAAGAGCCTTGGTCTGCCGGGCGTTGGCCTCCGGATCATCCAAGGGGGCGCAGAGCATGGACTGGATGGCGATGGGATTTCCGCCCCCAATGGTCACGGAACCGATCTTTACCGATTTTGATTGACGACCCATAGCGTGATACCTCGTTATAAAAGATAGGGCAATCCTACTGCCCTACCAGCTTCATGACATCGCTGAAGGTGACTACCCCTACAAAGAAAAGGAGGATCACCATTCCAGCCGCATTGATATAGGCTTCGTACTGCTGGGGGATAGGGCGGCGCAGCAGCATCCCCACCAAAAGGAAGAAGATCCTTCCCCCGTCCAGCGCCGGGAACGGCAGGAGGTTAAAGACCCCCACGTTGATGGTGATATAGGCCACTAGCGTAATAAGGGAGCGAAGTCCCTGGTTAGAGGCCTCCTGGATCACCGTAGCTGTCCCCACCGGTCCGGAAAGCTGGCTGAGACCGAACCTGCCGGTAATGATGTCGACAAGGGAGTACCATACCTGCTTCACCGTGGAAACCGTCTGCTGGAAGGTGTAGTAAACGCAGTTTCCCAAGGTCTTTTCCGCCCCCAGGAAGATGAAATCAATTTTCAGGATCCGCATACCGTCCCCGGCGTCCTCCATTTGGAAGGGCACGGTAAGGGCCATTTTCTCCCCGGGATCTTTCTCCCCCATGCCAAGGCCAGCCAGCGCCCGTTCCCACCGGGTCATGGAAAGGTCCCCGCCTCGAAGGACGGTGAGATCCACCACCCCGTCTTCATCCCGGATCAGCTGGAACACCACGTCGTTGTATCCTGGGGTGTCGTAGCCGTTTACCTCTACAATCCGGTCCCCAGGCTGGAGATAGGTGGCGGAGGCCGCTCCCTCGGTAAGGCGCGCCACCACATTGGTCCCCAAAAGATCCATCTGGCTGGTGGTATACCCCAGCAGGGCAAGGCCCAGGAGGATGTTCATTCCGGCCCCGGCTGCCAAAATCAAAAACCGCTGCCAGGAGGGGCGGTTGCAGAAAGCCCGGCTGTCCTGGCTCTCCCCATCCTC
>CAJUFK010000032.1 GCA_910585535.1 uncultured Angelakisella sp. | reverse complement strand
CTGCCACATCCAGTTTGGGGAGGCCATGGCGGTGCTGGCCGGGGACGGCCTGCTGACCTTGGGCTTCGAGACGATGCTGGGGCAGTATTTCACCGGGAAATACCCGCCACAGCGGGTGGTAAAGGCTGCCGCAGAGCTGGCCAGGGCTATTGGTTCCAAGGGGATGATCGGCGGCCAGGTTATTGACATCGAGCATGAGGGAAAACCCATCACCGGGGAGAAACTGAACCTCCTCCATTCGCTGAAGACAGGGGCTCTGATTCGGGCCAGCGCCAAGATCGGCTGCATCATTGCCGGGGCCTCTGACGACGTGATTGCCAGGGCGGACCAGTATGCCAAAAATCTGGGCCTGGCTTTTCAGATCACCGACGACCTTTTGGACATCACTGCCACCGAGGAGACCCTGGGGAAGCCCATCGACAGCGACAAGGAGAGCCAGAAGACCACCTATGCCACCCTTTACGGCCTGGAAAAATCCCGGAAGATCGTTCGGGAGCTGGTTTTGGAGGCCGATCTTGCCATCAAGGGTTCGGTGTTGGATGATCCCTTCCTCTACCGGCTGGCGGATCAGCTGGCCCAGCGGGACCGCTGACCTGACGGGAATACGAAAAACGCAGGAGTAAGAAAAAGCATGGGAACATTTTGGAGAAGCATCACCAATAATTACATCATCAACGTGGGCGTCATCTCCTGGTTCAGCGCCCAGCTCATCAAAACTATCCTCACCTGGCTCCAGTACCGGGAACTTCGGATGGAGCGTATGTTTGGCGCAGGGGGGATGCCCAGCTCCCACTCCGCCCTGGTCTGCTCCATGACCTTGGCTATGGCCAAACTGGTGGGCTTTGATTCCCCCCTCTTCGGCCTTACCTTCGCCTTTGCCATGGTGGTGATGTACGATGCTATGGGGGTGCGCCGAGCCGCCGGAGAACAGGCCAAGATCCTCAATAAGATCATCTTCAGCCGGGTATTCGATCAGCTGAACGAGGAAATCGAACAGGGTTTTCCGTACCAGGAAGGGGAGGAGCGGCCGGAGGGGGGCGACCATCAGAAAGAACTGAAGGAGTACCTGGGCCACACCCCCATGGAGGTGCTGGGCGGGATGCTCCTGGGAGTTCTTATTGCCTCGGTGATGTCCCCTCCGGGAGTGTAGGAGGATGGCAATGAAAGAGCGTTTGGACGCCGCTGTCGTGGCCCGGGGCCTGGTAAGCGGCCGGAACCGGGCCAAGGGGATTATCATGGCCGGCCAGGTGTACGTAGATGGCCAAAAGGCGGATAAGCCCGGCCAGCAGGTGGACGAAACCAGTAAGATCGAAATTCGGGGGGAGACCCTGGCTTATGTGAGCCGGGGGGGCCTCAAGCTGGATAAAGCCATGGAGACCTTCGGTCTTTCCCTGACCGGGATGGTCTGCGCCGACATCGGGGCTTCCACAGGAGGGTTTACCGACTGTATGCTCCAGAAGGGGGCGGAGCGGGTTTACGCCATCGATGTGGGCTACGGACAGCTTGCCTGGAAGCTGCGTACCGACCCCCGGGTGGTCAACCTGGAGCGCACCAATATCCGCTATGTTACCGAGGAACAGGTGCCGGAGGGTTTGGACTTTCTCTCCGTCGATGTCTCCTTTATCTCCCTGGGCCTGGTGCTTCCGGTGGCTTACCGCCTTTTGAAGCCGGGCAGCCGGATGGTCTGCCTGGTAAAGCCGCAGTTTGAGGCCGGCCGGGAGAAGGTGGGGAAGAAGGGGGTGGTCCGGGACCCTGACATCCACCGGGAGGTAATCGGCAAGGTTCTGGACGTCGCCCGGGACCTGGGCTTTTCTCCCCAGGGGCTGACCTTTTCCCCGGTAAAGGGACCGGAGGGGAACATTGAATATCTGCTTCTTCTCCAGCGGGAGAATCGAGATCCTGCCGTTGCCCCGGAGGAGGTCGACCGGGTGGTGGCGGAATCCCATGCTTGCCTTGACAGAGACAGGGAGAAGGCCGGAGGTCACTGACAAATGCGTATCTACCTGATGCCAAACTTTACTAAGCCCCGCACAAAAGAGCTTCTTCAGGAACTCTGTTGCCGGATGAAGGCCCTGGGAATCGACGCCGCCTGTTCCAAGGAGGACTGGCAGATAATGGTGTCGGCGGGGATCGGGCCGGTGGAACCGGACCCGGATGCCGCCAGGTGTGACCTGATCCTCTCCATTGGGGGGGACGGCACCATCATCCACAGCGCCTGGAGGGCTGCTTTGGCAGGAAAGCCGGTAGTCGGGGTAAATTTGGGGCGGCTGGGTTTTCTGGCCCAGATCGAACCGGAGGAATTGGAACGGTTCCTTCTCCGTCTTCGGGAAGGGGACTACCAAAGGGAAAAGCGTTTTGCCATCCAGGCGGGTCTGCCCCGGGCGGAGGACTGCCTTCCCTTTGCCCTGAACGACATTGTTTTTTCCAAAGCGCCGGATCAAAACCTGGCGGATTTTGAGATCTTCTGCAACGGCAGGCCCATCGATCATTATGGTGCTGACGGGGTGATTTTTTCTACCTCCACCGGTTCCACGGCTTATGCTCTTTCCGCCGGGGGCCCGGTGATGGACCCCGCCCTGGAGGCCATTCTCATGGTGCCCATCTGTCCCCATTCCATCGCCATCCGTCCCATGGTTTTCAGCGGGGAAAAGACCATCTCCCTGCGCTCCCAAAAGACCCTTCAGGCGGTGGCAGATGGAGCCAGAAGGACAACGGTCCCTCCAGGGGTCACCGCAGTGATCGGCCGCTCCCCCCTGGAACCGGAGTTTATCTCCTTTGGGGAGCATGAGTTCTTTGAGATTCTAGCAGCAAAAATCAAGCAGAGGAGTTGAGCCTCCATGAAAAGCAAGCGGCAGGAAAAGATCCTTGGCATCATAAAAAGCTACACCGTTACCACCCAGGAGGAACTGCAAAGCCTTCTCCAGGAGGCGGGATTTCATGCCACCCAGGCCACCATCTCCCGGGACATCAAGGAGCTGCGTCTGGTCAAGGCCCTTTCTCCTACCGGGAATTACTACTATACCACCCCCATACAGAAGGAACCGGAAGCCGCAGCCCTCAACCTGGACTACGTTTTTTTGGAATCCATCCGCTCGGTGGACTTTGCCGGAAACTTCGTGGTGGTAAAGTGCTACGCTGGGATGGCCAACGCCGTCTGTGTGGCGGTGGATACCGGGACCTGGGACGGCTTGGTGGGAACCATCGCCGGGGATGATACCATCTTCCTGCTGCTGCGGACCCAGCGCCAGGCGGAAGAGTTTGCCGACTTCCTCCAGAAGACGGTAGCCAAGGCCAAGGCCTCCCGGCGGCAAACTCTCTAAAAGAAGATTCCTAGAACAAGGTGGGTGAACCGATATGCTTTCCCAGCTTTACATTGAAAATATCGCGGTGATTCAGCAGGCCACCATTCAGCTGGATCAGGGCTTCAACGCCTTTACCGGGGAGACCGGCGCCGGAAAGACCATCCTCATCAGCGCCATTAACGCGGTGTTGGGGGCCCGGACCTCCCGGAGCATCATCCGCAGCGGGGAGACCCGGGCGGTGGTCTCTGCCCTCTTTACCCAGGTTCCCGGGGATGTGGTCCGCCAGGTGGAGGAACTGGGCTATACCGCCGAGGACAACCAGCTGATGATCCATCGGGAGATGGACGCCGGAGGCGGCGGAAGCTGCCGGATCAATGGCCGCCCCGCCACCACAGCCCTTCTGCGCCAAATCGCCTCCCTCCTCATCGACATACACGGCCAGCGGGACAGTCAGGAGCTGCTCTCCACCGAAAAGCATATGGCCTTTGTAGACGGCTTTGGGGAACTGTGGGAGGACCTTGACGCCTACCAAAAGGTGTACCGGGAGCTTTCCGCCGCCCGGGACAAGCTGGAGAGCCTCCAGATGGATGAAAGCTATAAGCTGCAGCGCCAGGACATCCTCCAGTACCAGATCGGGGAGATTGAAAGCGCCAACCTCACCCCTGGGGAGGAGGAGGAACTGCTGGCCCAGCGGGAGATGATCCGCAATGCAGAGAAGATCACCGGGGCGCTGGGGGCCAGCTACGATCTTTTGACCGGCGGGGAAGAGGGGCTGGGCATCGTCTCCGCCCTGGAGAACCTGGGGGAGGAGCTGGACACCGCCTCCCGGTACATCGAGGAACTAGGGGAGTACCAGGGGAAGGCGGAGGATCTGCGGTATGAACTGGAGGAACTGGCATCCTCCGTCCGGGGGTACCTGGACGACTACAACTTCGATCCCCGGCAGCTGGACCGCCTGGAGAGCCGTCTGGACCTGATCCACCGCCTAAAGAAGAAATACGGCGCCTCGATTGAGGAAATCCTGGAATACTACGAAAAAAGTTCCCGGGAGCTGGACGAACTGGTCTGCTCCGACGAGCGGGCCGAGGAACTTCGGGCGGAGGTGGAAAAACTCACCGTCCAGGCCCAAAAGCTGGCTGTCGTCCTCAGCGAAAAGCGCAAAGAGGCAGGGGAGCGGTTTATCCAAAGCATCCAGAAGGAACTCGCTTACCTGGATATGCCGGGGGTGCGGCTGACCTTGAATCTCACCCGGCGGGAGTTGGGCCCCAGCGGTCAGGACGGGGTGGAGTTCTTCCTGGCTGCCAACCTGGGGGAGGAGCCCAAGCCCCTTTCCAAGACCGCCAGCGGCGGCGAATTGAGCCGGGTGATGCTCTCCATTAAAAACGTTCTGGCAGGCCGGGGAGGCGTCGGCACGGTGATCTTTGACGAAATCGACACCGGGGTCAGCGGCCGAGCCGCACAGAAGATCGGCCTCAAGCTGGCCCAGGTGGCCCAAAGCCGCCAGGTGATCTGCGTCACCCACCTGGCCCAGGTGGCGGCATACGCCAGCCACCACAACCGCATTTACAAGGAGGTGGAGGGGGAACGCACCTACACCCATGTGGAGACCCTTTCCCGGGAGGAACGGGTTCGGGAGCTGGCCCGGATCAACGCAGGAGAGAACATCACCGACATTGCCATGGAGAGCGCCCGGGAGATGCTTACCCTGGCGGGGAACTGACCATGTGGCCCTACAAGACCATCTCCCGGCGTCAGCTGGAGGAGAAAAAGAACCTGGTGGAACGGCTTCTGACACGGCTGGGAGCCGTTCCCACCGATTTGGGACCACCTCACCTGGTCTCCAGCTGTGGGGCCGGGGGGAAGGAGACCTTCCTTTCCCGCCGTACCGTTTACCGGTTTGAGGACAGCTTCTACCGGGTAGATGAACTGCTGTTCCGGGAGAAGCCCTTCCTGGTGATGGAGTGTGCCAGCCGGGAGGAGGAGGTCCAAAACAACACCATGGAGGATGCGGACCCCTTTCCCTGGGATCTGGGGGAAGAGGAGATCCTGGCAGAACTGCGGGAACTTTTGGAAGTGGATCGGTAATTTGGAACTGGGATCAAAAAATAACAGCGGGCCCCCGAAACAGGGGACCCGCTGTTCGCCTCTTTGGCGAAGTTATGAGGCCAATGTAAACTGATCCACCAGATCCTTCAGGCTGGCCGCTTCGGCGGAAAGCTCCTGGCTGGCGGCGGCGCTTTCCTCGGCAGTGGCGCTGTTGGTCTGCACCACCGAGGAGATTTGGTCGATGCCCTCTGTGACCTGGACAAGGGCGGCTGTCTGTTCCTCCACAGCTTTTACAACAATGGACATCTGAGCGGATACGTTGCCTGCAAACTCACTGGTTCGCTGCAGGGATTCGGTGACCTTTTCCACCGCCCGGCTGCCGTCGGCCACCGAGGAGATGGAGCTTTCGATAAGTTCCTTGGTTGCCTTGGCCGCATCGTCGGACTGAGACGCCAGCCGGCGGACCTCATCGGCGACAACGGCAAAGCCCTTTCCGGCGGCGCCGGCCCGGGCGGCCTCTACTGCGGCGTTGAGGGCCAGGATGTTGGTCTGGAAGGCGATGTTCTCAATAGCAGTGATGATCTTGGAGATCTCCTCCGAGGAACTGGAGATACGTTCCATCGCCGCATTCAGCTCCTGGACGTGTTCAACACTGATGCCAAGCTGAGCGCCGGCCTGTTCCACCGACTTCCCAGCGCCTTCTGCGGCGGTGGTGGTTCTTTGAGAGTTGGTGGAAATATCATTGATGGTGGTGGACAGCGCCTCCAGGGAGCTGGCTTGCTCTACAGAACCCTGGCTCAGGGTCTGGGCCCCGGCAGATACCTGACCGCTGGCGGCGGATACCTGGCCGGCGGCGGAATCGATTTGGCGTACAATGCTGCTCAGCTTTACCTTCATATTTCGCATGGAAAAGAGGATGCTTTGGAATCCGCCCACATAGGTGTCCCGATGCTCCGACTGAATGTCAAAATTCTGGTTTGCCATCTCGTTGAGCAGGTAGCCGATGTCATCGATAATGGTACTCAATCCGGTGACCATTTCTGCTGTAGATCGGGTCAGCTCCGCTGTTTCATCCTGGCCAATCGCCTGGGGAACCGGGGACTTCAGATCCCCCTCCACCAGCAGCTTCATCCGTGCGGCGCAGGCCCGCATGGGTTTGCTGATGTTGCTGGAAAGCTTCAGCGCCACAACGATAGAGGCAAGAATAGCGATTACAGTCACAAGGACGTTGATAACCATGCCAAAGTAGGTATCCGCCAAATAATTCAGCTGGGGAACGGAGACAGCGACGCTCCACCCGTCAGTTCCACCCACCGGGGCGTATGCCAGGAAGCGGTGCCCGCTCTCCTCCTTGATGCTCCCAAAGCCGTTTTCTCCCCGGCGCATAGCCGCGTGGTAAGCAGCCAAATCCTCCAGGGAACGGTTGCTTTGGGCCTCCAGTTCCACATTTTGGGTCGTGATCGTATCCAGCGTGATGTCGGCGATGGTGTCGCCGTTTTTATTTATCATATAAGCCCGGCAGTTTTCGCCGATCTCGATGGAGGAAACAATGTCATTAAGGAAGGTCTCCGGCGGGACGAAATAGACCACCCCGATGATCCTGCTGCTGCGGCTCCCGCCCTCATAGAGAGGGGCGGCAACCATAATGGACAGCTCCCCGGTGATTTTGCTCACCAGCGGCTCGGAGACGTAGACAGTCCCCTTCATCGCCTGCTGAACATATTCCCGGTCCGAGTAATCCTTCCCGTCAAAGATACTGTAGCCGTTGCTTCCGATGACATTGCCCCGCTGGAAGCCGTGCATACTTACCCGCTCATCAATAATGGCGCGCTTTTCTTCCAAAGGAACCTCGCTGTCAGACAGCTGGGGGATGCAGCCGGTATCCATCGCTACGTTTTTGTAGGCCGTCAATTCCTGCTCGATGCGTTCCGCCGCAAGCTGCGCCGTCTGGCTCATCATCTGGTCGACTGTGGTAAGGGTGCTTCGGTAACTTAAAGTCATGCTGGCGATTCCCACCGCGATCAAAGCCACTAAAACCGTTGCTATCAAGCATACTGTAATTTTCTTGCGAATACTTTTCATCACGTTCACCTCAATAACATTGTGTCATGGTCAGGTGTTTTGCAAAAAGACCCATGTTTATTATAGAGGTTTGCAGGATGATCTGTCAATAGATTTTGTCTATATCCGCCAGAATCCTGTCACCTTGTACCGGGGGGCGCACGGCTGCCGTCAGGCAGTACCACCATCGCGCCCTGGCAGCCGCTGTACTTGCTTTCTTCTACAGCGGGGAGCGGGGCCGAAATCTCAAATGGGCTTTCTATTGGGCCTATCCTGTTCATATCGCCGTTCTTGGGGCGTTTCGGCTGCTGCTGCGCCTATAACCGCTGGTATCATATCAGACCGAAAGGGGAGAAAGCCCCTTGACATTTCCCCCGCTATCGTCTATAATCCTTGTCAGAACAGCAAAGAAGGGGATCCAGTACCGTCGGGGATACGGACTTTCAGAGAGCTTTTGGCCGGTGCGAAAAAGCAGTCCGCCTGTATGGGAATTACCTCCCGGAGCTGCCGCCCGAACATTGCAGTAGGGTTGGCCGGGCGCGACCGTTACATCGCGGGAGTTTCCTCCGGGGAACTCTGTAAGGGCGTTCCGGCGACGGGGCGCCGAACTGAGGTGGTACCACGGGTCATCCCGTCCTCTGTGCCCTTGGGCGCGGGGGGCGTTTTCTTTTGCCGCGCAAAAGTCGGAGAAAGGGGAAGGGGGATGTCCCGAAGGATAGCTTATCGTATGGTCAGGACCGCCTTTGTCTACCTGTACCTCGACCTGGCCCTTTTGACGCTGGCCCTGGTGATGGCGGTCTGTTTTTGGGAGCAGCCTCCCGCCCGGCTGTTCCTGGCCTTCTGGGCGGTTAATTTCGCCGTGGCCCTTTGGGCGAAACGGGGGCTGATCCTGGACCTTCTGGAGGGGCGGACCGAGGTCTTCCGGGGGAAGATCAGCCACCGGGAGGACGGGGGCTCCCTGCGGTGCGCCCAGGTGGAGTACCTTGTGGAGCAGGGGGAGCATCCCCGGCGGTTCCTCCTCTTTCCGAACGCTCTGCCCCTCACCGGAAAGGCCGCCCTGGGCCTGGCCTCCGGAAGGATCACCCTGAAGTACCTGCCCCGGAGCCTTGCGGTGGTGGAACTCATCCCGGAGACCGAGGAGGAGCCGCCTTCCGCCCCGAGGCGGACAAAGGGGTGGTACGAGGAGAGGGCGGGACTGGAGGAGCAGTACCGCCGGATGGGCCGGCCCAGACCCCTTGGCCGCCTGCGGAACCTGTACTGGTTCTGGGAACTGGCCCCCACCGGCTTCTTTTTGCTCCTTGCCGGGGCCTCCATCCTGTTTCGTCTGCTGTGACAAAAAATATAATTTGATAGGAGAGAAAAAACATGAGCCAGATTTTTGAGGAACTGGAACGCCGGGGACTTATCGCCCAGATGACCCACCCGGAGAAGATCCGGGAGCAGCTGGACAATGAGAAGGTCACCTTCTACATCGGCTTTGACGCCACCGCCGACAGCCTCCACGTGGGGCATTTCCTCCAGCTGATGGTCATCAACCACATGATCCGGGCAGGGCATACCCCCATCCTGCTTTTGGGCACCGGAACCACCATGGTAGGGGACCCTACCGGCCGCACCGATATGCGGAAGATGCTCACCCCCGAGGAGATCAACGCCAACGCCGACTGCTTCCTCCAGCAGATGGGCCGTCTGGTGGATCTTGATAAGTGCATCGTGGCCCGAAACGGGGACTGGCTGATGAAGCTCAACTACATTGAACTCCTCCGGGACGTGGGGGTCCACTTCTCGGTGAACCGGATGCTCACCGCCGAGTGCTTCAAATCCCGGCTGGAGCGGGGGCTCTCCTTCATCGAGTTCAACTATATGATTATGCAGAGCTACGACTTCCTCAAGCTTTACCAGCTCCACGGCTGCACCATGCAGATGGGGGGCGACGACCAGTGGAGCAACATCCTGGGGGGCGTTGACCTGGTCCGCCGGGTGGAAGGAAAAGAGGTCAGCGGCATTACATTCCAGCTTCTCACCACCAAGGAAGGGAAGAAGATGGGCAAAACCATGGGAGGCGCCGTCTGGCTGGACGCCGAGAAATTCTCCCCCTACGATTTCTTCCAGTATTGGCGCAACGTGGAGGACGCCGACGTCATCAAGTGTCTCAAGTTCCTTACCTTCCTGCCCATTGAGGAGATCGAGGCTATGGAAAACTGGGAAGGCAGCCAGCTGAACAAAGCAAAGGAGATCCTGGCCTACGAGGTGACCAAGTTTGTCCACGGCCAGGAAGCGGCGGACAAAGCCCTGGCCGCCGCCAAGGCCCTCTTTGGTGCAGGAAGCCATGACGAGAATATGCCCTCCACCGTCCTGGCCGATGACGACTTTACCGATGGGTCCATTGGCGTCATGGACCTGATGGTCAAGACCGGTCTGGCCCCCTCTAAAAGCGAGGCCCGGCGGCTCATCCAGGGAGGCGGCGTCCTGGTCAACGACCAGAAGGTTGCAGATGTGAACCTTCGTCTGGCCCAGGAGGCCTTCGGGGAGCCGGTGATCCTCCGCAAAGGGAAAAAGGTGTTCCACCGGGTGACTCTGGCCTAAAAACCTACAACACACAGGAAAAATCGCGGTTCCTTCCAAAGAGGGAGCCGCGATTTCTTTGTTTTCTTCAATTTTGAGATGAAAAGGGAAAATACTTTACAGCTATATCCTGGAGTAGATGGTCCGGACCGGCGTCCCCAGCAGAGCCTCTGCCTGGGCCAAACAGTCCCCGTCCGGCTGGCGCCGGGGATACAAAAGCCGGATCTCCGCCCGGGCGAAGCCGCAGGCCGCCTGATAGTCCAGGCGGTCCATGGAACTCTTTCCGCCGCAGCAGGGAAGGGCGGCGATCTCCAGATCGGGGAAGCCGCCGTTGACAAAACGCTGGTCCATTAGGGGTGTCCACCAATCGAACTCCAGGGATGCGCCGCAGAGGGGGCAGCGAATGTCCTCCAGATAACCGCCGCAGTCGATGAAAACCGGGGCTTCCGTGACGTTGACTTTGACCTCCATGGCCCAGAGGACATCCAGAAGATAGTCCGCTGTCTTCTGCAAGCGGTCGTCTTCCGGCAGGAAATAGGGGTCCGTGGGAATAACCTTGGTGTAGTAAGCAGACATGGGGGCGCTCCCTTCTATGGTTCCCGGTAAAGGGCCCGGATCAGTCCGTAATCCCGTTCCAGGGAGCCGGGGGTGGGGGAGAGAATGCAGTTGACATTGTAGTTAAAGGTCTGGTCAAAGGGCAGGAGGTTGACCTCTGCCTTTTCGATCCGCAAAAACTCCCGAAGGGACCGGAGGGCGTTCTGGTACTGGAAGTCCTCCGGGAACTGGCGCTCCACCGTGATCTCGCAGTAGCTTCTCTGTTCTCCAAGGGTCAGCGCCATAAAGACCCGGAAGTCAAACACCGCCTGGCGAAACTCCTTGGGGAGCAGGTAAAACTCGATGTTGGTAATTGGTTCTTTTTGTGCGGCGGAAGCCTCCACCTTTTTCAGGTACCGGCTCCTGGTACGGATGCCGCTGGGATGGAGAGAGGCCGTTTCGCAGCCAAGATGGGTAAAGGTGAAACCGAACCGCTCCTCCTGTTCCAGGCAGAACCGAAGCCAGCTTTCCCAGACAGTTTTACGATCAACAGGGGAGGCCAGGGCAAACAGGCTGAGCATTTCCCGCATGGTCAAAGCTCCTTTCAGTCCCAGTAATGGTCGGCGATAAGCCGCAGGGGATCCTTCCTGTCCTCACAGTCCACCAGATAGTCCACAAACAGGTCCTCGATCTCCGGATCTCCTTTGATGCCTGCCAGAATCCGAAAGGCCGCTTCCCGCAGACAGGGCGGGGTCTCCGCACCGGCGAAGGAAAGGGCCAGCCCCTTGGAGTCTGCCCCAGGCTGGCGGCAGAAGTAGGAGAGCAGCGCCGGGGGGACCAAAGAACCTTGGGGGTCCTCCAGGGCGCGGATGCCCTCCAGGGTCAAGGTCTCCTGGTTGTAGAGGGCCAGGGCCCCGGCTTCCACCGTGTCGGGAAACCGGGCGGCGGCCCGCTGGTATTCCGGTTCCCACCGGCGGGTGAACAACCGCCCCGGTTTTGGCGGCGGAGCGGAGGGCGACCCGGGAAAGCAGCAGTACATCTGTTTCAGGGGGATGGAGATCCCCGGCACTGTATCCCGTTCCTCGTCGGGCCAAACTACCTGCCAATGGTCGTCCCGCCCTGAAAACCGGGCAGAGGAAAGAATGAGGCAGGGGAGGGGGATCCCTTCCAGGGCGCAGGCGCAGGCCCGGTGGTGGCCGTCCAGGAGGATGGAAAGGTACTCAAAGGCGGAGTAGCAGAGGGCCGGGGGAAGGGGCTTTCCCTCCCGGATGGCCTTTCGGTACTGCTCCACCCGGTCCGGGTCGTATTTTTCGGTGGACTGGGAGGGATAGAGGAACCGGGGAAAAACCGGCAGGCAGGAATAGGTCTCCAAGTTGTAGGTTTTGGCGGTGGCGGGGGAATCGGTGTAGCTGTTGGGAACATCCCAGAAGAAGTGCCCGTTGCCGTCGGTGGGATAACACCTTGTCAAGGTGAGGATATAGTATCCCGGGGAAAGGAGGCCGGTAACCGGAGACAAACGTTCCAGGGCTTCTTCCAGCCTGTCAAAGGGGGCGGCAATGGCGTCCGCCGCCTGGCGCAGTTCCGGGGCATTCTCTGGTAATCCGTACCCCGCCGCCAGCAGGGATTGGCAGGTGGGGCAGCCGCTGGTCTGGAGAAAGGCCAGGGGCTGCCCCTTCAGGGTCAGGGCAAGATAGGTGTCCAGCATCACGTTGGGGCAGTCCGGGTCCCGGGTCAGTTCCATCCGCAGGGTCCCGGCGCCGTTCCGAACCCGGAAGAACAGGTGTTCCCCGGAGAACCAAGGCCGCCGGGTGATGTGCCGGGCCAGGATCTGGGCCGCCGGCTGTTTCCGGAAAAGGGGCATGGGGCTTCCTCCTTTACCGGTTCTGGTTGACGATACCCCGGCGGTAAGCCTGGAGAAGGAGCAGCAGGTCGTCGATCTTCCTTTGGATGACCTTTCCCTCGTCGGTGTCGGAGATCTTGATTCGCTCCGGGTAGGTGTCCACCGGCACCATGTTGGAGTGCATATCACTGTTGTGGTTGATGATGGAGTCGATGCCAGAGAAGGGGTGATGCTCTGAAAGAAACAGCTGGTGGGAGTTGGAAACCAGGGTGTACCCGGCGATGCCGGTAACCGCTTGGTAAGCCTTGGAGATGCCCCCATCGATAATGAGGACCTTTCCTCCCGCTTTTACAGGGGACTCCCCCTTGCGGATCTTTACCGGCACATGGCCGTTGACGATCCGGGCCCGGTCCGAGGTGATGCCGAACTCCGCCAGGATCTTTGCGGCAACCTCCGGGTCGTCGCTGAGCTGGTAGTAGATGTCCTTGGTTTCGGTCCAGGTTGCCTTGTCGCTGATGAAATACCGCTCAAAGGTGGTCATCTTGTTTTTACCATTGAGGGGGGATTTGGGGCCGCACCACAGGAACCACATAAAGTCCAGGCCGTCCCGCTGTTCCTGGCTTCCTGTCTTGCTGTAGGCTCCCTGGCGGCAGAGCTTGTCGCTGTAGTCCATCAGCGCCTTCCCCTGGTAGGAGCAGCCGTTTACCTCCAAGGCGGCGAAGCTGCCGTCAGGGGTCATGGGGACGCAGCCATGGTACAGGAGGTTTCCATTGCATACCTTATACATCCCCCCGTGCTTAAAGAGAAAGTTCATATGGGTTTGGAGCTTTTCACTGTGGAGGAAGGAGAGCTGGAGGCGTTCCATCAGCTCCTGTTCGGCAAAGGTGAGGGAGTAAGGGGTCTCTGGGGTGATGGTGGGGAAGTAGCAGTCGGTCATGGGATACTGCACCCCATCTACAGTTACTGTCCGGCGGCGGAGGTCGATCTTGTCCAGGAGGAGGCGGCTTTCCATCTCGTACTCCGGGTGGGCCAGGATGGTCTGCCCCTCCAGTTTCAGCTGAATGATGGTGATGGCCTTGTGGATCTTGGCGATCTGCATATCGTCATGGGTATTGGGGACAAAATCCTCTTCGGCCATATGTCTGGGGAAGAAGGAGGAGCAGGGATCGGTTCCATACTGCTCCATGGCGAATACCGCCAGGGGCCGGACGTTGATGCCATAGGATTCTTCCAGGGTATCCAGGTTGTTATAACGGACGCAGTTGCGGATGACATTGGCGATGCAGCAAAGCTGTCCGGCAGCGGCGCCCATCCACAAAACGTCGTGGTTGCCCCACTGGATGTCCACATTATGGTGTTTGCAGAGGTCGTCCAGGATCAGGGCGGCCCCGGAACCCCGGTCGAAAATATCTCCGATAATGTGCAGCTTATCTACAATCATCCGCTGGGTCAGCTGGCAGAGGGCGATGACAAAGGCCTCTGCCCGCTCGATCTCAATGATGGTGTCCACGATGCGCTCGAAGTATTCCTGGCGGTTGGGGTTGCGCTCGTCGGTGTTAATCAGCTCGTCGATGATGTACTGGAAGTCGGCGGGGAGGGCCTTCCGCACCTTGGAACGGGTGTACTTGGAGGTAGCCGCCCGGCAGACGGTAACCAGCTGGTAGAGGATGTCCCGATACCACTCCGGAGTCAGCTTGTGGGCCCGGCGCAGCTCGGCCAGCTTCCGCTCCGGGTAGTACACCAGGGTGGCCAGCAGGTTCTTCTGCTCCGTGGGCAGCTCCTCCCCGAAGCTTTCCTCGATCTTCCGCCGGATGGACCCGGAGGCGTTGCGGAGAATGTGGGTAAAGCACTCGTACTCTCCGTGGATGTCGCTGATAAAATGCTCGGTGCCCTTGGGGAGGTTCAGAATGGCCCGGAGGTTGATAATCTCGGTGGATGCCGCTTGGATGTTTGGGTAGCTTTGGGCCAGCAGTTCCAGGTATTTCAGCTGTTCCTGGGTAAGGGTTTGAGCAAGTTCGGTCATAGCATCCTGCCTCCTGTATTTTCTTTTCAATCTATAGCTTCTTTCGTTGATTCATCATCATCCCGATGTGGTTCCGCCGGCTTCCGCTCCGGTGTTTGCCGGTAGTTTTTCTATTTCTGCCAGAGCCTTTTGAATATCCTTGTAGACCAGCGGCTGCATACTGCCGGCGTAAATGGTGATATTTGCCCGGTGAAGGGCCCCAAGGATAACTTCCTTTAATTCCGGCTTGTCCTTTGCCAGCATGGGCAGCAGTTGGATACACTGTCTGGCGGTGATGGGCTTGGGGTCGGTGATATGTGTTAGGTAGCGGTCGATGACCTCATCGATTTTATAGTCGGTATCCCACCGGGCGTTATAGGCCAGCAGGGTCAGCGCCCTGGTGCGGAGGTAGGAGTTGTCGCTGTCCAGCATCTCCCCCAGGCGGTCCATAAAGGAGTAGACCACCGGGGAGCGTTCGCTTTCCGCCTGGAGCGTTTTCAGAGCGGCGTAGGCGACCTTGTTGTCCTTGTGGGAAAGCAGGGCGAAGGTCTCCTCAATGGTGTCGGGCACGATGGCCACCTCCTCAGTCCAGGTATCCCTTGGCCGCCAGCAGCTCCGCCATTAGGATGTTGCCCCCGGCGGCCCCCCGGATGGTGTTGTGGGAAAGGCAGACGAACTTGTAATCGTACTGGGTGTCCTCCCGCAGCCGCCCGATGGCGATGCCCATGCCCCCCTCCAGATCCCGGTCCAGGCGGGTCTGGGGGCGGTCTGGTTCCTCGAAGTACCGGAGGAACTGCTCCGGGGCGGAGGGCAGCTTCAACGCCTGGGGCTCCCCGGAAAACTCCTTCCAGCGGCGAAGGATCTCCTCCTTGGAGACCTTATTCTCCAGGGAGAAAAAGACCGCCGCCAGATGCCCGTCGGAGACCGGCACCCGGATGCACTGGGTGGTGATGCTGGGGGTTTGGGCAGGGATGATGAGCCCGTCCTCCAGGCGGCCCCAGACCTTAAGGGGTTCCTGTTCGCTTTTTTCCTCCTCGCCGCCGATGTAGGGGATGACGTTGTCCTGCATCTCCGGCCAGGAGGCGAAGGTTTTGCCCGCCCCGGAGATGGCCTGGAAGGTGCAGGCCAGCACCTTGGTGACCCCCAGGTCCAGCAGGGGATGGAGGGCGGGGACATAGCTCTGGATGGAACAGTTGGACTTCACCGAGACGAAGCCCCGCCTGGTCCCCAGGCGCTTGCGCTGGGTGTCGATGACCGCGGCGTGGTGGGGGTTCAGCTCGGGGATGAGCATGGGAACGTCGGGGAGGCCCCGGTGGGCGGAGTTATTGGACATCACCGGGCACTCCTTCTTGGCGTAAGCCTCCTCCAAGGCCCGGATCTCGTCCTTCTTCATATTCACGGCGCAAAAGATAAAATCCACCTGGGAAGCCACGGTATCCACGTCTGCGGCGTCCAACACCTTCATCTCCCCGATCCGGGGCGGGATGGAGGTGGGCATGGCCCAGCGGCCCTCCACTGCCTCGGCGTAGGCCAGCCCCGCCGACCGAGCAGAGGCGGCCAAAGTGGTGACGGTAAACCAGGGGTGGCCCTCCAGCAGGGTGATAAGCCGCTGTCCCACCATGCCGGTGGCCCCTACGATGCCAACTCGAAACTCTTTCATATTTTTAGTTCTCCTTTTCTTGTTTTTATCTGAACACGCCGGCTTTGCTGCCACCGCGCCATTCCACGATCTCGCTAAGGGGCTTCCGGGGCCGGGACGGGGGAGCCTCCCCGGGGTAACCAAGGGCCAGGGCGGCGAAGAGTTCCCCGGTCCCGCCGGCCCACTCCATCAGCTCCCGGTAGGCAAAGTAGGTGTCGCAGATCCATAGGCTCCCCAGGCCCAACGACTCAGCGGCCAGGGAGATGTTTTCCATTGCCGCCCCCAGGGATTGGGCGTTGCAAATTTCATAGACCCGCTCCTCCGGGGTGAGGTTCCGGTCCAAGGGCAGACCCAAAGGATTCATCACCAGAATGACCACCGGGGCCTGGGCCATGATCCGTCGGGTGTTCTCGGCGCCGGACAGGTGGTCCCCGCTGCCGGGGAGAAGGGGAGAACGGCGTTCCCGCTCCAGCCCCCGGTCCATGGCCGCCAACAGCTCCTCCTTCTTCTTTTCGGCCGCAGCAATAAAACGCCAGGGCTGGCGGTTCTTGGAGGAGGGGGCCAGGCTCCCCGCCAAAAGGATCTTTTCCACCAGTTCCTGAGAAACAGGCTTATCCAGAAAAGCCCGGATGCTGCGGCGGTTTTGGATGACTGACAACATAAAACTCCTTTCCGGTACCCGAAAAAAGCCGGTTGAAAACCGGCGGAAAATCGACTATAATAGTTGCTGTTCATTTTGGAAGCCAGCGGTTTCCCCTATGGTTCCTTTTTTATTTATGTTATCACTTATGGGGCCTTGTGTCAATGAAAAACTAGTAAAACTGTAAGGGTATCCCACCTGGGAAGGGAAGAGAGCCCCCTTTCGGACTTTTTTCCCCGCGGTGGAAAGAACGGAGTAAAAACAGTATGCAGGAAAAACATATGCACAGAAGCGACTTCGCTTTTGAACTTCCCAAGGAACTTATCGCCCAGCACCCCCTGGACAGCCGGGACCATTCCCGCCTTCTCTGCCTGGACCGAAAAACAGGGGAGATCCGGCACCGGCATTTTTCTGATCTTCCGGATCTTCTGCGCCCTGGGGATGTGCTGGTGATGAACGACAGCCGGGTGATGCCCTCCCGCCTCCTGGGCCGCAAGGAGGGGACCGGCGGGGCAGTGGAACTGCTCCTCCTCAGTCAAAAGGAAAACGGCCTTTGGGAGACCCTGGTAAAGCCGGGGAAGAGAGCCAAGCCAGGAACCCGTGTGGTGTTCGGAGAAGGACTCCTCCTGGGGGAGATCGTGGACACCGTGAATGAAGGGAACCGCTTGGTGCGCTTCACCTTCCAGGGGGACAATATCTTCCAGGTGCTGGACCAGGTGGGCCGGATGCCCCTGCCACCCTATATCACCGAGGAGCTGGAGGACGGGGAGCGGTACCAAACCGTTTACTCCCGGGAACTGGGCAGCGCCGCCGCCCCCACCGCCGGCCTCCATTTTACCCCGGAGCTGTTAGCGACCCTTCGGGAAAAGGGGATCGAAACCGGTTTTGTTACCCTCCACGTGGGATTAGGAACCTTTCGGCCTGTCAAGGTGGATGACATCACAAACCACCATATGCACTCGGAGTTTTACACCATCCCGGAAGAGACCGCCCGAATGGTCACCAGGGCCAAACAGGAGGGCCGGCGGGTCATCGCAGTGGGCACCACCTCCTGCCGCACTCTGGAATCCGCCTGGAAGGACGGCGCGCTCCCGGCCTGTTCCGGGGACACCAGCATCTTTATCTATCCTGGATACCAGTTCCAGGTGCTGGATGGGCTTATCACCAACTTTCACCTCCCGGAAAGCACCCTGATTATGCTGGTAAGCGCCTTTGCCGGGTACCGGCAGACGATGAACGCCTATCAGGTGGCGGTCCGGGAGCGGTACCGGTTCTTCTCCTTTGGAGACTCCTCCATCATCCTGTAAAGGGCCAAACATACCGTGGGACCTGCCGCCGGTAGTTCAGGTATTCCTCCCCAAACTGATCCGCACACCAGCGTTCCTCCGCCAGGATGATCCAGTGGGCGGAGATCTGGAACACAGCCAGCAGGCCAAGAAGCAGCAAAGACCGAGTCAGCATGACACACCCCAGGAAAAAGACGAAGTAGGCGATGTACATAGGGTTGCGGGAAAAGCGGTATACCCCGTTTTGATGAAACCCGTTTGGAACAGGCGCGGCAAAATCGATGACAGAAGCCGCCAGAAAAACGAGTCCCATTAGATAGAAGAACAGTCCAAGGAAAAACAGCGCAGCCGGTTCGGTTTTGACCCGAAGGATAAGAATGCAGAAAACGATCCCAGTTGTGGAAATTTGGTAAACCCAATACGCTGGCCTTTCACCGCTGCCAAGGGGAGGGAAGTGGGCGGCTTTGGCAACAGCTTCCCGGTTTCGCGCCCCAAGCAGCGTAAAACGCACCAGGAAAAAGGGGATAAGAAGCAAAAAGCCCATAAAAGACCTCCTTACATTGATTGAAAAAAGGATAGCATACAAAGCAGCGGGATTCAACGGTGAAAAGGGGCGCCAAAGACAGCCTGAAAATATCAAAGAATAAAGGAGCAGCTATGTACAAACTACTGAAACAGGAGGGCCGCGCCCGGCGGGGGGAATTTACCACGGTCCACGGCACAGTCCAGACACCTGCCTTTATGAATGTGGCCACCAGCGCCGCCATCAAAGGGGGGATCTCCTCCTTTGACCTGGAGGAACTGCACTGCCAGGTGGAGCTTTGCAATACCTACCACCTCCATATCCGCCCCGGGGATGAGGTGATCCGGGATCTGGGGGGGCTTCACCGGTTCACCGGATGGAAACGCCCCATCCTCACCGACAGCGGCGGGTTCCAGGTCTTCTCCCTGGCCAGCCTGCGGAAGATCCAGGAGGAAGGGGTCACCTTCAATTCCCATGTGGACGGCAAGCGGATCTTCATGGGGCCGGAGGAGAGTATGCAGATCCAGTCCAACCTGGCCTCAACCATCGCGATGGCCTTTGACGAGTGCATTGAAAATCCATCCCCCCGGGACTATGTGGAACAGTCGGTGGCCCGGACCACCCGCTGGCTCAAACGGTGCAAGGCGGAGATGGAACGGCTTCGGGCCCTGCCGGAGACCATCAACCCCCATCAGCTGCTTTTCGGCATCAACCAGGGGGGAACCTTCGACGACATCCGGGTGGCGCATATGAAGGAGATTGCCCAGCTAGGTCTGGACGGCTACGCCATCGGCGGCCTGGCGGTGGGGGAGCCTGCCCAGGTGATGTACCACATCATCGAGGAGGTGGAATCCTTCATGCCTGCCGACCGCCCCCGGTATCTTATGGGGGTGGGAACGCCGGTAAACATCTTGGAGGGGGTGGCCCGGGGGGTGGACCTTTTCGACTGCGTTATGCCCAGCCGCAACGCCCGCCATGGGCACCTGTTCACCTGGAAGGGGATCATCAACCTGCAGAACAACAAGTACCTTCGGGACGACACCCCTATCGAGGAAGGCTGTGGCTGTCCCGCCTGCCAAAAGCACACAAAAGCCTACATCCGCCATCTGTTCCGGGCCAAGGAGATGCTGGGGATGCGCTTGGCGGTGATGCACAACCTTTGGTTCTACAACACCCTGATGGAGCGGATCCGGGAGGCCCTGGACCAGGGGAGGTACGACGCCTTTTACCGGGAGATGGTTCCGATATTGGGGCGCAGGATCTGAAAGAAACAGGAGGAGCGGACGTAAGCAGGCTCGCCGAATCCAAACCGGAAAGCGGAGGGGGAAATCGCCTGAGCCAAGGTCAGAACAGAGGACCCATAGCAGTGTATCGGAAAGAGATTGCAAAAAACCTTGCAACAGCGCCCAAAAAAAGGTATAATAAGCGATAGACTTTTTTGGAGGTATAAAAACATGAATTTCTCATTTCTCACCGCTGACCCCGCCGCCGCAGGCGGAATGTTCACCAGCATAATCTCTCTGGTTATGATTATCGCCGTCTTCTACTTCTTTATCCTCCGCCCCCAGCAGAAGCGGGATAAGGAAGCCAGCAAGATGCGTTCCAACCTTCAGGTGGGGGATGACGTCATCACCATTGGCGGCATCGTAGGAACCATCGTCAGCATGAAGGAGGACACCCTGGTCATCGAGACCGGAAGCGACCGCAGCAAGATCCGCGTCACCCGTTGGGCGATCCAGCAGAATACTACCCCCAAGGAGAGCAAGTGACCGTCCCTTTGAATAACAGCACACCCTTTGGAATATAGTTCTACTGTGAGACCATGAAAGTAAAGGGGTGTCTGTGATGAAAAAACCGTCCGCCGGTCCCGATACCAGAAATATGACAAGGTTCTCCCGAGCCCTGGCCGTCTCGGTGGCGGCAGGAGTGGTGACAACCTTCCTGCTCCTTTCCGTTTTTGCGGCGCTTATGACGGTGCGGGACCTCCCTCACAGCGCAGTGGTCCCCCTGTCCATCTTCGGGGTAGCTGCGGGGACCATTCTGGCAGGATACTGCTGCGCCCGGATCCTTCGGGAGCGGGGCCTTTTGTGGGGACTGGGCTGCGGGGCAGTGATCTTTTTGCTGGCCTTTTTCTGCGAATTGATGCTTCTGGGTCAGCCTGTCGGTGTTCTGGCCCTTTACAAGTTTATCATCTATGCGGCCAGCGGAATGATTGGCGGGGTGCTAGGGGTTAATAAAAAGCGCAAAGTCCGTTGAAAAAGGGTAGAATTTTTCCCTGCGATGTGTTATAATGACAAAAAAGAAGGGAGGAATAAAAATGAAACACGTAAAAACTCTCAACCGGGCCAACCTCAAGGAGACTGCCGCCAAGGGCGGCTGCGGCGAGTGCCAGGCTTCCTGCCAGTCCGCCTGCAAGACCTCCTGCACCGTTGCCAACCAGAAGTGCGAAAACGCCAAATAAGCAAGACCTTCCGTCAGTCCAATTCTGTCCTTTTGGGCGGGATTGGACTCTTTTATTATGACGAAACAGAGGAATCAAAAAGATGATCCATTGCTATCAGATGAACGGATATAATATCATTCTCGACGTCCACAGCGGCGGTGTCCATGTGGTGGACGAGCTTTTTTACCGCCTGGCCCAGGACCTGGAGCCCCCTTTGGCGGAGCAGTGCCCGCCGGACCTTTTGAAAAAATACAGCGCCTGGAGCAGGGAAGAGGTGGAGGAGACCTACGGGGAGATCCTGGACCTTTACCAGGAGGGGAGCCTTTACTCCCCGGACGATTACGGCCAGTTTGCCGACCGGATGGTCCTTTCGCCCATTAAGGCCATGTGCCTGCATATCTCCCACGACTGCAACCTCCGGTGCGACTACTGCTTTGCCGGTACCGGGGACTTCGGCACCGGGCATCGCATGGAGATGCCCCTGGAGGTGGGGAAGAAGGCCATCGATTTCCTTATCGAAAAGTCAGAAAACCGCCGGAACCTGGAACTGGATTTCTTCGGTGGGGAGCCGCTGATGAACTTTGATGTGGTGAAGGAAATCGTCCGCTACGCCCGGGAGCGGGAAAAGGAGTGCGGCAAAAATTTCCGCTTTACCATCACCACCAATGGAACCCTTCTCACCGACGACCGGATCGATTTTATCAATCAGGAGATGCACAACGTCGTTCTCTCGGTGGACGGAAGGAAGGAAGTCAACGACCGCGTCCGCCATCGGGTGGACGGCAGCGGCAGCTACGACGCCTTTCTTCCAAAATTCCAAAAACTGGTAACCCGCCGGGGGGATGGGCAGTATTACGTCCGGGGGACCTTTACCAAGTACAACCTGGATTTCGCCGAGGATGTCCTCCATCTGAACCGCTGCGGCTTCGACCAGATCTCGGTGGAGCCGGTGGTGGCCGACCCGGCGATGCCCTATGCCCTTACGGAAATAGACCTTCCCGCCATCTTCGCCGAATATGAGCGGCTGGCAAAGCTCCTCATTGCCCGGCGGCGGGAACACAACGGCTTTAACTTCTTCCACTTTATGATCGATTTGGACCAGGGGCCCTGTGTTATCAAGCGCCTCCGGGGCTGCGGGGCAGGGAATGAATACTGCGCTGTCACCCCTGACGGAGACGTCTACCCCTGCCATCAGTTTGTGGGGCAGGAGGAGTGGAAGATGGGGGACATCTTCTCCGGGGAGATCGACATGGAGATGAAGCGCCGGTTTGCAGCCTCCAACGTCTACGGCAAAGAGGAGTGCCGGAACTGCTGGGCCAAGTTCTACTGTTCCGGTGGCTGCAATGCCAATAACCACACCTATGCCGGGGACATCATGCACCCCTACCATCTGGCCTGCGAGTTGGAAAAGAAGCGGGTGGAATGCGCCATTATGATAAAGGCCGCTTTGGCGGACCTGGCAGAGGATGCCCAGGGGATAGACGCCGCCTGTGACGAGGACTGCGCCGCCTGTGCAAGATAAGGAGGGAAAAGAAGTGGCAAAATTCAGCGCCATTGGGGCAGGGAATATGGCAAACGCCATCCTTTCGGGGGTGGTGGCCTCCGGGTATCTGGCCCCCGGGGAAATCGGTACCTACAACATCCATGAGGAAAAACGGAAAGTCATGGCGGACAAGGGGTATGCTGTCTATACCTCGATAGAAGAGCTTTGCCGGGAGAGCCGGTACATCCTCCTTTCCATGAAGCCCCAGCAGGCGGAGGAGGTCCTGGGCAAAATGGCTCCGGCCCTCTCCCCGGACAGCGTGGTCATCTCCATCGCCGCCGGCATCTCCCAGGGGTTCATCAAGAGCATTCTGGGGGAGCAGGCCAAGGTGGTGCTGGCCATGCCCAACACCCCCCTCCTGGTGGGATGCGGCGCCACCGCCGTGGCCCGGTGCGAACCCACCACCCGGGAGGAGTTCGACTTTGTCAAGGGGGTCTTTTCCTCCGCCGGCCTGGTGGAGGAGATCCCGGAGGACAAGATGAACGAGATCATCGCCGTCAGCGGCAGCACCCCGGCCTACCTCTACCTTTTCGCCATGTACTTCTGCCAGTACGCCCAGGAAAAGGGCTTTGACCCGGACCTGGCCAACCGGATGTTCTGCCAGACCATGACCGGGGCCGCCAGGATGATGACCGAGACGGGCAAGACCCACCAGCAGCTCATCGACATGGTCACCAGCCCCAAGGGGACCACCCTCATGGGCCTGGAGGCCCTGAAGGAGGGCGGCCTGGAGGAGCTGGTCCGCCGTTGCTGCGATGCCACCATTCGCCGGGCCTACGAGCTGGGGAGATAGGGATGAATATCTATTCCATCGACGCCCACAGCGCCGGTCGGGTCGCGGGGCTGATGTCCACCATCAAGCCGGACTGGTGGGACTACGCCGGGGCGGAGGAACAGCTGCAAAACGAAAAACTGCTGGCCCGGCTGGTGGGGTGGTATCTGGGGGAGGACCCGGAAAGCCCCAGGGGCTGGGTCCTCTGCGCCGAGTTTGAGGGCTACCGCTGCCTCTCCATCGAAAATCTGGGCTATGATGACAACGGGACCTTCGTCATGGAGGAGCCTTTGGAGCCCCTTCTCCTCCAGGCGGAACGCCACGCCAGGGGAAAGGGGTATCGGAACCTCAAATATGTCATCAGCTCCACCGGGATGTCCTGCCACGGCAGGCCTATCGTCGACTTTGCCAAGGAGCTGGCGGACCTCCGCTCCTATGGCCGGGAGCATTACGACTATTTCCACCGTTTTGGCTTTGTTCCCGCCGGCTTTCTCCCAAACTGCTACGGGGAGGGCCACCACGGGATCATCATGGTAAAAGAACTGACGCCGGAGGAAGGAAAACCATGAGCAGCTTACTTTACGCCACTGTGGCCCAGACCAAGTACCTGGAAAAGGCGACCTCCGAAAAAGGGGTGATGCTGCCCTCCTTTCTGGAACAGATCAAAAAGGACCGGGCAGCCCTGGAGGACCCGGAGGCCAGCTGGGACCTGGCGGACCTCATCGCCAGCGGCAAGACCTTCCCCTACAACTGGTTCGGGGAGACCCGGTATCACATCCCAGACAACAGCTTTTTGACCGGTTTCAAGGCGATCCAGCACCTGCGATCCTCCTATTATTTTCTGGGGGGCTTCTATCAGGCCGCCTGGAAGGACACCGCCAAGGCAAAGGAATACCTCTATCTGGCGGCCTACTGCCAGGAAAAGCTCTGCCGCTGGCCCATCGAGGACCAATACCAGGTCACCCAATGTCTGGTGGACCTGAACAACACCGACCACTTCCTCATGGGGGTCATCGCCGATGCAGACGAACAGCTCCTGTCGGATCTGGGCGGCCTGCTGATGATACCGGAGCGCAACCCGCCCAAGCGGAAAAGAGGCATCGCCCTGGGGACGGGGACCATCATGCTGACCTTTGGGGAGGACAAAAAGGCCCGGAAATGCGCCGAGCAGGTGGTGGCCTTAGAGGAGAAGGCGAAGCGGCCCACCTCCCCCTGGGCCTTTTACGCCAAGGGGATGCTGGCTCTCCTGGACGAGGACGAGGTCACCTTGAACCTGGCCCTGGTATCCATGGTGGAGAAATGGCGCAAAGGCGACGGTCCGGAGGTCCCCACCCTGTTGTTTCCCTATGTCGCCGGGCTGGCGAAGCTGGCGGCGAAGCGGGGCATCCCGGTCACGGTGGATGTTCTGGAGTGCCCCAAGGAGCTGATCCGCCCGGAAAAGGCAGACTACAGCCACCTGGAGCTTCCCAGGCCGAAGTTCGGCTTCCCCTGGGAGCGAAAGGCGGCAGGGGAGGGGGGCGTTCAATGAAGCCCCAGTACTGCAAGTGGCAGACCCAGCGGAGGTGCGCACCGGACCAGAAAAATATCATGGGCCGCTACCACTGGATCCTGGTGAAAGGTTGTTCCCGGTTGCGGCTGACCTATCAGATCCGGTACCTGGGGGAGGCAGCCGAGAAGGAAAAGGCACACTTTTTAATCACGATTCCCAAGGGCTGCCGGGTCTCCCCGGAACTGCGGCAGTTTGTAAAAGAACACCAGTATACTACCTTGAAACGGACGGACCGGGGGTAGAAGGGCAGAAGGAGGGGCGGAATGGGGCTGTATCTGTGCATTTTTGACGACTGCGGCGAAGAGATCGCCGGGGTGGAGGTTTGGCGTTACCAGTATTTCGGGGATTTCCGGGACCTGGCCGCCGAGTTTGTCCGCAAAAGGAAGGTCGGTTCCTCCATGACCACCCTGCTGAACCATCCCGACTGCGACGGTGTTTGGAGCGTCAAAGATTGCAGGCTGCTGCTCCAGGAGCTAAAGGAGCTGGGGGACGCCTTCCGAAAGGAGCCGCCCCTTCAGCGGATCATAGACTGGAAGCAGGATGTGTTCCGGTTGTACGGCATCACGCCCCAAAACCTTTTTGAGTGCTTCGTGGATTCGGACTGCGAGTTTCTTATCGACCGGCTGATTGCCCTTTGCCAGCTGGCGATACAGGAAAAACGGCCAATCGAGTTTCAATAAGACAATAATATTTAGCGAAATAGAAACAGTCCCATCTAAAGGAGGAAAAATGGACAACAGGGAAATCGTAAAACGTTTTTATGAAGTGGTCGTTTCGGGTGATCTGCTGGAGGAACTCCCCTGGTACATTTCAGAAGCCTGCGTTCTTTATGACCGTGGAAAATCTGTGCCCGTCGGACTGGAGGGTATGAAGCAGCACCTCGTGGCTGTGAGAAAAACCTACCCGGACTTTACCATGAAGATCACCCGGCAGTTTGCCGACGGTGACTATGTCATTTCGGAATTTCTCATGGAAGGGACCCATAAGGGCGAATGGCTGGGGATCACGCCGACCCACAAAAGGCTGTTCATTACCGGCGTTGATATTGATAAGGTTATGGACGGTAAAATCGTCGAGCATGGCGGCGCCATGAATACATTTGAGACGTTTTTCGAGCAGGGGCTGATTAAGCCGGTGTAAAAAGATTTAGTACGATACCATAGCAGGACAAAGATTATTTATTAGGAGGTGAAAGGTTGATCTTTATCAGCGGGGTGGCATTCCATAAATAGATTAGTTAGATTTCGGCTCCCCTTAATTTCGCTAAATTTTTATTATTTCGGCGCCAATGCAGGAAATAAAAACCCCCTGCTCCTGGGTAGGGCAGGGGGTAGGGCTTAGCTGATCTTCTCTTGTAGCTCTTCGATTTGGGCTGTGTGTTTCTTGGCGATTTCCTCCAAGGCGAAAATGCGGACGTCGCTCTTCTCCTGCTGTTCCTTGGTGGACAACCGCTCCTCAATGGTCTGCCGTAGGCTCTCGTGGCCTTCTCCCAACAGCTTGATCGCTCGGTCTATCTGGTGTTCCATAGCGATTTCCAGCTTGGTGGTTCGCTCTTTGAGCCCTTGGATTTCTGTCATTACAGCTTCCAGCTTTTCATCCATCATGGCCCCAATGGCCGCCAGTAGTGCTTGCTCGTTCATGTTGTAACCTCCTTCGTCTGTGTCCATTATAGCGGGTGTCGGTGGAGAATGCAAGGGTCACTTCTCCTCCCGGAGTTCTTTTTGGGCGGTGGCGTTGGCATGGAGATCGGCTTCCAAGGTCACTGGGTCGAAGTAGAGCCAGGTTACGGATCCGCTGTAGGGGAAAGTAATCTGCATAAGGAAAAGGCCGTTTCTCTTGTACCAGTCATTTTCGACGGAAACTTCCATCTCGCCCATCTGCATTTTGAAGATGCAGATTTCAGGGGCCTGCGTCTGCTTTTCCAGCTTTCCGGAAACGCCCAGGACCTTTCGGACTAACTCTTCTGCGGTTTTCTTTGTCAGCTTGATTGTCTTCTTCATGTCGTGCCTCCCAAAATCTTATTCGGCCCCCTATGGGGTGGAGGGGCCTTGCCCCTCCTTGATTGGAGCAAACGACCTGGGGGAGGGACAGTCAAGGGACCGTAAATAACAAAACAGTTACATTTTCCCGCATACAAGGAAAATGTAACTGTTTTGTTATTTGCGAAAGCCCTTGACGGGCCCTTTCCCAGGTGGTACTTGCTGGAACTACCGGCCCCGGCGCGGCGGGGGATAAGGGTGGGGGTCATCGGTGAGGCCCAGGAGGTAGTCGGTGGAGGTTTTGTAAAATTGGGCCAAAGTTACAAGGTGCTGTAGCGGTAAAGTTCTTTCTTCGGTTTCATATCTGGAATATTGTTTTTGTGATGTGTGAAGGATTTCGGCTACTTTTGTTTGGTTTAAGTCATGGTCCTCTCTTAGGTCTCTTATTCTAAGTCGCATAATTTTGGCTTCTCCTTTTGTTTTCTTTTACAATTTTATCTTAGTATCGTCTGGGGGTATTGACTTTAGGCGCATTTGGGGGTATTCTATTACATGGTACCCCTAATTGGTACTAATCACGGCCAACAGGTCGGTAAAGAAAGGATGGTTTTAATGTTCACGTTTTTAGGTATGTCGCGGGTAGAGTTTCCGAACAAGGAGACGGGGGAGTTGGTGACAGGTTGGCGGTTATGGATCGCAGAGCCTGCGGAAAGCCCGTCGGTGGGTATCATCCCGGTTCCCAAATGGCTGAAGGATGAGGAATATCAAGCCCTGGTCGTACCCCTGGGCGGAGCCGCAGGCCTGGCGAAGTACGCAGGTCGTGAGGTGCAGCTGATCCTGTCGCTGAAGGGGAAGGTGAAAGGGATCTCCTTCCCGCAGAAGTAGGAGGACTAAGATGGTTCCTCGTGACCTGTTCAACAAGATGTCGGCTTTAGCCCTGCTGTCTATCCTGCTTTTGGGGGCAATGTCTATCCGGGCGTTTGCGGCAGAAGTCCCGCCGTCGGAGTACCAGGCCCAGGAAGCGGTGACGGAAGGATCCCAAGAAGATTCCCCGGATCCTCCCGCAGAGAATCCGCCAGAGGAAAATCAACAGGAACCAGAGTCTTCGTCGGGAGAGCCCTTGGAACCTTCGCCAGAAGATCCTCCAGGGGATAACGCTCAAGATCCCACGGAAGAAGGGCCTCCCGAAGGTGTTCAGGATCCTGCAGAGGAAGATCTTCCCGGGAGCGTTCAAGGTCCTGCCGAAGAAGAGCCTCCAGAGGATGATCCCCCAGCTTCCGCCCTGGCTGAAGACGTGGCGTCTATCCGCCAGTGTATGGAACTCCTGGTCTATGGCGTCCTTCCCCTTAGCACGGCGTTCTTCTTGGTCTACAAGTTCTGTATGTGGTTTTACTGTACGTTCATCCAGAGCGTGCTGTAGAATAGAAAATTTTAGGAGGTCAATGAAAATGATCCAGTGTCTCAAAGCAAAGAAAGCCCTTCTGTTCCCTATGGTGAGCGGCGTTTTCGCCGCTGGTTCCTCCGTGGTAGCCTTCGCCAGTGAGTCCGGTGGCGGTGCAGGGAACCTTCCCAATCTGGCCATTACTACGGATATGCTGTCCCCGCTGGTGGAGGGCGTGATGTCCAACGTTCAGGTCATCCTGCCCGTGGGCTTGGGGCTCTTTGCAATCTTCCTGGGGATTCGCATCATCCCCGGCTTGGTCTCTCGGTTTGTCAAGATGTGAGCAAAGGCAGGAGGGGGCGGTGCTTGTGCGGCATCGTCCCCTTTTTGTATTGATGCACAATCGTGGGTTAAGGATCCGTAGTCTGCGATTGTACAGTTTGAACATATGAGGTGATACGATGTTTCTGTTGCTGAATATTTACAATCCCTATATCCCATGGGATACCGGAATTTTTGAGAAAGCGATCGGGATGCTCCGTTATCATATCGGCGTGGCCTTTAATGCCGGGTTCTGGATCTTCGCGATCCTTAGCAGCATCTATATTATCATTAAGCTGGTCGGCTTCTTTGGCCGGTAGGGAGGCGTTTCATGAAGAAAAGATTCTTGGCCGTTTTTCTGGCGGTCCTGCTTTTGGCTTCTATGGCCATACCCGCCTATGCCGTGGAGATGTATGATCCTGAATGGGTGCCGCCGATTCCGGACTTTGTTACTTCTACGGGAAATGGCGCCAGCTTGTCCGGGGGAGGCTTTTCCTTTCTGGCTTCAACCAATCGGTATCCGGAAATTAGGGATTGGTTCAGCGACCTGTACGGGGACAAGAACAGTGTTTTTCTTGTTCTCCTGGATCAAGGGGTCTACAACCGATACAACGAAGAGAACGGAATTGACTATGACAGGCAGTTCTCGGTTTACCTAGTAGCCCCGGACAAGAAGCCCGGCGGCGGCTACTATGACCTGGGAGTGTTTGAACACCGGGGAGGCCCCCGCCACCAGCAGCAGATGAATACGCCTTCTCCTATGGCCTATATGTGCCTAAACAATCCTCATTCTTTCGTGAAGCTTATCTATGACCAGCAGACGGGGGAGCTGGTGCCTCAGCCCAGTTTGTCCCATCTTCCAGGAGGTGCCGGTTCCATGATCCGTTTCACCTACGTGCTGGCCGCTGGAAATCGAGACTTTATAAGTTTTCCGTTTCAGGAGATCCGGAACGGAACCTTTTCTGAAACCTTGGAGATCTATCCGGGGTTCTCCCAGGTGGATGGAAAAGAGTTCGGGGTAGGGACCATCTACCAGCAGTTCGTGGATGGGAAAGCAGTGGAGCATTGGCGGGACTATGACTGGTGGCTGGGGATCG